>JAZQYT010000211.1:0-21707 GCA_045633665.1 Eubacteriales bacterium | reverse complement strand
CGTTGGCGGGGTTTTATGTAGGGGCGAATTATTTCGGCAAGGCCGAATTTGGTCGTCCGCTGTTTTGCGTGAATTTAAGCGTCCAATGTCTTTTTGTATCCCTCAAGCTTTGCCAGTACCTCGTCTTTATCCTTGCCAAGCAGCAGGAAATAGAACTTGATCTTAGGCTCGGTACCCGAAGGACGAACCACGATCACGTCACCGTTGACCAGCTTGAAATACAGCACGTTGGACTTGGGCAAGCCCGTGGGTGTCTTTTTGCCGGTTGCAAGCTCGGTAAAGGTTTCGGTCTTGTAGTCGCCGAACAGTTCAACGGGAACGTCACCAAAGACAGCAGGGGGATCGTTACGCAAGGTGTCCATCATGGCTGCCATGCGTGCAGCACCGTCCAAGCCCTCCATATAGATTTCTACGTTGGTTTCATAGCAGTAGCCGTAGCGTGCGTACAGACCTTGGAGCGCGTCACCCAGCGTCATGCCCTTAGCCTTGTAGTAAGCGGTCATCTCGCAGATCAGCATGGATGCCACCACAGCGTCCTTATCACGCGCGTAAGTGCCTTTGAGGTAGCCGTAGCTTTCCTCAAAGCCCAGAATGAACGAGCCATATCCCTTTGCCTCATAGTTCTTGATGACCTCCCCAATGAACTTAAAGCCGGTCAGCACGTTGTGCATGGTCACGTTGTGCGCAGCGCAAATGGCTGCAGCAAGCTCGGTGGAAACAATGGTCTTGACAGCGTAAGGATGCGCGGGCATGCTGCCGGTCTCTTCATAGGCGGTCAGAATATAGTCAAGCAGCAAAGCGCCCATCTGGTTGCCCGTGATGGTCATAAACGAGCCGTCAGCTGTTCTTGTCATCACACCCACGCGGTCTGCGTCGGGGTCGGTTGCCACGATCAAATCGCTGCCAATGCGGTTTGCGATCTCGATGCCCAGCTCAAACACCTGGGGATATTCGGGATTGGGCTTGGGAACGGTGGGGAAGTTGCCGTCAATGATCATCTGCTCGGGTACGGTGTAGAGATTCTTCAGACCGATGCGTTCCATGACCTCGGGAACAAGCTTATGTCCCGTGCCGTGCAGAGGGGTGTAGACGATGGCGAGGTCGTCTGCCACAGCCTTAACAGCCTCGGGATTGACCGCCTGCGAGACAACCTGTGCAAGATACTTTTCATCGGTCTCGGCTCCCAGCATGATGATCAAGCCGTCAGAGAGCGCCTTGTCAAAGTCTGCCAGCTTGACGTCCTCAAAGATATCGAGTGCCTCCATGGATGCGCTGACCGTATCCGCATGCTCGGGGGGCAGCTGTGCGCCATCCTCCCAGTATGCCTTGTAGCCGTTGTATTCCTTGGGGTTGTGGGATGCCGTGATGTTAATGCCCGCAACGCAGCCGTATTCGCGCAAAGCAAACGAAAGCTCGAGGGTGGGGCGAAGATCGTCAAACAGGTAGGACTTGATGCCTGCAGCGGCCAGCACCTGTGCTGCAGTCTTTGCAAAGAGAGCAGAATTGTTGCGGCTGTCGTAAGCAATGGCAACGCCGTCGGCAGCGCGGCCTTCCTTGATGATCAGATTGGCCAGCCCCTGCGTTGCATATGCAACTGTATGGGTGTTCATGGCATTCATACCGGTCTTCATAATGCCGCGAAGTCCCGCTGTGCCAAAAGAGAGGTACGAGGTAAAGCGCAGACGGATCTCACCGTCATTGTCACGGATGCTGTTGAGTTCTGCCTTTTCGGATTCGCTGAGCTTGTCACTTTCCAGCCAGCGCAGGTAATTCTTCATGTACTGTTCCATGATTGCGTTCTCCTTTTTTTATAGTGATTGTATTAGTGCTGCAGATTCTGCTCCAGCGCCTGTGCAAGCTGGTCGGGGCAGGAGGTGGGCTTAAAACCGCACTTGATGCCGCGCAGACGGCGAATAGCCTCCTCTGCGCTCATGCCGACGACCAGAGCTGCTACGCCCTGCGTGTTACCATGGCAGCCGCCAACAAAAGCAGCTTCGGTGATAATGCCGTCCTCGACGACAAGGTTGATCTGACGGGAGCAAACGCCCGAGGTCTTGTAAGAGATTGTTTGTTTCATAGTATGCATTCCTTTTCAAATTTATTTGATCATATAGATTCCAATGGGGGTGATATCCGGGCAGAACAGCCACAGATAGATCAGAAAGGGGTAAAGCGCGTCGGGATTGACGCCAAAGCGCAATCGAAAGATCTCGCTGTCGTTGCCCATGTACGTTGCGGTGTGCAAAAGCGTATGTCCGCAAAGCGCCGCCGCGCTGATCAGCGTCCCCGCGTCATCGGGGGAGGCGGGGGTGTACAAAAAGTCCAGGCAGTGCCGTGGCTGGGGCTGTACGGGAGCAAGCGTCTTGCGGATCAAGGCAAAGGAGGTGTAGCCGTTGTTCGCGGTCGGGATGCGGCACAGCGCACAAATGCGCAGGTCGTAAAGCTCGATCAAGCGGTAAAGCCCCGCCATCAAGCCCTCGGACGTGGATTCCACAGGCAGAATGCCGTATTCGCAAAGCCCGTTGTTGACCTCCTGACAAACGTCGTCAAAGTGGTGAAAATAGGCCACGCGATGCTGCTTGACCAAGCCCTTGAGCTCCATAAAAGCCTGCTCGGTATAGCTGTTTGCTACGTAAGCAATGCGGGATTGCGCCTCTTTTGCAGGAAGCGTGTGCTGCCCGAAGACCGCGGAAAACATGCTGTCGTACTTTTCGGGATAGGCAGATGCGATCTCTTTGCAAAGCGTAAGCAGATCGGCAGGGTAGAGGCCGGCGGCGTAGTAGTCATTGCTTTGTTCGGAATGGAACAGATGCTCGCAGATGGCTTGCACCGTGTCCTTATCCGGCAGCTCGGGCAGATCCTTGCCGGCCTCGATCAGTTCTCCGAGCTGAAAGGCTCGCGAAAGATAGATCGGCTGCAGGCGCTGATTGATCTCTGCTAGATTTTCCTGCACGGCCTCGGTCGGATCATATCCGGTAGAGAAGGGGAAGGGGGGATACGCGGGTGCCATTTATAAAAGCTCCAGCAAGGAGAAGCTATCGGACAAAAATGCCTGCAGCTCCTCGGCACTCAGCTTGCGCTGTGCCAAAAGCGAGAGCGCGTAGATCTGACGTGCGATCAGCGCAGCCTTATCGGGCTGATCTGCAGACAGATCCAAAAGCTTTTGATACAAAGGCGAGGACGTGTTGACCACCATAGAGTATTCCAGCGGAAAATCCATGGGCGCGGATCCCGTGCTCATGGCGTACATGCGCATCATTTCAGCCATACGCGAGGATTCCTCGGTCACGCCCAGCATTGCGGGGACGCTTGCATCCTTGAGAGGCTGATAGGTCACGCTCAACTGCTCGTTTTTGCTGACGCTGCGGAACAGCTCAGTCAGCTCGGGGTGATCGCTTACTTCACCGTCGCCCTTGAGTGCGTCCGCTACGTCAGAGTCGATCCTCTTGAACTTGACGTCGTCGCGATAGCTTTCCACAGCGGTGACAAACTGCGTGTCCAGTGCCTTTTCCAGTACGGCTACGGGTATGCCTTGCGCGGTGAACATCGAAATATACTGCGCCTGCAGTGCCTTGTCGGTTGTGTAGTAAACCACACCTTCGTGCTTTTCCTTGGCGTTCTCTAAGTACTGATCCACCGTTACGAAAGTGCCGTCGGTCAAAGAGAGCAGCAGGCTGCCCTTGACTCTGTCGTAGAACTTGCGGTCGCGTATGCAGGCGTACTCCACGAAAATGCGAATGTCGTTCCAGATCTTTTCATACTGCTCTCTCTCCAGGTTACAAAGCGAATTCAGCTTGACCGCAACCTTCTTGACGATGTGTGCGCTGACCTTGGAAACGTAGGTGTTGTTCTGCAGATAGCTGCGGGACACGTTGAGCGGCAGCTCGGGGCAATCCAGCACACCGCGCAGCATCAGAAGATAGTCGGGAATGACCTCCTTGATATTGTCGGCAACGAATACCTGATTGTAATACAGCTTGACCTGTCCCTCGATCGATTCGTACTCGGAAGAGATGCGTGGGAAGTAGAGGATACCCTTGAAGTTCAAGGGGTAGTCCGCATTGATGTGAATGTGGAACAAGGGCTCCTTGAAATCGGAGAAGACCTTGCCGTAAAACTCCTTGTACTGCTCGTCCGTGCAGTCGGAGGGGTTATTCTGCCAAAGCGGAGTAGTGTCGTTGATAGGATCGGATGCTTGCTCGCTTTGTTCGCCTGCGTCCTCAAAGTAGATCTCTACGGGCATAAACGCGCAGTATTTGCGCAGCATGCCGATCAGTCTGGTGCGGTCCAGATACTCGCGCTCCTCGTCCACGATGTGCATGACCACGGTGGTGCCGCGCTCGTCCTTGTCACACGCCTCTGTCGTGTAGTTGCCGCTCTCATCGCAAACCCAATGCACGGCAGGCGCATCGGTATAGGATTTGGTGTAGATCTCAACGCTGTCCGAAACCATGAAGGCCGAATAAAAGCCCAGACCGAAGTGGCCGATAATGCCGTTTGCCCCGCCTTCGCCCTCGTACTTCTGAATGAACTCAAAAGCACCCGAAAGCGCGATGTTGCAGATATAGGTCTCCAACTCCTCGGCGCTCATGCCGATGCCGTTATCGCTGACGCTGATCGTGCCTGCGTCCTTATCAAGCGATACCGTGATGCGATAGGTGCAATCGTCACTCGGGATCTGACCGAGCGATTGCAATCTTTTGTATTTGGTTACAGCATCAGTCGCATTGGATACGATCTCACGCAGAAAGATATCCTTTTCGGAGTAAAGCCATTTTTTGATGATGGGGAAGATATGCTCGGTGTCTACCGAAATGCCGCCCCTTTTGATGTTTTCGTTGTTCATGTGGGAGTCCTCTTATTCTTTATCTTGATTTTCTTGATTCTCTGTATTCTCTTGATTTTCTTTGGCCTCGGTCTGCTCGGGCGCTGTGTCAGGCAGATTTTCCTGTGCGTCGGTTTTTTCTGCTTCTGCTGCCTGCGCAGCGGCCTCTTGCGCCTTTTGCAGCTTGCGCTGCGCTTTCTCTTCCTTGCGCTTGTCCAACCACTTTTTGAGAACGCTGTGCTCGTAGTAGTAAGTCAGCTTTCTGTTCTGATAGTGCGTAGCAAGATCGATCTCATCCTCGGTCACCGCCCCTCGGTAATATTCTGCCGTATCGGTAGGCAAGCCCTTTTTATTGAGTCTGTGCTCGATGAACATCTTGCCAAGCTCAACCATAACGGCAAACAGGGGAACGGAAATGATCAGCGCGATGGGATTTCCTTCGAATATGCTACCCATGACCACGATCGAGATCAGTACGCAAAGGGCGCTGACACCCATATGCTGGCCAAGGATCTTGGGACTGATGATGTTTCCCTCGAGCTGCTGAATGAGCAGAACGATGATGACGTAGAGCAAAAACTTGGAGGGATTGGTGATCAGCACGATAAATCCACCGGGGATCGCACCGATGAAGGGACCGACGATGGGAATGATGTCGGTAATGCCGATCAAGGCAGCGATCAGCAGGTTATAGTCCGAAATGCCGAAGATGGCAAAGGATGCCCAGCAAAGTACAAAGATGATCAAAGCATCTAAAAGCTTGCCCTCCAGATAGCTGCCAAAGGATTCGTGGATGATATTGAGTACGCGGTTGATGAACTTGTTCTGCTCGTAGGTGAAAATGGATTTACGCATTTTCTTGACCTGCGCAAGTCTGGTCTCCTTGGAGGCAAGCAGATGCAGCGCGATCAGAATGCTGAAGAATGCGTCAATGATGAATACGTAGACCTTGCTGATCAAAGTACCCGTGTATGGGAACAGCTTATCAAAAATCTTTTTGAGAATCGAGGTGGAGTTTTCATCAAAGATCTCCGTGATCTGCTGCAAAATGCTTTTGGAGGAGTCGAAGAGTGAGTTGACAGCGTCCGTGACCATGATCTTGATCTCTTCAACGCTGATATACTGCTGATTTTCCTCGGGTGCCATGCCTGCAACCTTTTCCAGCCAGAGAATGCCGTTGTTGACGATGGCAATGACCTCTTCCAGATATTCGTCATAGTGTGTAAACAGGTGCTGAATGCTGCGCACGATCTCGGGGACCAAAAGGCCGATGATGACCGCAATGCCGGAAAGCACGACCAACACGGTCATGGTAAGAGAGAGAGCACGGCGCAGCCCCGGAAACTTGATCTTTTTAAAGATGTGATTGTCAAACACCTTCATGATGGGGTTACACAAATATGCAAGACAGAAGCCGTAAACAACGGGTGCAAAGATCACCCAGATACGACTGATAAAATTCTTGATTGCTTCGACGTTGACAATGGCGTAAAGCAGAATACCGACAATGGCTACGGCCAGCGCGGCAATCGCATAAACTTTTGTACCTTTGTTTTTTTGCAGCTGCATGAAAGTCTCCTTGACTAAGGTGGGATACTGGGATGCAAAAAATCCCGCACATTAAATTATATACCAATTTTGGCTTTGCGTCAAGAGCTGGGGGCAAGATTTGTGCCTTGTGTGCGAAATTTCATATTCCGTACATACTTTATACTCTTGCCAAACGCGCCCGTGTGTGGTATAATAAGAGCAGAAAAAACATGGAGGATGATATGGAAATACGTGCCTGTGCCAAAATCAATCTGTATCTGGACGTAACGGCCAAGCGCAGCGACGGTTATCACGAGATCGTCAGCATCATGCAATCGGTGGATCTGTGCGATCTTGTCCGCGTAACGGTTCACGCGCAAAAGCAGGGCGGTATTGTGCTGCGCTGTGACGGTGGATTGCCGTGTGATGCACGTAATTTGGCCTACCGTGCAGCGAGCGCGTATTTTGAGGGAAACGTTCCGTGCGAGATCGAGATCGACGTGCAAAAGCATATTCCTGCCGAGGCGGGGCTTGCAGGCGGCAGCACCGATTGCGCTGCCGTTTTGCGCGCGCTCAATTTGCAATTTGGAAAATACAGCGAGCAGGAGCTGATCGCACTTGGCGCAAGCCTTGGCGCAGACGTGCCTTTTTGCCTGGTTGGCGGCACGCAGATCACGCGCGGTATCGGAGAGATCATGCAGCCGTGCGTCCCCATGCCCGATTGCTATATCGCCATAGCCCGCGGCGGTGAAGGCGTCAGCACACCGCAGGCATACCGCGCACTCGATGACTTATACGGTGACTTTGCCGCGCAAAAAGAGGGAAGCGAGGCACGACTGTCGCGCCTATTGGAGGGCATGCAAAGCGGTGACCTTGCGCAAATGACGCGCGGAATGTATAACGTGTTTGAATCTGTGGTGTTGCCCGTGCATAGCGTGGCAAATGCGCTCAAGCAGCGTATGCTGGACGGTGGCGCTACCTTTGCCATGATGAGCGGCAGCGGCCCCAGCATCGTGGGTATCTTTGCGGATCGCGAGGCTGCCCAAAAAACGTGCGATCATATCGCAGCGCAAGGTGTTGCAGCCTTTGTGTGCAAGCCCGTAAATCATTGATCAAGGATTTCCCCAAGAGCCGTTTCGACGGCTCTTTTTCTTTGCAAACAAAGAAGAAATCGGGTGCAAGCAACCGATTTCTTCCGTCATGATTCGTTTTTTTATCAATTTGTCAGCTCTCCCGCAATCGCCGACATCAGCGCAGTGGTGTCCGCATCGCTGAGCATGGTGTAAACCACGTAATTGCCATAAACCGTGACCTGTGCGTTTTCCAGCTTGGTCTTCTCGGCAGGATCATACATATCCAGATAAACCTCCAGCTTGACCTGCATGGATTGCACGTAATCCGAAACCTCAGCCTTGATGGCACTCACGTCACCGCCATCCTTGACGCGGAAAATACCGAATTCATCGACCGTGGAAGAGGAGGTGGATGCGCAAATCATCCATTGGTCCACGTTTGCGCTGATCACGTCGGGCTTTGCAAATTCCAAGTCAACGTAATCCGAGTCGGCTGCGGTAAAGCCGCCCTGTGTGCTGACCTTAGCAAGAACCGCGGAGGTCAGCGTTGCAACCTCAACGTCACTGCGTAAAGAGGAGCAAGCATTCAGCGTTAAAATAAGGCAAAGCAGCAGGGCTGCAATCAAAGTGATTTTTTTCATGTTCATTCTCCTTTTATCAGTCGGTGTATCCGTGTGTGCGGATATATTGCAAAATGGCTCTGTAGGCCTCGGTGTTGATGTGAATGCCGTCGTATCCGTGCTCGGCACTCTCGTAGCTGTCAATCAAAGCACCGTTGCTGTTTTTCAAAACGCTTGCGGTGTCAAGATATTTGCAGCCCTTTTGTGCGGCAAGCTGCATGATCCAGGTGTTGGCAATATCAATTTTTCTGTTGGTCAGCCCCTTAGCTTCCTTGCCTGCTGCAATGACCTGATTCTCATAGTGTGCGGCAACAGGGAAGACGGATTGCAAAATGATCTTTGTGTCGGGGCTTGCCTGCTTGATCGCATCGATCAGCTTGCCGTAGTAGGTGGTAAATTTGATCTGATCACAGTAGGCAACGCCATAGTCCGCGCCCAGCGTGATCACCATATATTTTGGCTTTTCCAAGGCTGCCGCCTCGGCCACGGTCATTTCTGTACCGGTCTTGGGGTAAAGGATGGTGGTTTTGTGAACGCTTGCGTCCAGATTCAACCAGCCCGCAGCCCCCGTCCAGATCTGCTTTGTATTCTTACCACCGGTCAATACCTCACGGGACTTCATGTGAGAGGTGGTGGAATCACCAAGGAAAATGATGCTGTCAATATATTCCTGCCCCATATCTGCGCTCTCGCCAAGCAGGGCAGAGGAGTCGGGCGTGCCACTCACGGGCAGATTGTCCGTTTCGGCCTTGGTTGTGTCCTTTTCGGTTTGCGCAGGACGCCCACCCGAAAGCATGGGCTTTTCGGTGGTAATCGAAACCACGCCCCAGACAGCCAGCAGCGCAAGGTTGCCTATGAGCAGTACGATGATGACAATGAGTAATACTTTAATGATCGAATCCTTATTCATGATCGGTCTTATCTCCGTTTCTGATCTTTTTTGTTGTCATATACACTTTGGTAAGCAGCGCGATCCTCCTTTTTGCGCAGGCGCACGTAGCGAATGGCAAGGAAGGTGCCAAACGATGCCGCGTAAAGCAGCGTTACCAAAACGGAAAACAGCATCAAAGCGTCGCTTCGCACGCCAATATCCGCATATCTGCCGTAAATACAGACGTAAAATCCGCCCATCGTCAAGGCCGCGTGGATGATCGCGCGCCACCAGACGGAAAGCTTGGCTTTTGCGAACACCGTGTTTGCTAAGGCAAAAAAGGCGCAAAAGGCAAGAATGAGAAAATAGGATGCCGTAGCAAAAGAGGTCATACCGCCAAGCAGCACAAACAGCATGGCTGCGCTGAAAAATACCGTGGTGTAAATGCAGGTATGTATCAGAAAAGTTTTTAAGAAAACCTTGAAATTCATGTGTGGAGTCCTTCCGTGTAGTTTACATACATATATACTTTACCATATTTCAAGGAGGAATGCAAGAGAGCAAGCAAAAATTCACGAAACCTTTACAGAAAAGAATATTCACTTTATGCAGAAAAATATGCATAATTGTGTTGACTTTTACGGCTCACGGGTGTATAATGTAAGTTATAATGGAATGATTATGACCAATTACGGTTAAAAGCCTGCGAAAGGAAACAGCTATGGCACAAATGAACAGAAAACAGCAAAGAGAGGCAGTATTCGGACTGCTTTTTGAAAGTGATTTCAGACGGGACGAAACTCCCGAAGAGGTGTACGGCACTTGGTGCGAGCAGAATGGTGAGCCCGAGGGTACATACGTCAAAAACGCATTCTTTGGCGTTTGCGAAAAGCTTGCAGAGGTGGATGCCGCCATCGAACGCCACGCAAACGGCTGGAAGGTTTCCAGAATGACGCGCGTATCCCGTGCAGTCATCCGTCTTTGCGTATATGAAATGACATACGTCAAGGATATCCCAAATGCCGTCGCCATCAACGAAGCGATTGAGCTTTCCAAAAAATACGATGACGAAAAAGCGCGCTCCTTTGTCAACGGAGTGCTTGGCAGCATTAAGAATGAGTTGGAAGCAAATGCAAAATAAACCGATATGCTTTGTCGGCTTTGATACCAGCAATTATACCACCTCTGCGGCTGTCTGCACAGCCGAGGGGCAGGTGATCGCCAATATCAAAAGCCCTCTGCCCGTGGAAGCGGGTGCTTGCGGTCTGCGGCAGAGTGATGCGGTATTTGCGCATCTGAAAAATCTTCCCGACGTTTGCGAGCAGCTGCGTGCCGTTACGGCGGACTATACCGTTGCAGCGGTGGGCTATTCGGCCTATCCGCGTGACGTTGAGGGCTCGTATATGCCTTGCTTTTTAGCAGGAAAGACGGCAGCGACCTCATTTGCTGCCGCTGCAGGCGTGCCTCTGTATGCCTTCTCTCACCAGAGCGGACATATTATGGCGGCCGCATATGCGTCCGGACAGCTGGAGCGACTGATGCAAGGCCCGTTCGTGGCCTTCCACGTGTCGGGCGGCACCACCGAGGCCGTGCTGGTCACGCCCGAGAACGGCAGCATCGGCAAGATCACGCTGGTGGGAGAAACGGCAGACCTCAACGCAGGGCAGGCCATTGACCGCATCGGTGTTGCCATGGGGCTTTCGTTCCCCTGCGGCAGAGCTATCGAGCTGCTGGCGGCAGAGGCTACCGGCAAGATCCCTAAGCCGCGTGTGAGCGTTAAGGGAAGCGTATGCAATCTGTCGGGGCTTGAAAACCTTGCCTTAAAGCTTTATAACATGACAGGGAACAAGGCACTGGTCAGCGCCTATACCCTGGATTTCGTTGCGCAAACGCTCTCGCAGATGACAGAGAATATTCTATCGGAGCATGGCAGAATGCCCGTGCTGTATGCAGGCGGCGTTATGAGCAATTGCCGCATCCGTGAGCGATTGGAGCGCAAATTCCACGCCTATTTCGGCGCACCCGCATTTTCCGCGGATAACGCTGCGGGCACGAGCCTTTTGTGCCGCAATGAATTTTTGAAAGGAGAATAAAGCATGCAACAGGGACGGCAGTATTTTTCTGTGACACAGCTCAATGAATACGTCAGAATGCTGCTGGACGGCAATGCGGTACTCTCCGATATGTGGATCAAGGGTGAGATCTCGAATTTCACCAACCAATACAGGACCGGACATATGTATTTTTCGGTCAAGGACGCAGGGGCGACCGTGCGTGTGGTCATGTTCCGCTCGCACGCTGCCAGACTGCAATTTGAGCCGCGCGACGGCATGAAGGTGCTGCTGCACGGCAGAGTATCCGCTTACGTCGCAGGCGGGCAGTATCAATTCTATGCCGATCTGATGGAGGCGGACGGGCTTGGCAGCCTGTACTTGGCCTTTGAGCAGTGCAAGGCAAGACTTGCCGCAGAGGGGCTGTTCGCGCCCGAACGCAAAAAGTCGATCCCGTCGCTGCCGCGTCGCGTTGGCATCATTACCTCGCCCACGGGGGCTGCCATTCGTGATATCATCAACGTCACGGGCAGAAGATACCCCCAAGGAGAGCTGATCATTTTTCCGTCACTTGTACAAGGAGACCAGGCTGCTGCATATCTTGCGGGCGGCATTCGCTATTTCAACCGTGCTGCAAACGTGGATGTGATCATCATTGGCCGCGGAGGCGGCTCGATCGAGGATCTTTGGGCGTTCAATGACGAACGCCTTGCCCGCGAGATCGCGGCATCCGCCATACCCGTCATTTCTGCCGTGGGACACGAAACCGATTTTACTATCTGCGATTTTGTTGCAGACCTGCGCGCTCCCACACCCAGCGCTGCTGCCGAGCTGGTCTTCCCGGATCGCTTGGCACTCAAGGCCGAGCTGGACGCCAAGCTTGCCAAGATTGGCACGCTTGTGCTGGCAGACGTGCAGGCCAAAAGGGAAATGCTGGCCACACTGGCGGCTTCGCGTGCCATGCGCTCACCCGCCGCAGTGATTGCAGAAAAGCAGATGCGCGTGGATGAGCTTTGGGTGCGCCTGCAGAATGCGGGACAGCTGATGCTGGAGCGTAAAAAGCAAGGTCTTGGTGCATGTGTCGGCAAATTGGAGGCGCTGAGCCCCTTGGCCGTTTTGCAGCGAGGCTATGCGGTCGCGCATGATGCCGGCGGTGAGGTTGCCACCTCGGTCAAAGCGTTTGTACCCGGTGACAGGATCACGGTAAGATTTGCGGACGGTGCTGCACAAGCTACCGTAGACGAGATAAAGGAGCAGGTATGGAACAAAAATTGACTTATGAACAGGCGCTGGAGAGATTGACGCAGATCATCCGCGCTATGGAAAACGATAAGATTCCGTTGGATGAATCCCTGAAACTGTACGAGGAGGGCGTTGCCATCGTGCGCCGCCTGTCGGCTGAGCTGGATGATGCCGAGCGAAAGATCAAGATCCTGCAGCAGAACGCGCAGGGGGAGATCGTTGCGATTGACTTTGTCACCGAGGACGGTGACGTTTAAGGAGGGATGTTGATGATCCCTGCATTTGTAAAAATGGACGCAGACCTTGTACAGGCGCGTCTTTGTGAGATATATCCCGAGGGCAGTCGCACCTGCAAGGTGCTGTACGACGCCCAGAAATACAGCCTGCTTGCAGGCGGTAAGCGTATCCGCCCCGTGCTGGTCCTGGAAAGCTGTGCCATGCTTGGTGGGGATGCACGTGTCGCACTGGATTTTGCGGCCGCTGTGGAAATGGTACATACCTATTCGCTGATCCACGACGATCTGCCTTGCATGGACGACGACGATCTGCGTCGCGGCAGACCGACCAACCATAAAGTTTTTGGCGAGGATATCGCAACGCTTGCGGGCGACGGGCTTTTGACCGATGCCTTTGGCGTGATCCTTTCCTGTCCGTATGCGTCGGCACAAAACAAAGCCGATGCAGCGCTGGCGCTCTCGCGCGGTGCTGGCAGCTTTGGTATGGTCAAGGGGCAGGTGATCGATATGTTTGGCGAGTCCAATGCGCTGACCAAGGAGGAGCTGCTGGAGCTGCACCAAGGTAAGACGGGGGCTTTGATTGAGGCTGCCGCGCGCCTTGGCTGCCACGCTGCAGGACTTGCACAAAACGATGTAAGACTTGAAGCACTTGTGGCGTATGCGCGCAATATTGGCCTTGCTTTCCAGGTCATTGACGACATACTGGACTGTACCCAAAGTGCAGAGGCGCTTGGCAAGAGCGTGGGCAGCGACCTGCGTGACGGCAAGACCACTTTTATGAGCTTTTATGACGTCGAGGGCGCACGTGCGTATGCACGGCAGCTGACCGACGACGCGATCTCGTCCGTCATTGATTTGGAGAACAGCCAAAATCTGGTGGCTTTGGCAGAATTTCTTGTAGAACGAAACTATTGACACAAATAAAGGAATGATAGCATGCAAGCAGTTAAGGATTTTTTTACCAATTACGTAGTGATGTCCGCACTGACCGGGTGGTTTACGGCACAGATTCTGAAGGTGTTCACCCGAGGCTTCAGGCAAAAAAAGTTTGATATTCCGAATATTCTGTTTGGCACGGGTGGCATGCCCAGCTCACACACGGCTGCCGTGATTGCAATGGCAGTTGCCACGGCAGTCGTTTTCTCGCCTGCATCCTTTGAGTTTGCCATTGCGGGAGTGCTTTCCATGATCGTGATGCGTGACGCTATGGGCGTGCGCCGTGAGGTCAGCAAGCAGGCGGCAATCATCAATAAGCTGGTCATTGACGTGATCAATGCAGAGAGCGAGGAGAACAGAGAAAAACGCCTCAAGGAGCTGGTAGGCCATACCCCCTTGCAGGTTTGGGCAGGATGTGCTGTGGGCATTGTCGTGCCGCTGCTTTTGCAGTTTATCCCGTTTTTCCGTGAAAGCATACTCTTTATGCGCGGTGCCTGAGTATGAGAGCAGATCTTTATCTTGTTGAATACGGCTTTGTCAAAAGCCGTACCGCAGCGAGAAAATACATAGAACAGGGGCATGCCGTACTGGACGGCCAGGTTATCAAAAAGCCCTCCCAGGAGGTGTCCGAAGAGGAGGAGCATGCAGTAGAGATCCTGCAGCCGGAGCGCTACGTCAGCCGCGGTGGCTTGAAGCTGGAGGGCGCGTTACGTGCTTTTGGAATAGACGTGCGCGGTATGCGTGCAGCCGATATCGGCGCTTCTACGGGCGGCTTTACCGATTGCCTTTTGCAGGCGGGGGCTGCGCACGTGTACGCCATTGATTCGGGCAGGGATCAGCTGGATCCCGATCTGATGTTAGACGAGCGCGTCAGCTGCATGGAGGGCGTCAATGCCCGCTATCTGCAGCCCGAGCAGCTGGAAGGCTGCGTGGATATCGTGGTCATGGACGTGTCCTTTATCTCGCAAACGCTGGTGCTGCCGGCCGTTGCGGGCCTTTTGAAGGACGGTGGCATTTACGTAGGGCTGATCAAGCCGCAATTTGAGGCAGGCCGCGCTGCGCTGAACAAAAGCGGCATTGTCAAAAATACAAAGGATCGCCGTGCGGCCATCGAGCGCGTGCTGGACGCTGCCGCTGCGCTGGGGCTTTGCCTTGGCGGTCTGATCCAATCCCCCATAGAGGGCGGTGACGGAAACGTCGAATATCTTGCATATTATATCAAAAACGGAGAAAACACCAACGTGCGGCAGACGGCTGTGCAGGCGTTGTTTGCTCCGCATAGAAAGTAGGCGACTGTCATGAAAAGAATCGCAATCATCACAAATTTCAATATTACTGAGAAGGCATACGCGGCCATTACTGTTGCCGAGCGACTCATCTCGCATGGCTGCGAGGTGGTTGCGGCCGTATATAACCGCGAGCGCTTTCTCAAAATGGCGCAGGGAAGAGCCGAATTCTTGCTGCTCCCCATTGACGAGGTGTATGCCACGGCGGATATGATCGTGGTGTTGGGCGGTGACGGCTCCATTCTGGAGGCGGCGCGTCGCTCAGCTTCGCGCGCGACTCCTATCTTAGGTATCAATCTTGGCCGACTGGGCTTTATGGCAGAACTGGAGATGCGTGACATAGCCGAGCTTGATAAGCTGTTCGAGCCGCAGGGCTATACTCTGGAAAAACGCTCCATGCTCAACGTGGAGCTGATCAGCTATAAGGGGAATTTGCGCTCCTCCTGCTACGCGCTCAACGATGCCTCGATCTCCAACGGATCAATTGCACGCATCGTGGATCTTGAGCTTTCGGAGGGCGGCGTCCCCGTCACCTCCTACCGTGCGGACGGCCTGATCGTGGCCACGCCCACAGGCTCAACCGCGTATTCCATGTCCGCAGGCGGCTCGATCGTGGATCCCCGCGTTTCCTGCTTCTGCGTTACCCCCATCTGCCCGCACTCCTTGGCCGCCCGTCCCATGATCTTCCCGGATACCGCGGTGCTGGAGATCAAGAATATCTGTCAGAGAGAAAAAATGTTGTATTTGACCGTGGACGGCAGAACCAATTACGAAATGAGTAAGGGCGATATCGTCCGCATCAGCAAATCCCCTTTGCAGACCAATCTGGTACGTATCAAGAGCTGCGGCTTTTATAAAAAGCTGCGTCAGAAAATGACAGAAAATGAATAATTCATAGCAAACGGAGTATGCAATGAAAAAGAACAGACATGAGAAGATCATAGAGATCGTTGAAAAATACGACATAGAAACGCAGGACGAGCTGATCGAGCAGCTGCGCAAGCTGGGCTACGAGGTTACGCAGGCAACCGTATCGCGTGATATCCGCGAGCTCAAGCTGACCAAGGTCATGAGCAACAAGGGCTCGTACCGATACGAGTTGCCCAAGACCACCGAGCCGCTTGGTAATATCAAGTTCAATCATGCTCTGGCAGAATCCATCACCTCAGTGGACTATGCCATGCATACCGTGATCATCAAGACCTTCCCGGGTATGGCGCAGGCCGTGGCCGTGGGGATCGACAATCTCAAGCTGCCCGTCATTCTTGGATGCGTGGCAGGGGATGATACCATCATCGTGGTGTCCTGCAATGCAGAAGCCGCAGCCGATCTGAACACCAAGATCAAGGAAATCATCAGAGGACAGTAAGCGTATGCTCAGGAATCTGCATATAGAGAATATTGCGGTCATAAGACGCGCGGATATTGATTTTTCGTCCGGCTTTTGCGTCATGACCGGTCAGACGGGCGCGGGCAAAAGCGTGATCGTGGATAGCATTCTGCTGGTCTGCGGTGCCAAGGGCGACCGTGAGCTGGTGCGCTCGGGCGAGAGCAATGCCTCTGTCAGCGCACATTTTACCGACCTGTCGGATGCTTCGGTCAAGGCGCTGTCACAGCTTGGCGTTACTTGTGACGAGGACGGTGTTGTGCTGCAGCGCACGCTGAGTGCGGACGGCAAGAGCAGCGCGCGCATCAACGGCAGAGCTGTCACGCTAGGCATGCTCAGGGAGGCAGCCTCGTATCTGATCTCGATCCATGGACAGGATGATAACCGCATGCTGTCGGATCTTCGCTATCATATGGATATGCTGGATGCGTATGCCGACGTAGAGGAGCAGAAAAACGATTATATAGCCGTGTATGAGCAATGGCGCGCACTTTGTGACAAGCGTGACGCGCTGCTCAAGGACGCGGGAGAGCGACTGCGCACCATTGAAATGCTGACCTATCAGATCAACGATATCTCGGCCTTGAAGCTCAAGGCGGGGGAGGAAGAGGCGCTGATCGAAAAGCGTAATAAGCTGCAGAACACCGAAAAGGTGCAAAAGCAGGTGCGTTTTTCCACCAAGCTGCTCACACAAGCAGGCAGCAACGGATCTGTCAGCTATCTTTTGGAGCGGTGTGCCGCATCCATGAATGCACTGGCGGCTTACGTTTCGGATGCTGCAGAGGTCGGCGAGGAGCTGATCGACCTTTCCTATCGCGTGCGCGATCTTTCGGATCGCATCGAAGGCTACGCTGAGGATATTGACGATGATCCCATTGCGATGCTTGATAAAATCGAGGACAGGCTGGAGGGGATCTCCAAGCTCAAGCGGAAATACGGCGGCAGCGTGGAGGCCGTGCTGGAATTTTTGGAAAACGCCAAGAAAAGGCTGGATGAGATCGAGCAATCGGATCAGCTGGCAGAGCAATACGACGCAGAGATTGCCGCTTTGGAAGAAAAGGCACTCTCCATAGCGGAGCAGATGTCTGAAATACGTGCAAAAGCGGCATTGGAGGCAGCCGAGCAGATCGCAGGGCAGCTTGCATACCTGGATATGGCAGGCGTGCGATTCCGTATCGCGCTTACGCGCGAGCCGGGGCTGACGCCGGGCGGCATTGACCGCGTGGAATTCATGATCGCCACAAACCCGGGGGAGCCGCTGTCATCCATGATCCGCATTGCGTCGGGCGGTGAGCTTTCGCGCATCATGCTGGCCATCAAATGCGTCATGAACACCAAGGACGGCATTCCCACCACCGTATTTGACGAGGTGGATACCGGCATTTCGGGCAAGACCTCGCGCAAGATCGGCATACGACTTGGCAGCATGGCCAGAACGCAGCAGATCATTTGTATCACCCACTCGGCACAGGTCGCTTCACTTGGCACGCAGCACCTGCATATTTCCAAGCAGGAGCGCGACGGCAGAGCCTTTACGTCTGTTGACGAGCTGCAGGGAGAGCAGAGAGTGGCGGAGATCGCACGCATACTCGGCGGTATTCACGTTACAGAAGCGCAAATGCAGGCGGCAAGAGATATGCTTTGCACAAAGGATTGCGAATAATTGCAAAATCCTGTTGCATATACGAAAAAAATATGTTATAATACGAAATTGTGAAAATCATCAATTGAGGATAAAGAAATATTATGCTGAAAATCAAACAAACCATAGCAGAAAACATTCAAAAGGGCATTCTTGCCATCAATCCCGCAGCCGAGCTGACGGTTGATGCGCTGGCAGGCATGCTGGAATATCCGCCCGATGCCACCATGGGTGACCTTGCGCTGCCTTGCTTCAAGCTGGCCAAGTCCTTGCGCCGCGCACCCGTTATGATCGCACAGACGCTGGCGGACAATCTGAATTGCGATTGCATCGAGAGCGCAGAGGCAGTCAACGGATATCTGAATATCCGCCTGAGCCCCGCGTATCTGACAAGCCACGTGCTTTGCGCCGTGCTTGATCAAAAGGAAAAGTACGGAGCGCCCACGATCGGTCAGGGCAAAAAGGTGGTACTGGACTATTCCTCTCCCAACGTGGCAAAGCCCTTCCACATCGGTCACCTTGGCACCACGGTCATCGGCCACTCGCTCAAGAAAATGCACGAGTTTGCCGGATACGAGTGCTTCGGTATTAACTATCTTGGCGACTGGGGAACCCAGTTCGGCAAGCTGATCTTAGCGTATAACACCTGGGGCAGCAAGGAGATGGTGGAAGAGGGCGGTATTGATACGCTGGTCGAGCTGTACGTCAAGATCAACAACGCCATCACCGAGGAAAAGGAGCAGGGCAAGACCGCGCTTGCTGATGCGGCACGTGCCGAGTTCCATAAGATGGAAATGGGCGACGAGCAAAACCTCGCGCTCTGGAAATGGTTCATTCAGATCAGCCTTGAAGAGTATGAAAAGACCTATGCACAGCTGGGCATTACCTTTGACAGCTATCTGGGCGAATCCTTCTATACCGATAAAATGCCTGCGCAGGTGCAAAAGCTGCGTGATGCGGGGCTGCTCAAGCTGGACGACGGCGCATCTATTGTCGATCTGGACGAGTACGGCATGCCTCCTTGCCTGATTCTCAAGCGTGACGGCAGCACGCTGTATCCCACACGTGATATCGCAGCGGCTGTATACCGTAAGGAAAACTACCATTTTGATAAGTGCATTTACGTCACCAGCACCCAGCAGATCCTGCACTTCAAGCAGTGGTTCAAGGTGGTAGAGATGATGGGCTACGACTGGCACGACCAGCTTGTACACATTCCGTATGGCACGGTCAGTATCGGTGGTGCAAAGCTTGCAACAAGAACGGGCAACGTGGTGCTTTTGCGAGACCTGTTCGGTGCAGCCATCGAAAAGGTGACCGAGATCATGGAAGAAAAGAATCCCGAGATGAAGGGCAGAACCGACGTTGCGGAAGCAGTTGGTGTAGGTGCGATCGTATTCTACTATCTGACCAATAACCGCATCAAGGATATCGACTTCAATATGGAGGACGCGCTGTCCTTTGACGGCAACACGGGACCTTACGTGCAGTACACGTATGCGCGTGCATGCTCGGTGCTTGAAAAGTCGGGCGAGCCGACCTCGTCGGATTTTGTCGTCACCGCTCCCGAGGAGCAGGCGCTCTTAAAGGTGCTTGCCACCTATGAGGAAAAGGTTCTGATGGCACTGCGCGATTACGAACCCTCTGTCATTACCAGATTCATTCTGGACGTGGCCGTTGCGTTCAACCGCTTCTACCATAACTGCCGCATCCTGTCGGAGAGCGACGAGAGCATCAAGCAGACAAGAATCGCCCTGACGCTGGCCACCAAGCACGTGCTTGGCAGCGCGTTTGAAATGATCTGCTTAAAGAAAACAGAAAAAATTTAATTGTAGTGAGGTAATATATTATGTCCGGACATAGCAAATGGGCTAACATTAAGCACAAGAAGGAAAAAACCGATGCTGCTAAGGGTAAGATCTTTACCCAGATCGGTAAGGAGATCGCCGTAGCCGTCAAGGCAGGTGGCGGAGATCCCAACAACAACTCCAAGCTCAGAGATCTGATCGCTAAGGCAAAGGCAAACAACGTGCCCAACGATAACATCAAGAGAAGCATCGAAAAGGCACTGGGTGCAGGAGGCGATAACTTTGAAGAAATCACCTATGAGGGCTACGGCCCTGCAGGCGTAGCGGTCATTGTCAGAGCCGCAACCGATAACAGAAACAGAACCGCAGGCAACGTGCGTGCCGCTTTCTCCAAGTATCACGGCAACCTTGGTACTACGGGCAGCGTCAGCTTCATGTTCTCCGAAAAAGGCCTGATTGTAATTGACAACGAGGATGGCGACATCGACGAGGATAAGCTGATGGAGGACGCTATGGAGGCAGGTGCCGAGGACTTTGCAGCCGAGGGCGAGGTATTCGAGGTGTACACCGAGAGTGCCGACGTATTCGCAGTTGCAGAGGACATCAAGGCAGCAGGCTATAACGTGCTTTCCGCAGAGCAGACCATGATCCCTTCCACCTACGTCGAGCTGACCACGGACGACGACAAGAAGTTCATGAATCTGCTGCTTGAAAAGCTGGAAGAGGACGACGATGTTCTGTCCGTATTCCACAACTGGGAAAACCAGGACGAATAATCCTATCTTAAATGATGAAAAAAACCTCCGTTTACGGGCAATACTGTAAAGTATTACCGAGCGGAGGTTTTTTATGGTTTACGAAACGCAAAGCGGAAATGGATCAGCTTCATTGGCGGCATACTATCTGCAAAACGGAAAGGGAACGCACGCATATCGCTATTTTGGCGTGCATAGGCTGTTGGATCGTCCGGGGTGGTGCTACGTGTTCCGGGTGGCTGCTCCGGGTGCGGATCGCGTCAGCCTTGTCGGAGAATGGGACGGCTGGGAGCCTGCGCCCATGCAAAGGCAGGAGCATAGCGGTATCTGGGAGCTGATCGTGCAGGCGGATATCTGTCCCGAGGGACTCAGATACAAATACCGCATCGAAAAGGACGGGAAAGCGCATTACAAGGCCGATCCCTATGCGCGTAAAAGCGAGAGTGCGGGGGAGGGGGCTTCGTTCATTTGCACCGAATCGCATTACACCTGGGGCGATGGCGCATACCTTGCCGAGCGGTGCAGACGGCACGGAGAGCATGAGCGCTATGCGTATCCCATGAACGTCTATGAGGTCGGGTTGCCTTATTGGCTTGGAAACGCGGACACGGGATACGTTGGCGAGGCAAGCGAAAACTATCGCGGCATTGCGGATCTGCTCGCCCAGTACGCGGTGGATATGGGATATACGCACGTGCTGATCCATTGTCCATTTCTGCAAAGCGTGGGCAAGGACGGTATTGTGACCTATTTTGCGCCCGATGGCTCGCTTGGCACGCCCGACGATTTTGCATATCTGATCGACAGACTGCACAAGGAGCACGTGGGCGTGATCATGGAGCTTGCCTGCCGTGCGCCCGGGACGCACGCGGGTGGACTTGGCAATTACGACGGTGCGGGGATGTATACCAAGCAGGAGCGTGACGTGCTGTGCTTTGATTATACCGATCCGTACGCCACGACCTTGCTGTATTCCTGTGCGCTGTTCTGGCTGCGTGAGTATCACTTGGACGGCTTATATATCGATGCAACCGAAATGACGGCGGATCACGCAACTGGTACGTTTGTCAGAGAGCTGGTCGCATCCGTGCGGCGAGGCATGAGCGACGCGCTGCTGCTTTTGCGTGGCACGGGATATCGCGGATCAAGCGTGCAGCAGCGCTTTGGCGGACTCGGCTTTGATTTTGTGCTGGATTTTGAGGCAGAAGCCGCGCTGCTTGATTGCTTTGCCATGCCGCCCTCGCTGCGCCTTGGAAGGCAAGCCTGGCAAGGGGCGACAGGCAATTTGTATGCCGAAAACTGCATTTTTGCGCTTTCCTCCGCGCTCTCCACCAAGCAATCGAGATCCGTCATGGGCAGTCTTTACGGCTCTCACAGCGAAAATTTTGCTGCCATGCGCCTGCTTTTGCTGTATATGACCTGTCTTCCCGGCAAAAAGCTGCTGT
>JAZQYT010000210.1:0-4706 GCA_045633665.1 Eubacteriales bacterium | reverse complement strand
CTCAAAATACGAGCTTTCGCTCGTTCCCAACGTGATCTCTGCGTAGAAGGGAACGGTTTCAAGGCCGCAGTCGGTCACGTAGGGCTGCGTGGCCAAGGGAGAGAGCTGCGCCTTGAACACGTGCCAGAAATCGGAAAAGCCTTGCGCACCAAGGGTATAATAAACGTCGTAATTCGGGTAAAGGATGTCTTCCGGACGCCAGCTTGTAAACCAGAGATGCGTGGACTCAACGGTCGGTGCATCGCCAAGGAAGGTGACCTTTTGCAGCTCGGCGCAGTTGGTAAAGTAAACGTCTGCCATTTTGCTGACCGTAGCAGGGATGGTGATCTCGGTGATTGCCGTGCCGTCAAAAGCACCGGCACCAATCCTGAGCAAGCCGTCGTTGAGCGTAATTTTGGAAAGATTTGTGCAGGCGGAGAATGCGTAATCCCCGATCGCACTCACGGATGCGGGAATTGTCACCTTTTGCAGCGCGGTACAACCCATGAATGCGCTTTCCTGCAGCGTGCGCAGGGATTCGGGGAGCGCAGCCCCCGGCTCAGGTATGTGCGAGGAGGTAAACGCCGCACCGGCGCTGACCACGGTGGTCAGGGAGGTACAGTTTGCAAAAGCGCCCGTGCCGATTTGCTCCAGATTCTGCGAAAGCGATACGTATCTCAGCGCGCTGCAGTTGGCAAAGGCGAAATCTTCAATGGCCGTCACGGTATCGGGAACAAGCACGCTCGTGATCTCATTCTCGCCCATCAAGGCCTCGCTGCCGATCACGGTAACGCGGGAGCCTGCCACGGTGTCGGGGATGACTATGATGGATTCCAAGCCGGTGTCAAGGATCTTGGTGATCTTCATGGTGCCGTCGTCCAGCTTGACCGATTCAAACGCAACGGTGCCTGCGGGCGGCTCGGGATGCTTTCCCTGCAGCACGTCCAGAATGTTGCCCCAGCCTACGTTGCCGTCTTTGCCGATCGCACCCCAGTCCACGTTGCCGAACAGCTCACCGATCAAGCCCGCGGGCTTGCCGTCGTTTTGCTCTGTGCTTGGCGTTTGATCTGTGTCAACGTCGGGATCAAGCGCATTGTAGCCAATCACCAGCGCAAACGCACCTGCTATGGGAGTGATGCATATCGCAAATGCCAATACGGCTGCGATCAGCGCGATCTTAAAGCCGCGCTTTTTGCGAAATGGGACGGGCTTGTCTGCCGCGGCGATGATCTCGGGATCAATGTCGCCCATCAGCTCGTAAAATTTTTGTTCGTTCATACGCATAACCATTCCTCGTCTAAATAAAGTTTGAGTTTCTTTCGGGTTCTGGAAAGGATCTTGAGTACGTTGTTTTGCGAGATGCCAAAGCGCTTTGCAATGGTCGGCACGTCGTCCGTGAAAAAGTAACGACGAACGAAAATATTGCGGTCGCGCTCGGGCAGGGAATAGAGAAAGGCGTTGAGCAGCTCAACGAATTCCTGCTCGCGAAAAGCATCCTCTACCGAATACTCCGAAGCCGTGATCTCGCTGATCTCGTCAAAGGCCACGGTCATCTCGCCAAAGCCGCGCTTTTCGCGATGCTCGGCTCTGTATTTGTCAAGGGCGAGATTGCGCGTGATCTTGCCTACGTAAGGGCCGAGCAGCGAGGGCCTTGTGGGCGGAATGGAATTCCAGGTGCGCAGCCAGGTATCGTTGACGCATTCCTCGCTGTCCTGCAGATTCTGCAGAATGTTTTGCGCAATGCTCATGCAAAAGCTGCCGTATTTGGCCGTCGTTTCGGCAATGGCGCGCTCGTTGCGCGCAAAATACAGATCAACGATCTGTGAGTCCAGCATATGCCCGGGCCTCCTTTCTTTTTTGTCCTTCACCCATTATAACGACATCCGCGGCGAATTCTGACAACATTTTAGCATATTTTTTGAAATAAAACAAGTAAAATTCCGTATCGCAGATACTTTCTCTTGACATTTTCTGATGCACAGGCTATAATGAACGTGAACGAAATATTCAGAAGGGAAGTAAACTCATGAAAAAGCAACGACTCCTGACTATCCTTTTAAGTACTATCCTGCTTGTGTCCGCAATATGCTCAGGCGGTATTTTGGCTTTTGCCGAGGAGGTACCCGATTACGTTATGGACGGGTTGGTTTCCTTTTACCGTGGGGAGGGGAACGCCCCCGATGCTACGGTTTGGGAGGACTCCGTTGGAGACAATGATCTGCCCATCACCCAAAATGATAACAACTATTTCACCTCACAGGGGCTTGCGGCACAGGGAACACAGCATTATTTTCCTGCGGCGATCGTGAATCTGGTCAACGGACAGGCGTTTACCGTGGAAATTGCCTTTGGTGAGTTTGCTTCGATTGGTGGAAGCTTTAATACCTTTATGAATTCCTCCAATGATAATTTTGCATGGTTTCGCCGCAACAGTAACGATAATCTGGAATTCAAATGGGCAGGAAAGTCCGGTGAATTTCGTCCCAAGGCGACCGACGGCTTGAACCTGCTTGATAACAGTACGGTTGCCATTACCTTTGAGGTGGGCGGCTCTTGCTGTATGTACGTGGACGGTGGCCTGGTTGCCAAGGTGTCTGCGGATACTGCAATGGGCGCAAACGATCTGTATATCGGTCATGCGGAAAGCTCGAAGCTTTTTTCTACCGTATACCGTTCCATCCGTTTTTATAACCGCGCGCTGACTCCCGACGAAATTAAATCCAACGCCCTGGCAGACGGAGCAAGCGTACCCCAAGGGCCGACGGATCAGCACGTGGAAAACGTAACGGTTGCTCAGCCCCAAACCAATATCGTCGGTGATGTTTCTATGATCCGCCAAATCGATTCCAAGGCGGAAATGGATGAGATGCTGGCACAAGACAAGCTGCCTGCGCTTGCCGCGTATAGCATCAATGCAGAGCTGAAGGCAACGGACGCGCAGGGAAGAGCCTTTGCCACCGCCCAGGAAATTTTTGCCGCGCACGACTATCGGATCATATCGGTATTCCGCATTGAGGATCAGGCAACCTCCGATGCGCTTGTGGCTTATCTCAAGCAGATCCGCTTTTACGATTGCATGGTCATCTCGTCCGATCCCACCGTGATCAAGGCGTTCCGCACCGCATTGCCGCAGGTGACGGGTGCAATTGATTATACGGATGCATATGCGGGCGCGGACACGTTGACAGCTGAGCAATGTCTGGAGATTCGCCGCTCGATCAAGGCCAACAACGGTACGGTTGCCATTCTGCCGGTTGCAGTATGCACCAACGATACCGTGCAATATCTCTACGATCGCCAGGTCAACGTGTGGGCAATGACTTCGGATGCACCCACCGCGCGCGAGCAATACGCCGCACTTCTCTCCGGGGCTGTCGGTGTGATCTCGGATTCAACCGATGCACTTTTGAGCATTGCCTGCGATCAGCTTCCCGAAAACACCATGACGCGCGTTCCCTTAAATATCGGCCATCGCGGTCTGCCCTCTAGAGCGCCCGAAAATACAATTGAGGGTGCGTTGCAGGCATACGAGCAGGGGGCAACTGTGATCGAGCTGGACGTGTATCTGACGCGTGACGGTGAGCTTGCAATCATGCACGACGGCACAACGGGGCGCACGTGTGATAAGGATATTTCAGTTGAGGGCTCTACGATGGCACAGCTCAAGGATCTGTACGTCAATAAGGGATATGAGAAGAATTCCAAGTACAAGGAGTGCCGCATTCCCACGCTTTCGGAGTTTTTGGAGGCGTTTGACGAGCTGGATTGCCAGCTGTTCGTGGAGGTCAAGTCCTCCAATCCCGCTATCGTGCCCGTCATCAAGGAATGCATCGAATCCCACGGTATGTATGGGCAATGCTCAATTATTACCTTTAACGAAAGCATTATGGCGGCTATGCGCAAGGAGTACCCCGAAATGTCGGTAGGTGCTTTGTGTAGCGGTTATATGTCAGGCACGGATGCGGAAGCAGACCTTCGTGCAGCCATGAGCTTTATCGGCAAGTATAACGCCACGCTGAATCCCTCCTACGGAGGATACGAGAAGGACGATATCCGTGTCGCTCTGATGCGCGGTGTCAGCATTTATCCCTGGACCTTCCGAGGCACACTGGATACCTATAAGAATCATTTCATGTGGGGATATTCAGGTTTGACGGGGGATAACGCGCACGAATTCAAGGCGCAGGTAAAGGGCGTGCAGTTGCTTTGGAACGATCCCGCAGAGCCTATTCGCCTTGAGGCCGTTCGCTACAATCGAACGGTTAAGGGGTATGATCCTACCGAATTGATCGTGCTGGAGGGAGAAGAGCTGATCCGCGAGGAGAACGGTCAATACTATGTGCAGGGACAGGGAACTGTGATCGTGATTCCTGCGCTTGAGTGCAAGATCGGAAAAACGACTTATGTGCTGTTCGGGGAGATTTGTGAGATGACTCTGCAGGAACAGACGACCGAAGCCGCGACCACTGTACCGCAGGAAACACAGCCGGATGCCGAAACGAGTGACGTGGGCGAGCAGACCACCCCCGAGGTGCCCGGGCGGGATGAGAAGGGCTGTAAGGCTTGGATGAGCGGTACTGCCGTAGTGCTTGGATTGGCGGCAGCATACGTTTTGAGAAAGAAAAAGAGCCGTGCGTAAAGCATGATGAAAAAGAACCCCCCCGCGGCATGCCGCGGGAGGTACGTTATGCAATTATTCTGCAACAACCTTGACAAAGGTCTTCTTG
>JAZQYT010000209.1:0-2655 GCA_045633665.1 Eubacteriales bacterium | reverse complement strand
CCGATGTGCGGATTTTTTTGCATAAGGTGGTAAAGATCCAGCGCGTGCTGCATCTCCTCGCGTGCAATTTCCCGCATAGCTTTCTCATTGCCCGCGTCGCGCGCCATGATAAAGCGTACCTGCGCGTAGGACGAAGCAAAGATTGCATCTGCCGCCTGTGCCATTTGCTTATATTCGCAATCGGGCATATCGGCAAGCAACGCAAGTCCCTCGCGCCACCCTTGGGCAACCTTGCGCCATTGCGCGGCATACACCTCGCGAGAATAGATCGCACGCCAGGTATCCAGCGCATCAAAGGCATAGCAGGTCATAGTCGCGCCAAAACCGCTGGGCGTGGGATACAGCAGATTGGAAGGTCCCGGGTCCTGCGGCCCGAAATACAGACTGCGCAGATCAAACGGAAACTCGGAAAACGCCTCGGAGAATGCCTTGGCAGACGCATGCACCGCATCGGCGTACGCGCCAAATTCATTTGCAAGCAAGTCACGATAGGCTTGCTCGGACGGGTCACGCAGGCACTCGCACGCGACCTTTAAGCCGATTGAGGGATAGCCGCCCAACGTCCAGGACAGCATGGTATGCTTCACGCCCGATGCGCGTAAGCCACTCATGTGCTCACGGATCAGGTCAAACACGGGCAAAAACGGTAGCGTGCTGCACTCCCAGCTTGCATTGATCTGCACCTTGGCACAAACCTCGTGTCCACGCGCGCGAGCATATTCCCACACGCGCTTGGCAAGCGGTGCAGGTCCGGGGATAGAAATACTGTAATCACGGATATTGCCCTGCACTCCGCCTCGTTCAAACGCCAGCATTGCCTCGCTGTTGCTTTGCAGCACGACCTCGCGCGGAATCATGTCAATACAAGCGCGGATCTGCTCCTCGGTCATATAGTCATCCCACGCCCACGTCCATGCAACGGTACGGATAGTGGGATCAACCGCTCTTGATTCCTCGCTGATGGCAGAGAGCACGTCGGCAATCAATTTTTCAATCGGGATATCGCGGCACACGGGGCATTCTTCCCCGGTCATTTTGCTTTTACAATGCGTCAGGTTCTCCGAGCAGGTAATGGCAAAAAAGCCGCCAAGTCCGGGGGCACTCTTGCAAAGCGTGCGCACCGCTCCGCGCAGATACGCCATCACCGCAGGATGCTGCGTGCAAAGCGCGCTGTAATCGGCATCGCGTCTGCCAAGCAGCTCGGGATGCGCGTCAAAGAATGCGTTCGGCATGCATCTTGGCTCGTTGAGGTACAGATAGACCTTGATACCATACGCCCCTGCGCGGTCGATCAGCTCACGCAGGCGTGCCTGTCGCTCCTGCCAGCCCTCACTATAGCTCTCGTCAAACGGAAACGGAACCAGCTGATACAAAAGCGCGGGCAGCCAAACGGCATTGATGCCCATGTCACGGTAGGACGCCAGCAGCGCATCGGGATAGGAAAGCGAGATGTCCTGGTCAAGTGCCGTGGCGTAAAGCCCGCAATAGGAATAGATCAAGCGCAGATCGTCGGTCGGCTCGGCAAAAGCTCCCTGCTCTTTTTGTGCGCTGAAAAAGTCAAAGGGCTGCGCACCGTCAAACAGATCTGCAAAATACTGCTCTGTCAGCGCGCGGATGCGGGCAAGCTGCTCCTTTTGCCCCTCATCAAGCGCAAAGGGCACAATGGGCGCGCAATAGGGCTTGTAGCCGCCCAGCTTTTCGCCAAAAAAGTCATCCTCCTTGAGCACGCCCCCAAGCTTTCCTTCGCTCCAGCCAAGCAAGCGCAGCAGATTTTCATACGGCAGCACGTGCCATGCGTTTCGGATGACGGTGATATAGCCGCGCGTCATCCAATCGGGATTGACTTTTTGGGCAGGCAGACCCATCTCGGCTGCCACCTTGTTGATCAGACCCACATCCAGATCCAGCGCATATGCAATACGCTCGGCAGGCACGCACTCCCACAGACGAAATACCGCTGCATACAATGGTCCCGGGAAATGGGAGAGCGCCACGTGCGCTTCATTTCGCACGGGCGGAAGATTCTGATACTGCATAAATCCCTCCGAAGTTCATTTTTTTCCATTATATCACATCAAATTCGCTTTTTCAAGGTAAATCTTGCTTTATCTTGCTAAAACGTCTTGCAAAAAAAGCAAAGATATGTTAAAATAATCACAATACCATACAGGAGGTCCGTTATGGAATTCAGCGTCAATCATCCCATACTATTTGTAATAGTGGGTGCCATTATCGCGCTGGTATTGGCACAATCCATCTATTTCCTTGTGCGCGCGCTAAGGCGTGCGCGTCAGCTCGGCATCGAAAAAAGCACTCTTGGCAAAATCATCTCCTCTGCCGCCATTTTCACCATTGCTCCCGCGGTGGCAATCCTGGTCGGTGTCGTCGCGCTCTCCAAGAGCCTTGGAATTCCGCTTCCGTGGCTTCGCCTCTCGGTAATCGGCTCGATCACGTACGAGACCGTCGCGGCGGGCAACGCGCTTGAGGCGGCAAATATGAGCGCGGGCACGACCGTCACCGATCCCTCGATCTACATCACGATCGCGTGGGTTATGACGGTCGGCATTGCCGCAGGACTTGTCTTCGTTCCCTTTGTTACCAAAAAGCTCCAATCCGGACTCTCCAAGATCGGAATGAAGGACAAAAAATGGGGTG
>JAZQYT010000208.1:0-1770 GCA_045633665.1 Eubacteriales bacterium | reverse complement strand
AGGGATAGGCTAGATAGGCGGAGTCGTAATTGACGGCATAGCAGCTTGAAAAATCACCGAAATGCTCACGCAGCATGTCATATTGGTTGGTGTGGTGGCTGCGCGTGGAGTCAAGGTCGATCTCCTGAAACAGAATAAAATCGGGATTGAGCGATTTTATGGTTTGCGCGCCCTCTGTAATGCAAGCGATCACGCTCTCCTTACTTTCGGCTCGGGACTCGGTGCCGCCGTCCATAAAAAAGGTGAAGTCCTGCGTGTATGCGCCAAAGCCGAGGTTTTGCGTCACGATGACGTAATCCTTACCGAGCTGTGCATTCTCTTTTGCGCCCGCGCGATCAATAGGCAGCTCTTGCATATCGGGGATGCGCTCGTAGCTGAGAACCAAATAGCCGAGATAGGAGCATACTACCAGCAAAAGCGCAGCAAGTACGCCGGCGACGATGATCAATAGTTTCTTCCAAAGTTTCATCGAGATACCCCCATAAAAACGTTTATCATGATCGGTAAGGGCGAGATTTTCGGCAACAGCCAAACATGTGATCGCCAACGTGCGTGCCTTTTCGACACGATTACTTTTATTATAGCGAAATTCACGTGTCTTGTCAAGAGCTGTTGCAAAAACCGTATTGACACTTGCGTAAGGATATGGTAGAATGAACTTAACAAATATTGGGAGGTCTCATATGAAGGACTATCGCGTAACGGACTATGGCGTTGTTGCCAATGCAACCGAATTTCAGACTAAGCAGATCCAGGCTGTGCTGGACATGTGCCGCGAGGGCGGCGGCAGAGTGATTTTTCCGCGTGGAAAATACTATATTTCCGCGCTTTGGATGTGGTCGGATACCACGTTGTACCTGGAAAAGGGCGCAGAGATCTACGGCAGCACCGAGTGTGACGACTATGAGGTGTTTGCCATTCCCGAGAGCGTGCAGATGCGCTCGGACATGGAGTTGATCACGCAGTATTACGGGCAGCCTTGGGAGACCTACCGTCGCGCCTTGATTTCGTCGTATGGGCAGAAAAACGTGTCCATTGTCGGTGAGTTTGGCTCGGTGATCGATGGGCAGAATTGCTACGACCCCGACGGGGAAGAGGGCTATCGCGGCCCGCACATCGTGTTCTTCTCCTGCTGCGAGAACGTGGAGCTGACGGGCTACACCGCACGCCACAGCGGTAATTTTTTGCATGAAACCAACAACTGCCGCAATCTGCACATGCACCACGTGACCTGCCTTGGCGGCTCGGACGGCATTCACCTGCATTGCACCGAGCATGCCGTCATTGAGGATTGCTTCTTCAAGACGGGTGACGACTGCATCGCGGGTATTAACATCAACGATCTGCAGGTGCGCCGCTGCGTGCTCAATACCTCCTGTAACGGCTTCCGTATCGGCGGTGTGGGCATTTACGTGCGCGATTGCTATATCTTTGGCCCCGGCTATTATCCCCACCGCAAAACGGTAGTCAAGGGCAAGTTTGACGAGCTGCCGCGCGAGCAGGGCAGACACAATCTTGTGTGCCTTGTGGACTATTTCGGCAGCCAGAATTATCCCTATCTGCCCTCCGATCTGCATTTTGAAAACTGCATTGTGGAAGGGGCTAACGAGGTCATCCACTATCACGCGGGTAAGAATCATTTGCAAAACGGCACGTATCTTGCCACCATGGAGCTGACAGGCGTGCGTTTTACCGACCTTTCCTATCCCTCTTGGTGTGAAGCGCCCGATCATTCGCCCATGAAGGTCATCCTCAAGGACGTGTCCTGGA
>JAZQYT010000207.1:0-3891 GCA_045633665.1 Eubacteriales bacterium | reverse complement strand
TCGTCATTTAAGATGAAGCCAGGAAGATCCTTGCTGTTGACTTCATCACACCTGTACGTGCCGACTACTCCCTTATGAAACGAGGGGACGGTATAAATTATATTAACCTTATATATTATAGAAGCCGTTTGTGAATAAAAGTTAAACTATTTTCAAAAAATATGAAAATTTTTCCAAAAGTATGGAATTTTTGGCTTTTGCGTGCGTTATTCCAAATATAAGAAAAACGTTCTTGCATATGCTGCGGGAATGTGCTATAATAAATTCAAGACAAGAAAGGGAGTTTGTTATGATTGAAAAAAAGGCACGGAGTAATGCGCTGAAATATTGGTTGATCCCATGCGGAGTGATGCTGCTTTTTGTTATCGCAGCCGTACTGACCGTCATGTTTCTGGATGCGTATCTTGGTGTGCTTTTGCTGCTTGTGGGCTGTGTGATCCTGCCAAGGCTTTTGTGGAATCGGATGTACGTCAGATATATCACCAAGCCGTATCAACAGGGTGAAACAGAGCTGTTTTGCAAAACGGTCGAGGCCATCGGCATGGATGCCCGACACAATCCCGAATATGCGTTGGTGCTGGAGGAGACGGGCAGAACACAGGAGTTGGTCAACGTTTGCACAGCGCAGATCAAGCGGCTGAAGGGCAAGAGGCGCAGGGCGCTTCGCGTTTTACGATATCATTATCTTTTCTTACTGGCGCGGTATTATTTCCGCGCAGGTGACGATCAAAAGACCGCGCAGCTGTGTGCTGCGTACAGAGAATGGCTGCAGCATGAGAAGCCCTCCTTTGCGTACCGTATCGAGGTGCGCTTGCGCTATTCCGCTGCGTTTTCCACCTATGAAAAATATCTTTCGGGGGATGCCGAGGGCTGTCTTGCTCAGCTGCAGAATACACCTTTGCAAAACGGAAGGATCAGTATCTGCTCGGATATGCTGATCAAGGCACGCGTCAAGGCAAGGCTGCAGGGAGATGCTGCAGGGGCGCTGGCTTTGTATGCCGAGATAGAGGATATGCTGCCTGTATGTCAGCAGCGCGTGATTGCTGCACGTGAGGCACAAAACCTGAGAGAGGGGCTGCCGTACGGCTACGGTGTCCCCGAGGTCGTACCCGATGCGCACTATGCGCTGACCTCCGCTCCCAAAAGCAAGCGCAGGCGCATTTTGTTCCGCCTGTACGCTGTGCTGCTGCTTTTGCTTTGGGTTGTTCCGCTTTTGCTGACGCTGCCTGTCTGGACGGGTGCGGATGAGCATGACGAGTATGAAGGGATTATTGAGAATATCCGGACCGAATATCCGGACGTCAACGTGCTGAGCGTGTTTGCATACGACCAGATCGATCAGTACGTATACGTGGGCGTTGCGGATGAGGCGCTGGTCGTCGGCACGTTTTATTACGAAGGCTTTATGGATATGTATTTCTACGTGGTGCGTGAGGATACCATTTCGACAGACCTTCTGAAAAGTGAATATCCCTGCAGCGCAAAGGTCAGCTTTTTGGACAGCTCGGGAGACTATCTGCTTTTCGGCAGCTTTTATAATAGGCTTGAGCAGATCCCCGCACTCAGCACGTATACCGAATTTGACCTTGACGGTACGACCTGTTATTTCGCACTTGACAGTGTTGCCGATATGCATTGGCTCTACCTTGGTGAGGCGCTGGTCGAGAGCTCGTACGTACATGTGACGCAGGATGCGGTCACCGTGGGGTATACTTTCGTAAACGGTCTTGCACAGGATAGGACGCATACGCAAGAGGTCAAGACCGTATCTGCGGACGTGCTGGCAGATCCTGCGTATCCGCTTTTGCCCATGCTGCATACCAACGTCACGGGCGAATACAATATCACAGGCTGTTTTTACAGGAATGAGAGCGAGATTCCCGCATCTGCTTGCGAATATTACGAATTTACCCTACAGGGCAAAACCTATTATTATGCGATTTTGTCCATTGAATCCAACAATTTTGCAATGCCGCTATCCCATGGCCAAGCTTTGGCTGCTTGGTAAAGCTTGTATTGCGTGAGTTTTGAAAGGGAAGAGAATATGTTATCCTTTGAATGCGATTATAATATCGGAGCGCACCCGCTGGTGCTGCAAAAGCTGATCGAAACCAACATGACACCGCAGCCGGGCTACGGTGAGGATGAATACACCGCGTCGGCCAAGCGCAAGATCAAGGCAGCCTGCGGCAGAGATAATCTGGACGTGCATTTCTTGGCGGGCGGCACGCAGACCAACCGCATCGTCATTGATGCCATGCTGCATCCCGTCCAGGGTGTGATTGCCGCAACGACCGGACACGTAGCAGCCCACGAGGCAGGCGCGATCGAAGCGTCGGGGCATAAGGTGCTGACCGTCCCCGGGCATGACGGCAAGGTGCAGGCCGACGAGGTCGAGGCACTGATCAAGGCGTTCTACAACGATGCCAGCTATACACACATGGTTTTTCCCGGTATGGTGTATATCTCGCACCCCACCGAGTACGGCACACTGTACACAAAGGACGAGCTTTCGGCCATTTCCGAAGTCTGCCGCACGTACAATATTCCACTGTTCTTGGACGGTGCGCGCCTTGGCTACGGCCTTATGAGTGAGGGGACAGACGTGACGCTGGGCGATCTTTGTGACCTATGCGACGTCTTTTACATTGGCGGCACCAAGGTGGGGGCGCTTTGCGGTGAGGCGATCGTGTTTACGCACAATAATACCCCCGCGCATTTCTTCACCTTTATCAAGCAAAACGGTGCGCTTTTGGCAAAAGGGCGTTTGATCGGTGCGCAGTTTGACGCGCTCTTTACCGACGATCTTTACTTCAAGCTTGGCAAAAACGCCATCGATATGGCCGAGGAACTGAAATCCATTTGTGCAGAAAAGGGGTACAAGACCTATCTAGATTCTCCCACCAACCAGCAATTCTTTATCCTGGAGAATGAAAAATGCGCCTCTCTTGCAAAGCACGTGCGCTTTAGCGAATGGGAGCGTCCCGACGAGCAGCATATCGTCATCCGCTTGGCCACAAGCTGGGGAACGACCAAGGCCGACCTTGCCGCGCTTGCGGAGGTGCTTTGATGGAATTCAAGCTGAATGTGCTATGGAGCTTACAGGATAAAAAGAATTGGTGGTATCCCATCGTAACGGCTTTCGTGATTGCGATTGCTGCCGTGGCTATGCTTCACAGCGGAGAAGGGTATATGATGCTTGTTTTCATGGGCGTGCTGTTTTTGGTCACCAACGTAACAACGCTGCTCTCGAACAATCCGCATGCCCTTTATCTGGGTGAAGGTGGGATCAGCTATCGCCAAAACTATTTTATCAGATATAGGCATTCGCACAAAAACCGCAAGCGCATTCGCACGGAGCTGACCGTCACTCGCATCGATTCCGTTGAGCTGTGGCAGAACGCGCTTGAGAGGCTGTTCAATACGGGACACGTGCGTATCAAGGGGCACACCGAGGTCGATTTTTTACGCGATTACAGCGATTACTATACGGAAAAGGTAGAAGTCCCCGAGGTGCATGTGCTGTACGGCATCAAGGATTTTGCATCCTTCCGCAACAAGATCTACGACTACGTGGATCCGAACAATTTACATATTTTTACTAGCTGAACAGAAACGACACGACAGGACTTTGCTGCCGTGTCGTTTGTTGTAAGACGAAAACCCCGCCATAGTGGCGGGGTTCAAAAGAGGTTAACCGATGAGAAGAAAAAGAATAAAGAATTAAGAAGAAAATAAAAAAGAGAGTTTGTAGGGACAGGCGTCCTCGACTGTCCGAGAAAACAAAGGACAAAAGCAAAGTCTTGGATTGGCGGATAGACATTAAGGTATAATCGGTAGGGGAGTGGCTTGCTATCTTCGAAGGCAAGTTTTCCTCGAAAACAATGCTGC
>JAZQYT010000206.1:0-2334 GCA_045633665.1 Eubacteriales bacterium | reverse complement strand
ATACGGATACAATGGATGCAGCTGCAACCATCGCGCAGGTGTTGGTACTTGAACAGGCAGGCTGTGATATTGTACGCATCACCGTTCCGAATGCTGAGGCCGCAGATACCATTACAAAGATCAAGGAAGCGGGAATTCGCGTACCCATCGTTGCAGATATCCATTTTGACTACAAAGCTGCGATTGCATGTGCCGAGAGAGGTGTGGATAAGATCCGCATCAATCCCGGCAATATCGGTGATGATAGCCGCGTCAAGGCTGTTGTGGATGCCTGCAAGCAAAAAAATATTCCGATACGCATCGGCGTAAACAGCGGCTCACTTGAAAAGCATATTCTTGCAAAGCACAGCTCGCCCACACCCGAGGCACTGTGCGAGTCTGCCATGTATCATGCATCGCTTTTGGAAAGATTTGATTATCACGATATCGTGATCTCTATCAAGGGTTCTTCGGTTGAGCAGATGATCAAAGCCAACCGACTGGTGGCCGACCGGTGCGAATACCCCATTCACATCGGCGTTACAGAGGCGGGGAGCGAGGAATACGGCATGATCAAAAGTGCCGCGGGAATCGGTGCGCTTTTGTGTGACGGCATTGGTGACACCATGCGCGTATCGCTGACGGCCGATCCCGTGCGCGAGGTGCGTGCGGCCAAGAATATTCTGAACGCACTTGAAATTCAAGGACAGTGCGGTATGAATATCGTTAGTTGTCCAACCTGCGGACGTACCAAGATCGATCTGATCAGCCTTGAAAATCAATTCAGAGCGGCCGCAGAGCGCGAAGGGCTTACAGATTATCCGATCCGCGTTGCGCTGATGGGATGCATTGTAAACGGCCCCGGAGAGGCAAGAGAAGCGGATATTGGTATCGCAGGAGGGCAGGGCGAGGCTTTGCTGATCTCACATGGAGAGATCATTTGTAAAATCAAAGAAAATGAAATTATTGAAGCTTTGATCCGCAAGATCAAAGAGATGCGGAATAATAATATTTGATCAAAAATAAATTATCGAGAAATTAAAAGTTTAAAACACGAGGTCTGAGATGAAAAAGACGTTTCTTGAGATATTTCATAAATATCACCCCGATACTTATACGGAAAAATTGTTGCTGACCATCACTGATCTGAAGCTGATGGCAGATAAGGAATTGAAAATCATAGAGATTACCGCGAGCTTCCCGCAAATTGTTGAAAAAGCAGAGCTTTACCGCATACAGGAGGAAATACGCAAGGCTTATGACCTCAATCGCGTCAAGATTTTGCCCAAATATGCCGCAGAATTATTTGACGGGGAGTATGTTCCGCAATTATTGGCCGAGACCGAGGAGGTCGGCATTGTTGCGCGCGGATTTTTCCACCGATATAAGTATAAATTGGATCAAGGGGTGCTTACAGTAGAATTGCCCGTGATTGACGCGGGCATTTTGCTTATGGAAGATGCACGCACGCCGCAGATTATGGAAAATATTCTGTTTTCAGAATTTGGATTGAAAATCAGAGTCAAGATCGTCCATTCCGAGGATTTCAGCGAAAACGAACGCAGCGAGCTGTATCTTCGCCAATTAGAGGAGCTGGACAAGCGTCTTGCACAGGCTGCCAAAGAATATGACGCAGCCAAGTCGCAAGGAGGATTTTCCTCCAAAGCGCCCGAGCCTCAGGGAATTGAACAACCTGAGTTACCGCGCATTCGCTCTGTATATGACGAGGATCCAACGCCTATCATTGCTGACGGCGTTTGTAAGATCGGTCATACCTCCTATGATATTTCCGCTGTTGAGTATGTAAAAGGAGATGCTTTTGAGATCAAGCCGACACCCATTGCACGACTGGACAAGCCTGTGCGCAATGTGGTTATCCTCGGAGAGATCTATTGCTTCAACAAGGAAAGAAACAGAACGGGTGAAAAATTCAATCTCAATTATTGTATCACGGATGGTAATGGCTCTATTGAAATCAAATCCTTCAACGTAGAACCCGAGGAATCAGACGAGATCTGTAAGGTCATTTCTAATGGAGCGGTCGTAGCCATGCGTGGCTATACCAAGTATGAAACAAAAAAGTCCAAGGACGGTAACCGTACCGAGGGGCCTGATTGCTTGTTCTATCCGGTAGAGATCGCCAAGATCAAAAAGCTTTCCCGTAAAGATAATGCGCCTGTCAAGCGCGTGGAGTTGCACTTGCATACGCAAATGTCCACCATGGACGCTTTGATCCCACCTTCTGCTGCTGTCAAGCAGGCTAACAAGTGGGGGCATCCTGCCGTTGCCATCACTGATCACGGCAACGTACAGGCATACCAGGATGCCATGCTGACTGCTGAAAAGATCGGCCAA
>JAZQYT010000205.1:0-1698 GCA_045633665.1 Eubacteriales bacterium | reverse complement strand
CTGATGAAAGATTTGACCACCGTCACCCAAACGGACCACCCCCACAGGATGAAAGTTTTGATCAAACTTTTCCAAAAGTTTGCGCAGGTCGAGGGCGCGAAGCCCTCGTCGCGCCCGCAGGCGCGAAATTATCTCGGCGTGTCTTTTTTTGCCAAGCTTTTTTCTTGCGCCTGAGGTGTCAAAGAAAAAAGCGGGGATTGGGTTAGGACATGAAACATTGATATAATCCTTTCCGTTCTTTTTCTTGGCTATGTAGCCACAAGAAAAAGAACCAAAAAGAACGGCGGTGGAAGTGTTTCGCCTCTGCGGAGGCGACCAAGGGCGCTGCCCTTGGAGCCCGCAAACTTTTGGAAAAGTTTGATCAAAACTTTCATCCTGTGGGGGGGATCCGTTTGGGTAGAGGTTGATCTAAATTATTTTGAGTGAATATTCCGTATGGCGAAACTTTTTCGTCGCACCGACAGGGTGCGACGCTTTTTTTATCTCGGACATGCTATGATAGACGTATCAATTACGAAAGGATGCAAGAAAATGGGAAAAGCCACGTTTACTTATGAGGAAACAGGCTATTTTTTGCGTGTCAGACTCAAGGGCGACATTGATCATCACAGCGCTGTTGCCATTCGCAGCGGTGTAGATACGCTTTTGTACAAAATCCGCCCCAGACGCCTGTATCTCGACCTTTCCGGTGTGGATTTCATGGATTCCTCCGGCCTGGGCCTGATCATGGGGCGATATGCTTTGATGAAGGAGATCGGCGGTGATGTGATCGTTTGCGATCCTTGCGCAGGCGTGGAGCGCGTGATCAAGCTTGCGGGCATGGAAAGGGTGGTTCGCATCGAGCGCAGCGCATCGGCAAAGCAGGATGCCGTACCCGGCACATCAGGGCAGGAAAAGCCTCGCGGACGCAGAGTCAGAAAGGAGGTGCTGAAATGAAGCAAAACAAATTCAATGCCAAGGTGGTCAATAAGATGCAGATCAAGCTGCCCTCGCTTTCTGTCAACGAGGGAATGGCGCGTGCCGCGGCTGCTGCTTTTGTGTCACAGCTCGATCCCACCGCCACCGAGCTTGCCGATATCAAGTGCGCGGTGTCCGAGGCGGTGACAAACTGCATCGTGCATGGGTATCGCGATACGGTCGGCACGGTCCGCATGACGGTCAAGCTGTGCGAGGGGCGTATCGTGCGCATCGAGATCGTGGACAAGGGCTGCGGCATTGCCGACGTCAAGCAGGCGCGGCAGCCGCTGTTTACCACGGATGCGGCAGGAGAGCGCAGCGGCATGGGCTTTACGGTTATGGAAAGCTTTACCGACGGCGTGCGCGTGTCCTCCAAGCCCGGAAAGGGAACGACCGTCACCATGGTCAAGGTGCTGTCCGAACTGGATATTTCACCGTAAGCTACATATTTTGATGCAGAGGTGATGGATATCGAACATTCAGTAACGCAGGAACGCACCCAAAAGAACAGGGAGCTTTTGATTTTGGCCGGGCAGGGTGACGAGCAGGCCTTGGAGCGGCTGGTTGTGGAGAATATGGCGCTTGTGCGCAGCGTTGCCGTCAAATTCAAGGACAGGGGAACCGAATACGAGGATCTTGTGCAGATCGGAACCATAGGCATGATCAAGGCCATCCGCAGCTTTGAGGTGGAACGCGGAACTGCGTTTTCGACCTATGCCGTGCCGTTGATCGTGGGAGAAA
>JAZQYT010000204.1:0-8437 GCA_045633665.1 Eubacteriales bacterium | reverse complement strand
TGGTGGTGCGCTCAATGCGGCGCTCCATCATTTCCATGTCGGAAAGGATGAGCTCCATGTTGATGGTCTCCAGGTCACGCATGGGGTCAATGTTGCCCTCAACGTGAATGATGTCGTCGTTTTCAAAGCAACGAATGATGTGTAAGATCGCATCACATTCGCGAATGTTGGACAAGAACTGGTTGCCAAGGCCCTCACCCTTGGATGCACCCTTGACAAGACCTGCAATGTCCACGAATTCGCAAACGGCGGGAGTCAGCTTTTCGGGCTTGTACATCTCTGCCAGCACGTCCAGACGCTTGTCCGGCACGGGAACGATGCCCACGTTGGGTTCGATGGTGCAGAAGGGATAGTTAGCGGATTCAGCACCTGCATTGGTCAGGGCGTTGAACAGCGTGGATTTTCCCACGTTGGGAAGTCCGACGATACCAAGTTTCATTTTTATATCTCCTTTAATTGTATTCGAATCTTTGTGTATGCCGTTTTTTGACACAAGCAAAAGCGCATACGTCTACAATTTATCATTATATCATATTCAGCGTTTTTGTTCAAGACGTTTATTGATTTTTTTGCTTGATTTTGTATTTTTTTCAAAACCTATTGACATCCATGTGCAGCTGTGCTATAACGACTGTGCTATAGCAATGATCCCCGACGATCCTTATATCCTGCCTCAAGCCAACCTGAATACCATGGCCGCCTTTTATCGCGGCTTTTATCCGCGTTTTTCCATGGAGACCTTTACTGTGACGCTTTCCAAAGACGAGCGCATCGCACTTGCTACTGCGCTGGATCAGGATAACGCCATGCCGGATGCCAATGACCGCTACTTCTCAAAGGATGCGGATGACAAGGTGATCGGAATCATCCGCGCAAAGCGAGTCGTTTCCCATCATATGGAAAGCACGCATCCCAGCGAGGATCTGTATGAAACGTACTATATCACCGAAGCGTGGAAAAATACGCTGGCATTCGTCCGGGAGAAGGGCTTTGATGCTCACTTTGAGAGCGACTATACCGTCACCGACCTGCGCTACCAGCGATACACGCCCCGATACGCACCTAACGGATACGGAATGGCGATGTCCTACGTGTTCTTCTCTTGTGAGAATGCGGTGCAGATCAGAATGCTTGACAGCTTTAACGGTCGTGACGTAACAGGCAGCGTTGTGCGCGCCACCACACCCGTTCCCGCTGACAAGTGGGATGCTTGTCTGGAAGCCTGTCGTCCCGTAGCGTTTATGACGCGCCCCGGCGTGATGGTGCAGATCATTCTCACAAACGCCAAGGGAGAGGAAAAGCTGGTGACGAGATACCTGTACGACGAGGATCTGTCCTTGGAATAACACATATGAAATCCGCCGAATTTTTGGCGGATTTCATGTTTTTTGCGCAAGAGTATAGACAACTTTCCACCGAATATGGTATAATGAATCATCAAAACCGATCAGGATCTTGACGGATTGAATCAAAGAAATTGCAGAATGCAGAAGGGATAGAAGTATGAGCTTTTGGACTTTGGCTGACCGCAGGCCGTCAGCACCCGAATTTTATTATTTTACCAAGGAATTCGATGCTCCTGCGGGGGCTTCGCTCAAAGCGTCCTCTTGCGGAGATACGCGATACGTGCTGTATCTCAACGGTCACATAGTCGCGGAAGGGCCTTGCCAAGGCTCGTCCTATCAGACCTACTATGAAACCGAAGATCTGACGCCTTATCTGGTCGAGGGTAAAAACGTACTGGTCGCCAAGGTGCTGTACGTGACCGAGGGCTATTTTATCTCAGTTTTTCGCAGCGCAAGGGCGGGCTTTTGGTTTGACGGAAAGCTGGAGGCAGACGGACAGACCACCGAGATCGGAACGGATGCAAGCTGGACGTGTGAGGTCGAAAAGGCTTGCTCGTTTTCCAATATGCCGGGCTTGCATATCTCTATCCCGCCCTTTGAGCAGTGGTCGGGCGGTGAGCAGCGTGAGCCGGTTCCCGTGTTGGCAGAGTATAGCCCCGGCTTGTATCGCGGTTGCTTTAACGAATTCGGCCTTGGCGAGGCACACGTGTTAAAGCCCCGCCCCATTCCACAGATGCAAACCGATCCTTACAACCCTCTGACTGCCGTGCGCAGCGGTGAAGGCTTTGTCGAGTACGACGCAGGCGCGTACACTACGGCTAAGATCCGCATGAAATTCAAGGCGAAGGCAGGCACGCGCGTGCGATTGATCTGGGCGGAATGCTACAGCGTGGCCGATGAGGCGGGCAACCGCTTCAAGAGCGTGCGTGATGCTTACGACGATCCGACCGCGCAGATGGGCGGTGCGTTTGATTCGCTTGTGGCCACGGGAGAAAAGCAGAGCTTTGAGCCGTTCTGGTATCGTGCGTTCCGCTTTGTGCGCGTGGAATTTGAGGATCCCGATTTCGCGTTGCTTGATTTTGCATACGCCTTTTATCACTATCCGCTGGATAAGGCAGGGGATTTTACCTGCTCGAATGACAGATACAACAAAATGTGGGAGATCAGTCGCAATACCGTACTTTGCTGCATGCATGAGATGTACGTGGACTGCCCGTACTACGAGCAGCAGCAATACGACATGGACAGCGCTTTGGAAATGCTTTTTACCATGCGCATGAGCGCGGACGACCGCATGCCGTTTAAGTCGATCACCGATTTTGCGCACTCGCAAATGGCAGACGGTATGCTGCAGGCAAATTACCCTTCGACCATGGTGCAGATCATTCCCGATTTCACCTTGTTCTGGGTGCTGATGCTGCGTGACTATCTGCGCTATGCGGGGGCTGACTCCGAAGCGCTGGCACGCGTGCGCTCTATGACGGGAACGGTGGATCGCGCGCTGGAGGGCTTTGAGCCTTACATGACCGCCCAAGGCCTTGTCGGTGTGACGCCCTATTGGCACTTTGTGGACTGGGTACCCGGCTGGTGGATCGGTATTCCCAACGGTGGCAGGGAAGAACCCATTACCGTGACCTCGTTCATGTATGCCGCTGCGCTGAAGGCCGCTGCCGAGATCTGCGAGGCAGTGGGCAGACCGGGACTTGCAGCCGATTACAGGCAAAGGGCGCAGGCCGTCATAGATAACGTCAAGCGCCATTGCTACGACGAGCAAGTTGGCCTTTACAGAAATACCCCCGGCACGTGCGAATACAGCCAGCATACCACGCTGTGGACCATCCTTTCGGGTGCTGTGAGCGGCGATGAGGCAGGGGAGCTGATGGATCGCACCTTTGACGGACACGTGCCGGTGGCGGTTTGCTCCTTCTCCATGAGCTATTATATGTTCCGCGCGCTGGAGCTTTCGGGACGCTACGACAAGTACGCTGCACGCCAGCTGCAGGGCTGGGAAACCATGTTGGACTGGCATTGTACCACGTGGTGCGAGAATCCCGATTCTCCCAGAAGTGAATGTCACGGCTGGAGCTCCGCACCCATTTACGAGTTTTCATCCATGGTGCTGGGTGTATATCCCACCTCGAACGGCTACGGCTCGGTGAGAATCAAGCCGCACGTGCATAGCTTTGACCTTTGCTGGGCAAAGGGAACGGTTCCCACACCGCATGGCATCATTGCCGTGTCGTGGGAAAAGAAGGACGGAGAACTGACGCTTGCCGTCACGCTGCCCGAGGGCGCAGATATGCCCTGCGAGGTCATCCTGCCCGATGGACAGACCGTCAACCAAAAAGACAAGACCGCGCAGTATACCTGTAAGATCTGATCAAATGAATATAACGAAAAGCGGGAGGATGGTATCCTCCCCTACGTAACACGGCTCTGTCGCTGCTTGTAGGGGAGGATATCATCCTCCCGCACGCTATCGCTTTTGGCTTTTACTCCCCGAGCAGACCGTATTTTTTCGCAATACTTTGCGCGTAGCTGCCCGAGTCCGCTTTTCCATAGATGCTCGTGCTGCTGCACCTCTTTTTTGATCAAACTATTTTCATCGTAAGAGCTTTCCTGCTTTTCCGAATCTCCGCAATATACCCATTTTCCAATCACTTGCGGATCATCCTCAAACGGCATAGTCAAGATTTCTTTGATCAAAGGAATTGCGTCAGGCTGTACGTTTCCGCAATTTTCATCAATTTGATTGACCAGAACGTTCTTTTGGCGAATGATTCTGATGAGTGCAAGTTTTTTCTCTGCATAGATGCGACACTGCTGCGCGGGGGTGCAGGTAAGAAACTCCTTGATCTCGTCCAGCGAGAAATCCAGCTTTTTGAGCTGCTCGATCAGCGCAAAGGTTTTGATTTTGTCTTGGCTATAGTAACGGTAGCCCGAGTCCGGATCGATATAATCCGCGCAAAATACGCCGATCTGATCGTAGTAGCGCAGCGTTTGCACGCTTGCCCCGCACGCCTTGGCAAATTCTCCGATTTTCAGCATGTTTTCACCTTCCTCTTGCTCGTTGTCTCTATTATAACATTATAGTCAACTATAGAGTCAAGGGGATTTTCAAAAATTCGGAAATTTTTGCGCAGGTAAAATCGCACACCGCGCTGTTTTTGATTGACAGTCCACGGTAAAAAATGGTATAATGATGCTATCAATACCGCAGGGAGAATCGCTATGAAACTTGAACTTGTTGCAACCCCGCAATATCATTCCACACCGATCAGCCGCAAGCTTGCCTCGAATTTTATCGAGCTTGGCTACGGATTGCAGGTGGAGGGCATGATTGCTGAGATGTTTTTTAACCGCAGCTTTGAACCCTTTTATCCCTACCGCATGATCAATAAGCTTTGGTTTGATCTTTTGGAGGATGAAAACGACCATTCCTCGCGCTGCGAGACCGACTGGCGCGTGTTCGACTGGTATCACTCCTCCTACGAGCATAACGCTTGGTTTGCGTTTCCGGGCGTGGCAGGGCATCAGCTTATTGAAGACGACTCTACCTTTGTCATCGAAAAATCTCCCACGGCAGACGTGCGCATCGGCATCGTTTCGGGCGGCTGCCACGGCGAGCACGCCATGCAGGTGGTCAATGCCTCTGACGCCCCCGGCGGTCTTGCGCAGGACGGCAAATACTGCTTTGCGGGTGTGAATTATACGTTCCGCGGTAAGATCAAGCTGCTTTCGGGCGATTCCGTGCTGAAAATTGCCGTTTTCAAGGAAGGAAGCGTCAGCAATCCCGTGGCTACGTGCGTGCTTGGCGTGATTGGCGAAGATTATACCGAGGTTTCCGCTGCCTTTTTTGTACCCGAAGAGGGCAGATACACGTTTGCGCTGCTGCTTTCTGCGCACACAAGCGTGCTGTGTGACGATTTTTCGCTCATGCCCGACGATGCTTTGTGCCGCATGAAAAAGAGCGCAGTCGAGGCAGGCGCGTACGTTTCTCCCGGCGTGGTGCGCTGGCCGGGCGGCTGCTTTGCCTCGTTTTATAACTGGCGTGACGGTGTGGGGGCATACAGATCGCCCATGAAGTCGTATTTCTGGGGTGGCTATCAATATAACGACGTGGGGACGGACGAGCTTGCGTCCTATGCAGAGGCGATCGGCGGCGAGTCCATGATCTGCGTCAACGTGCATCATCCCTTCAAGCGGTATTTCGACTACGTACCGCCCGAAAATCTGGACAAGGATCCGAACGATCTGACCATTCACGCGGCTCGTCACGGCAGAGATCTGCCGCATTTTGCAAATATTGAGCAGGGGGCGCGCGAGGCGGCTGCTTGGGTGGAATACTGCAACGGTGACGAAAATACCGAGGGCGGCTGCGCACGCATCGCAAACGGACGCGTCAAGCCCTATGGCGTCAAGTACTGGGAAATGGACAACGAGGTGCATCGTTGGTTTACTGCTGAGGAATACGCACGTACCTGCGTGATCTATTCCAAGGCCATGAAGGCGGTGGATCCCACCGTAAAGATCGGCATTGATACCTACAGCTATCCGCTCTCGGCGCTTGAAGGCATGCTGGAGATCGCGGGCAAGGACATTGATTTTATTGCCGACCGCGGCTCTGACGAGGGGGCTTTGCAAAGCAAGCTGGCGGTACTTTGCGCGTACAACGAGAAAAATGGTACGCATCTGCTTTACTGCAATACCGAGTGGCTGCCGCTTGGCGGTGCGGATATGTATAATATGGCACCCAGAGAGAACAACAAGCTGACCAAGTGCTATCTGTTCAGCAAGTGGTCGTATGCATTGAATGCAGCGTCCATTCTGATGATGTGGCAGAGATACGGTCAGGATATTGGGTTTGTCAACTTCAATAACCTTGCCAACACGCACGCACAGTCGGCCATCGAAACGCCCAAGGAGGGCGCGTATCCCACGGCGGCGGGTATGGTGCTGCACCGCTTTGCGCACACACGGGCATACAGAACGCTCAAAATCGAAAACTATCACCCGAGGATGGGGGATCTGCTTCAGGCGCAGCTGGCCGTCAACGAGGACGGCACGGCGCTGGTGCTGAACGTGCTTAACAAGAGCGAGCAACCCGGCACGCTGACGTTGGATCTTGGCGCGTTTGCGGTTTGTGACGGGGATTTTGCAGGCGATCTTCTTGCTGCAGACAGCCTTGAGAGCATGAACACGCTGCACGACATGCAGATCAGGGAAAGCGAGGCGGTATTGTCAGTATCGGGTGGTATTGCCCGCGTGCAGGCCAAGGCTTTGTCCTTTGCTGAATACGTCATACCGCTTGACAAGACCGTAACCGTATGATACAATAGTAACGCAACAAAATTCAAAAAAAGGAAAGGGAACTTATGAAACAGTATTGCATTACCCCCGCAGACAACAAGTTTATCCGCGAGATCGACGCACGCCTGATGTCCTACAACGTGGAAATGACCGAGGTGACAGGTGGCACGTTCTGGAAGGCTTATACCCCCGAGCAGATCGCAGGTACTGAGGAATTTTCGCTCAGTAACGGTGATTTTGGCAGCGGCAGCTTTATCGGCATGGCCGCGCTGATGCAGTATTATCCCCCTATTGACCTGTATAACCAAAGACTTCGCGAGCTGGCTTGCAAGTTTGGCCCCGTGTGGGTGCGCGTATCCGGCTCCTGGGCAACCAAGACATACTACGACTTTGACGGTACCACGGGCGGCAAGGCTCCCGAGGGATATCAGAGCGTGCTGACGCGCGAGCAGTGGATCGGTGTGCTGGATTTCGTCAAGGCTGTCGATGGCAAGCTTTTGATCTCTGTCAGCAACTGCGCAGGCGACCACCCCGACGGTGGCCCTCTGGATCTTTCGCAGACAAAGAAGATCTTTGCGCTCAGCCATGAATACGGCGTGGATATTGACGCTGCCGAGTTTATGAACGAGCCCAATATGATGGAAATGTCGGGTGCGCCCCGCGGCTATACCGCCAAGGATTTTGCACGCGACCAGGATATTTTCAATGGCTGGGTAAAGGAAAACTACCCGAACTGCCTGATCGTTGGCCCTTGCACGCTGGGTGACGGCTCTATGGGCAAGGTGGACAAGGACAGCGCCAAGACCGCGGGTGCGGGCATTGGCTCCATGATGACGCAAATGTGCAATACCGACGCGCTCATGGACGGATGCAAGGTGGCGCTGGACGTATTCAGCTACCACTACTATAACGGTGTTTCCGAGCGTCTGGCATCGGTCATGCCTACCGCACACTGGGACGGTAATGAGGCGCACACCGAGGCTTATCTGGCGGTAGCGCCCATCAATACAAGAACCTATCTGCCCCTGCGCGACAAGTACGCGCCCGGTGGACAGATCTGGGTGACTGAGTCGGGTGACGCAGGCGGTGGCGGTGATACCTGGGCCTCCACGTATTTGGACGTGCTGCGTACGCTCAACGAGCTGGGCATTTTTGCAACGCTGACCGATGGTGTTATCTTCCACAACACGCTGGCATCCTCGGACTACGGTTTCTTAAAGCACGGCACGTTTGAGCCCAGACCGAACTACTTTGCAGTGCTGCTTTGGAATACGCTGATGGGAACGACGGTCTACGACTGTCAGAATCCCGATTGCGAGGGCGCGCACGTTTACTGCCACTCCCGTAAGGACTGCAAGGACGGCTTTGCTTACCTTGTGATCAACAACTCGCTGACCGAGACCACCGAGATCGATCTGCCCACGGACGCTGAGGTCTATGCGCTTTGCGGTGACGGCAGTCTGCGTGCATCCGTTATGTGCCTGAACGGCAAGCCTTTGGAGCTTTCGGGCGTGTCCGATACCACCGCGCTCGTACCCGAAAAGGTAGCTGCAGGCAAGCTCTCCATCGCTCCCGCATCCTGCACCTTTATCGTGATCTGATTTAAAAAAAGCAGATGCCCTATGGGCTGATAAAATAGTGGAATCATTGAATAATACGAAAGCAGAAGCCTTAATCATAGACTTCTGCTTTTGTTTTGTCAGGTACGCAGCCGCGCCCGTGTCATCCTGAGCGGAGCGATGCTGCAGGGCAGCGAGCGGAGTCGAACTGCGTAGCAGCAC
>JAZQYT010000203.1:0-24018 GCA_045633665.1 Eubacteriales bacterium | reverse complement strand
TCAAGTCTGATGTGGTTGGTGCGGTTGTTTTCGCAAACAGCGTGCAAGCCGGTCAAGGGCTCCTGATCCTCAAAATAAATGGTCAGATCAATGTGCGCGGTCTTGCCCGAAATATTGAGCACGCAAACTGCCTCGTGGCTGACAAATTCACCCTTGACAGTGTCGCTCATATAGCCGTCGGGAATCATCCAAACGTTCTTTCCGTACATATGATAATCTCCTTTGCAAACAAATTTTTACAAAGCAAGTATATCACACGCGCCCCCGTCTTGTCAAGCATTATTTACCCGAATCGGAGCAGGTGACCGATGCTGCGTTCAGGCTGTAATTCATCGAGCCAACCGAGATGCGCGACCATGCGTCCTGCGTGCCGCCGTAGCGGATCGATTTGAGCGACTTACAGCCATAGAAGGCCATATCCTCGATCTTGTTTACGCTTGCGGGAATATTGACCGAGGACGCGCCTGCACCTGCAGGGTAGTGGACGAGCGTTTTGCCGTCGATCGTATACAGCACACCGCCGATGTCCTTATAGGACGCATTCTGCGTGCTGACCGTGATGTAAACAAGCCCCGTGCAGCCGCCAAAGGCCAAGTGTCCGATGTTGGTCACGCTTGCGGGGATCTGCACGACCGAGATTGAGGTGCAGTTATAAAACGCCTGCGAGCCGATGGCGGTGACCTTGTCGCCCGAGGGACTGGTTGACGGAATGACCACGCAGATATCGCTGCACGCGCCAATTCCGGTCAGCGTGCAGGTGCCGTTGCCGTTTGAAGCAAAGGTCAGCCCTGCGCTGTCGGTGCTGCTGCCTTGGTTGCTTTGGTTTCCGGGATTTGTGTTGTCGGGAATGACGACGGTGGGCTGCGTTTGCTGCTCGGCACCGCCTTGGTTGCCTTGATCGTTCTGGTTGCCCTGATTGCCCGGGGTGTCGTATTGATTTCCGGGCGTCTGATCCATGCCGCCCTGCAGCATATCGGTGGTTTGCTCGCTGCCATCCTTGGGCGGCTCATCCTCTTTTTTGTTGTTGCAGGCAGTTGCCGAGAGCAAAAGCAAGCCGATCAGCGCAAATGCCAGTGTTTTTGTCCACGTTTGATTCATGAACGTACCTCCTTTTTTGTGATGTGCTTTGATTATAGCAACCGATATGCAGGATGTCAAAGCATTTCGTGCGACGCACTTCGGCCGTCTTTGGGCTGCTTTGACCGCTTTTGCTTGCCTTTGCCCGATTGTGAGTGCATTCGCGCAAAAAAATCGTGCGACGGCAATCGTGCCTGTCCGACAACCTTGACAAACGCAGCAAAATGTGGTATGATTTTTAATATCAAACACAAGGACGGACGGCACATGAAGATCGGAGAAGCACAACTCGCACACGGCCTGTTTTTAGCACCCATGGCGGGCGCAACGGACAGGGCTTTTCGCCGTGCCTGCAGGCAGAACGGTGCGGAATTCACGGTCAGCGAAATGGTGTCGGCCAAGGCGCTTTGCTATGAGCAAAAAAGCCCCAAGTTTGCAAGCCGCTCCAAGAGCGCACCGCTCGCCTGTGTGCTTGCCGAGGAATATCCCATGGCGGTGCAGCTGTTTGGGCATGAGCCCGAGCTGATGGCCGAGGCCGCGCGTATGATCGAGGCCTGCGATTATCTCGGCTGCAAGAGCGAGATGCCGCCCGTGGCCATTGATATCAATATGGGCTGCCCGGTCAATAAGGTGGTGGCCAACGGTGAGGGAAGTGCTTTGATGAAGGATATCCCTTTGGCAGGCAAGATCATCGAGGCAGTCGTGGGTGCGGTCAAGCTGCCCGTGACGGTCAAGATGCGTGCGGGCTGGGACAAGGACAGCATCAATGCGCCCGAGCTTGCGCGCGTAGCAGAGGCTGCGGGAGCAAGCGCGATCTTTGTGCATTGCCGCACGCGCCAGCAGATGTATTCCCCGGGCGTCAATCCAGAGGTGGTGCGACAGGTCAAGGAGAGCGTGAGTATTCCGGTCGTGGGCAACGGCGATATTTATACCCCCGAGGATGCCTTGCGCATGCTGCGCGAAACAGGCTGTGACGGCATCATGATCGGCCGAGGGGCCTTGGGCAATCCTTGGATCTTTTCCCAAACAGCCGCGCTGTTGGAGGGGAAGACGTACGAGCTGCCCACCATCGAGCAGCGCTTTGACACCGCCATGAAGCAGATCTGCGAGATGGTGGAGCAAAAGGGCATGCGCGTGGGCATGGCCGAGGCCAAGAAGCACGCGGCATGGTACGTGCGTGACGTGCGCTATGCAGCTCTGACGCGCGATCGCATCATGCAAGCCGAGAGCCCCGAGCAGATCCGCGCGGTCTACGACGAGCTGATGGCCATGCAGAAGCAGGAATAGTAAAGAACAAAAAATACAGAGAAAGCGAGGTGAACGCAAGTGTCCGAAAAGCAATACGCAAGGCTTTTGCTGGCAGCAAAGGCAGGGGATCACGATGCGTTCTCCTCGCTTGTTCGCGCTTATCAGGACAAGGTGTATTCCTTGGCCTACTATATGACAAAAAATCATCACGATGCCGAGGACGTTGCGCAGGAGGTCTTTCTGAAGATCTGGCGTGCGCTGCCAAGTTACAGGGGAGATCATGAGCCGGATGCATGGATCATGAAGATCGCCAAAAACGCGTGTCTGGACTACTTAAAGCAACAAAGGCCGATGGAACCCATGGAATGGGAACGTGACGGTGAGGTTCTGGAACGCCCGATCGCGGACGAGGACGCGCAGAGCAATCCGCCCCAGTCTTTTGCGCAAAAGGAGATGCGCGATGCGGTTGCCAAGGCGCTTTTGCGCTTGCCGCCCGAGTACCGCGAGATACTGACGCTGCGGTATATGGAAGGCCTTTCTTATGAGCAGCTGTGCCGTGTGCTGGAGCTTGGCGAGGGGACGGTCAAATCAAGGCTGTGGCGCGCCAAAAATGCATTGAAAAAATTTTTGAAAAACGGGAACATTTTTTGATCAAATTCGTATTACAAGATGAAGGAGGTGAGATATATGGACAGATGCGAAAAAATGGAAAAGCTGTTGGCCGCTTATGCGGACGGTGAGCTGAACGGACGCAAAAAGGCGCTTGTCGAGCAGCACGTGGCGCATTGTCCGCATTGCAAAGCTTTGCTTGATGAATATCTCGCCTTGAACGAAGCACTTGCATCCTGTGCCGTAAAAGTTCCCGAGGGCTTTGCGGAGCGCGTCATGGAGTCCGTGCAGCACACAAAGCAGGCAGCATCCGTGGCACGCGGTGTGCGCCTTGGCAGGATTGCGCCCTTCTTGGGCGTGGGAGTGGCGGCCGTGCTGTGTATCGGTGTTCTCGGCAGCGGCTTGGTGCAGCGTATGGGGCAGATTTTTGATAATCAGGAAAACATAGAGCAAGAGCAGCAGACCGCAGCGGGTGCGCCCGATCCTGCGCCTGAGGACAATATTGTGGGAGGCGTGGATTCCGCAGAGATGCCTACCGAGGACGAAGCGGCTACGATGGATGAAGTGGCGACGGATATTGAGCGGGAAACCTGTGAAGAAAGTTGTGCCGAGCCGGATACCGAGGCTGCAACCGATATGGAGTCGCCCACCCAGCCCGAAACCGCGCAGGACGGCATGGAAAGCGAGCCTGACTGCGAGGACGTCACGCCCCCCACCGAGGATGCAACCGCAGTTCCCGGAGAAAATGAAACCGATGCTGAGTCGGAATCCGAGTCCGAGTCCGAGTCCGAAACAGAAACAGAATCCGAAACCGCAGAAGGGGCAGGTGATCGGGATGCGTGAGCTGATCATTCTGACTTCGGATGCGCGTCTTGGACAGGTGCTTGCCATGCAGGCCGAGCTTTGCGGAGCGCAAAGCATCATTCGAGCCGACGCGCAAGGACTGAGTGCTGCGCAATGGGAGCAGATCCGTATTGCACTGGTGGATCTGGATTCCAAGCAAAGCGGCACCATCCCCGAGCACGTGCGCGTGCTGGGACTTTGCCGTGATCCCGAAAATCTGCCGCTGCGTGCGCGCCGCATGGCGCACGTGCTGTTCCGTCGTCCCTGCCGCATGGCAGAGCTGCGCCGTGAGATCAGCACCGTGCTGCAGCAAGAGGACGGAGGTTTGCCGACCGCGCCTGTAGCGCAGCCAAAGCCCGAGACGCTGCAGCTGTTAGAGGATAGCCGCTGCGTGCTGCTTGGAAATACGCAGATCTCCTTGAGCGATAAGGAATTTGCCGTGCTGTCGCTTTTGATGCAAAAGGGCGAGGAGGGGATCTCCAAAGAGGAGCTTGCCGCCCTATTCGGAAACGGACCATCCAATGAGGGACAGGTGTATATCTGCCATCTGCGCAAAAAATTAGAGCATGCTTTTGGCGTGCGTCTGATCAAGACCGTGCGGAATAAGGGCTACGTTTACGTGGGTGCTTCTTTGTAATTATGGAATTGATAAGGAGATTGCCTATATGAAAAAAATCACGGGATTATTTGTTTTATTGATTTTTATTTTATCCTTGCAGGGGTGTGCAAACGGGGTGTCGGAAGGATGCCCGTATTGCGGAGATCTTGCGGGTGATAACCGCTGGTTTATTGCCAAGGTCACAGATAAGAGCATGGTGATGCCGCTTTGCGAGGATTGCTTTGAAGCCAAGGCCGCAGGGGAAGCGGGGATCAGGCTGAATGTCAGCGACTTTGCTGTGGGCGACATCGTCCGCATTACGTACGGAGGGTATATCATGGAATCCTATCCCGTGCAGATCTCGCCCATCTCGGTGGAACGCGCAGACCAATTTGATACACAATAAACGGAGGGGCACCATTGGTCGTCCCATTCTGATATGATACAAAAAAGGGACGACACGACGGTCGCCCCAGTGTTTGTTTTAATTTATTCGTCATCAAGTCCCGACTCGCCCGCGAGGGGATTGGCTGACATGGCTGTTTCCATATCTTTGTTTGCCACGTGGGTATAGATCTGCGTGGTGTTGAGCTGCTCGTGGCCAAGGATCTCCTTGAGCACGCGCACGTCCACCTGGCCCGATTGATACATCAGCGTTGCGGCCGTATGGCGCAGCTTATGTACCGAATAGTGCTTGGCTCCAAGACCTGCAAGGTCGAGATACTTGTATACGGTATACTGTATGGTCTTGACGCTGATGCGCTGGCATCTCTCGCTCAAAAACAACGCCTTGTCCGTGTTCTTTTGGTATTTTTCCTGCCTGCGCACCTGCATATATTGCGTAAGCGCGGCGCGGCAAGCCTCGTTGAGGTAAATGATGCGCTCCTTGTTGCCCTTACCGATCACGCGCAAAGAGCGGTATTCTCGGTCAAGATCGGGCAGGCTGATGCCTGCAAGCTCGGATACACGCATGCCGCAGTTGAGAAACAGCGTGATCATGCAAAAATCGCGCACGCGGTTGGGCGAAGCGGTATCGTTTTTGATCGCGTCCAGCAGCACGCGACATTCCTCTAAGGAAAGGTGCTTGGGCAGCGCCTTTTTCTTTTTGGGCGTTTCAATGTCGGCAGCGGGATTGTTTTCCAAAAGGTGACGTTTGACGGTCAGATATTTGTAAAACGCCTTGATGGCGGACAGCTTGCGTGCCTTGGCAGCACCCGCGTTGCCGCGCACCGTACCGGTAAATACCAAAAATTCATAGATGCGGTCGGTGGTGATGTCCTTGATATAATCCACGTCCACGTGCATGATCTCCATGCTGTCAAATTCCTCGCCCTGCGTGGGCAGCTTTTTTTCGGTTGCGTGCAGCCAGCGGAAAAAGGTGCGCAGATCAGAGAGATATTCACTCACGGTCTTATCCGAGCAGCCTTGGATGACCGATTTATAGGAAGCGAACTCTCGGAGCACGGCAGGGAATTCTTCTATATTGACTGTGTACGGCATAAATTCGAACCTCTTTTTTAACATTCTATTACTATTATACACCAAGCCGTGATTTTTTAGTGGATAAACTGTAAACATTCCTCGACCGTACTTGTTTTATTTGCAAAAAATCGGTATAATGGTGACAACATAAATGTGAAACGGAGCATCTATGAAAAACTTTTTTTCCAAGCATTCTTATGATTTTATTCGCATGCTGCTGGTACAGAGCGTCATCGGCGGATTTTTCGGTTTTGCGCTCGCACTTGCCGTGACCGGCATCGGTACGCAGAACAGCGAGAGCGGTGCTACGGGTAATACGACTGAGATCCTTTTGCTTGTTACAAGCATTTGTGCGATCATATTCTATCTGTTTTTGATCTACGTGCATATCTGGGAGATCGGTGGTAAGGACGAAATGTCCCATCAGGTGCGCGGCACCAAGCCCAATATTTATAAAGGACTTCTGATTGCGCTGTGCGCCAACCTGCCGAACTTTGTGCTGGCAGGCTTGATCACGCTGGGCTACGCTTTTCCGAACAACGAGGCGTGTACCTCGATCGGCTTTGTAGCAGATCTTGTGACCAAGTTTGTCCACGGCATGTACCTGGGTATCATCCAGCATGAATTTGCGGGTGGCTTTGCACTGATGAATCAGTGGTGGGTATTCTTCCTGTTGCCCATTCCTGCACTTGCAACGTCGTTTGCCGCGTATAACATCGGCCGCAAGGGCTGGCATCTGACGGGCATTCTTGCGCCCGTCGTTCCCGAATCCGACAGACCGACAAGGGAAGAGCGCAAGGCGGCAAGACGCGCCAAGAGAGAAGAAAAGAATCAAAAATAAAGTATAGAACGAAGGCAGAAGTCTTGAAAAAGGCTTCTGCCTTTCCGCGTCGGAATATTTTCCTTTGCGCGCACTTGAAAATTCCCATAAAATCTGCATCGTTCACACAATGTTCACACTATTCTGCGAAAAATGTGGTATAATGTACTATCATTATTTTTGTCAATCAACATAAAACTTTTGGGAGGGTATTATGGCTGAATTAAAAATGCTTGCCATCGACCTTGGCGCGTCCAGCGGCAGAGGTATCGTTGGCTCCTTTGACGGCGAAAAGCTGACTTTGCGCGAGAATCACAGATTCTCCAATGACCCCATGTACGTCAATGGAAGATTTACCTGGGACATTCTGCGCATCTACTTTGAGATCAAGAATTCGATCACAAAGACCATCATCGACGGTGACGACATTGCCAGCATGGGCATTGACACCTGGGGCGTTGACTACGGCATGGTCGATAAGAACGGCAGACTGATGGCAAACCCCATCCACTACCGTGATACAAGAACCGAAAACGTGACCGACTACGTCAAGAACTTCGTATCCTCCGAAGAGATCTATAACGTGACCGGTATTCAGGCAATCGATTTCAATACGCTCAACCAGCTTGCCGTGGAAAAGAGAGATAATGCTGAGGGCTTTGACAGAGCGGATAAGATCCTGTTCATCCCCGACCTGCTCAACTACTTCCTGACCGGTAAGATGGCAACCGAATATACCATCGCCTCCACCGGTATGATCCTGGACGCAAATTCCAGAAAGATCTCCTCCGAGCTGATCTCCAAGCTGGGCATTCCCGAGAGCAAGTTCGCTCCCATGGTTGAGCCCGGTACCAATCTGGGTGCGCTGCTGCCTTCCATTACCGATGAGGTTGGTAAGAACCGCATTCAGGTATATACCACCGCGTCGCACGATACTGCCTCCGCAGTTATCGCAGTTCCCGCAACCGATAAGGATTTCATTTACATCTCCTCCGGCACGTGGTCGCTCATGGGCGCAGAGCTTGACGCTCCGCTGATCAATGACGCAACCAGAGCCGCTAACCTGACAAACGAGGGTGGTGCTATGGGTACCATCCGCTTCCTCAAGAACATCATGGGCCTTTGGATCATTCAGGAATCCAGAAGACAGTGGAAGAGAGAGGGTAAGGATTACTCGTTTGCTCAGATGGAAGCCTGGGCTAAGGAATGTACGCCCTTCCGCTCGCTTATCAACGTGGACTACAAGTCCTTCGGCACTCCCGGCAACATGCCCGAAAAGATCCGTGAGTATTGCCGCATGACAGGTCAGCCCGTTCCCGAGAGCGTTGGCGAGATCGTTCGTTGCATTTACGAGTCCCTGGCACTCAAGTACCGTTACACCGTAGACACCATCGGCCAGCTGCGCGGCAAGCCCGCAACCATGATCAACGTCGTGGGCGGCGGCACCAAGGATAAGTTCCTGTCCCAGATGACCGCAGACGCATGCGGCATTCCCGTATGTGCAGGCCCCGAAGAGGCGACTGCAATCGGTAACCTGATCATGCAGTGCATCGCACAGGGCGCGATTAAGGATCTGGCAGAGGCAAGAGAAGTGGTTGCCAACTCGTTCGAGATGAAGCATTACCAGCCCTGCACCGAAAGAGAAGCATGGGACGAAGCGTACGCACGCTTCTGCAAGCTGCAGTAAGTGATTTGACAATATAGCGATTTGTAACGGAGGTACAACATGAAGGAACAGCAATTTGCCGATCTGAGCGTGATCGGTATGCGCGGATGCGAGGAGATCGCAAAAAAGGTAGATTATTATCTCAAGGATTGGCACGGCCTTGACCAGGACGACACGTATCTTGTCAACGTCACTTGCCCCAGGTTCGGTACGGGCGAGGCGAAGGCACTGATCAAGCAGTCCATGCGCGGACAGGACGTGTACATCATCTGTGACGTGTTCAATTACAGTGTTACCTACAAGATGTACGGCATGTCCGTTCCCATGAGCCCCGATGACCATTATGCCGATCTGAAGCGTATTATTGCTGCGATAGCAGGAAAAGCAAGAAGAATCACCGTCATCATGCCCATGCTTTACGAGGGCAGACAGCACCGCAGACAGGCAAGAGAATCTCTGGACTGTGCGCTGATGCTGCAAGAGCTGGTGGCAATGGGTGTTTCCAATATCATTACTTTTGACGCACATGACCCCCGAATTTGTAACGCGATCCCTCTGGCAGGCTTTGACGACGTCAGACCTACCTACCAGATGATCAAGGCGCTGGTACGCAGCGTGCCGGATATTGTGATCGACAAGGATCATATGATGATCATCTCTCCCGACGAGGGTGCTATGCAGAGATGCATGTACTATTCCTCGGTGCTGGGACTCAACATCGGTATGTTCTATAAGCGCCGCAACTACTCGATCGTAGTCAACGGCAAGAACCCCATCGAGGCGCACGAGTACCTTGGCCAGGATCTGCACGGCATGGACGCGCTGATCGTGGACGATATGATCTCCTCGGGCGAATCTCTTCTTGACGTTGCAGGCCAGCTCAAGAGCAGAGGCGCTAAGCGCGTATTTGCTGCCGCTTCGTTCGGTCTGTTTACCGACGGCTGCGATAAGTTCGATAAGGCTTACGAAACAGGCCTGATCGACCGCGTGCTGTCCACCAATCTGGTGTACCGCCGCCCCGAGCTTGCTGACAAGCCTTGGTTTGTTGAGGTTGATATGTCCAAATACGTTTCCTACATTGTGGAAACACTCAACCACGACACCACCATCAGCGAGCTGCTGGATCCCGTGACTAAGATCAACGCCCTGATGGAAAAGCACAAGGCTGACCTTGCCGCACAGGGACAGATCAAGATGGATATCTAAGGCATAAAAAAATTACCGTCCGCGCGCAGCGCGGGCGGTTTTTTACTGAAAATAACTGTTGCAATTATTTATATCATGTGATATAATGTAAATAACTATAAGCAAAGGATGTTTATTATGAAGCTGATTGCATTTCCCGAGTGCGGAAAGATCGTGAATACACACGGTGTGATGGGCGCTGTCAAAATAGAAAGCTGGTGCAACACTCCTGCGGTGCTGGCCAAGCTCAAGCGCGTTTATCTGCCGACAAAAGAGGGCATGAAAGAACTCAAGGTCAATCGCGCATCTGTTTTCAAGCAGTTCGTGATCGCAGAGCTGGACGGTGTGAATACCGTGGATGCTGCCAACGCGCTGCGCGGCAAGGTGCTGCATGCGGCAAGGGAAGACTTGAAGATCCCCGAGGGTGAATACCTGATCGCGGAGCTGATCGGGCTTGACGTGGTGGACGTGGAGAGCGGAAAGGTTTACGGACAGCTAGCGGACGTGCTTGACCAGGGGCCTGCGGATATTTACGTGGTCAATACGCCCGACGGTGAGCGTATGATGCCTGCCGTGGATGAATTCGTCAAGGGTATCGATCCCGAGCGCGGCATTTTGGTTGCGCCGATCGGCGGCATGCTGGAGGATTGAGAGATTTATGCGATTTGATATTATGACGCTGTTTCCCGAGCTGGTAAGCACCGTGCTTGGCGAGAGCATCATCGGCCGCGCGCAAAAAAGCGGTGCGATCGAGGTGTATACGCATCAGATCAGGGACTATTCCGAGGACAAGCACCGCCGCGTGGACGACACGCCCTATGGTGGCGGCAAGGGCATGCTGATGGCAGCTCCGCCCGTTTATAATTGCTTTCAGGGCGTGCTGCGAAAGCAGGCCGAGGACGGCTTTACAGGCACGCGCCGCGTGATCTTCCTGTCGCCTGCAGGCAAGGTGCTGACGCAGAAAAAGGCCGAAGAGCTGGCTACATACGATAATCTCGTGCTGCTTTGCGGACATTACGAGGGCATTGACTGCCGCGTGATCGAGGAGATTGTGGACGAGGAGATCTCGATTGGTGATTACGTGCTGACGGGTGGCGAGATCCCCGCTTGCATTCTGGTGGACTGTGTGGCGCGTCTTTGCGAGGGCGTGCTGGCAGATGCCGAGTGCTACGAAAAGGAAAGCATTTCTTCGGGGCTTTTGGAATACCCCCAATATACAAGACCTTACGATTGGCACGGCATGAAGGTGCCGGACGTCCTGATCTCTGGACATCACGCCAATATTGAGGCATGGCGGCTGCAAAAGGCCACCGAAAAAACAGAGCGGGTAAGGCCCGATCTGCTGCAAAAGATTGACTGAAGGGAGGGATGGTCTTGATCGAGCAAAAGAGTGCGCCTAAGAAAAAGCAAGTGGGCTCGCTGTTTTTCCACCTGTTTCATAGCTTCTCCATTTGGATCTATACGCTGTTGTGCAACAGCCTGCCCGCAAGACTGTTGACCTCTTTTGAAGTGCTGGAACTTCGCTGGCAGCTTATCTATAGCAAGGTGCTGGGTGCGCCGGACGGTAAGCTGCGCCCCAAGCTTCACGCGATGCGTTTGAGATTGGCAGGATGGCTGGAGCGCAGCGTGATCCTGCGTATATTGAACGCATTGGTCAAGTTTTTCGTGTTCTGTCCCTTGAACGTCTACGGTATGTTCTTCTTTATCTACGGTGCGGTAGGTGCTGCCGTGTATTTCGTCGCAGAAAGATTGTCTGTTGATTATGCGGGTACCATCGGCTGGGGCATTACGGGTATTATCATTGCCGTTTTCTCCTTGCCCTTGCTGTGCAGCAGCAAGCCGTTGTACCGCGCTGCATTCGGCAGCCGCATTGTCGGTAAGATCCTGCGCTCCTATCTGGGACTTGAGCCATTGCAAAAGGGAAGAGAGAAAAAGGAACGCGGCAATACCGCGCTTGTGTACGCAGCGTTGGTTTTGGGCATTACGTTCGGAATTCTGACCTTCTTCTACCATCCCGCAACCATTCCGCTGGCGGTTTTGATCGTCATGATGGCGCTTTTTGTGCTGTATATTCCCGAAGCGGGCGTGCTGCTTGCAGCGGCAACCGTTTCGATCTGGTGGATCACGGGCGTGCCTGCTTTGTGCGCACTTGGGATCGCGGTCGTTACTTTGATCAGCTTTATCAATAAACTGATCAGGGGCAGGCGCACCTTGCACGTGCACGTAATGGATTTCGTGGTTCTTCTGCTGGGCGCGTTGCTTGCCTTGCACGGAGTTTTCTCACAGGGCGGTGCACTTTCCCTGTTGTATGGCCTTGGCTATACTGTTATCGTAGCGGTTTATTTTCCCATTGTCAGCCTGATGCGCTCTGCAGAGTGGCTGAACAGATGCTATAAGCTTTTAGCTATTTCGGGTGCCGTGCTTTCAGTACTAAGCGTGCTGCCGCTTGCAGAGATCCTGCATTTCTTGGATATGGTCATCGTCCGTGTTGACTTTACCATGTTTACCCAGCTGTTTGCGTATTACGATGCATATTTCGGTGAGGAAGCGCTGGCCGGTGGCCTTTTGCTGATGCTGCTGCCAATTATGCTGACGGGCCTTGTCGGTAAACGGAGTCTGACAGGCTATTTCTGGAAAACGCTTTGGGTGATGGTCGGAATCCTTTCCGTGTTCACAACTATGCAGATCGGTGTATGGGCAGGCTTGGGCGTGACCGTTTTGCTGTTCTTCTTTATGTACAGCTACAAATCGCTCAGCACCGCCATGGTGCTGGCATTTCCCGCAGCCTGCGGTGTGGCTTGGTATACCGAGATTTACCGACTGCTGCATCTGGACAGATTTGAGATCATACAGGCATATCTTGACGTGATCGTGCAGTATGCGGACGCTGCCTACCAAAGAAAGGCCGTTGCTTCAAGCGTGCTTGCTATGTCTTTTGACCACCTGCTTGGCGTGGGATTTGGGGAGCATGCCGTACAGAGCGTATTTCCGCATTATGCCGCTCCCGGTATGGAGAGTACGGTGGATATGCAAAACACGTACCTGCAGCTGCTTGCGGAGTGCGGATATCTGATCTTGTTTGCTTTCTTTGCGGCCTTTCTTTTGTTTACCATGTGCGTGCTGACGTATCTGCGTAAGGGAAGCAATATTACCACCAAATCGCGCGTGGCTGCCGGCTTTGCCGGTATTGCGGGCGTGATGGTCATGGCGTTTACCTGCAATTTCCTTGGCAGTGCCAGCGTATTTACCCTTGCGTGGATGATCGTGGCGTTGACCGTGGCAAGCATTCGCACACAATATGAAACTCTGGCACGTGCCGTTCAAACGCACGGCCCAACCGTGGAGCGCACGGATATTGCGTTCCGAACAAGATAAAGAAGGAGGGGAATATCATGGCTGATCAGAAAAAGAGTCAGATTCCCGAGGATGCGCAAAAGGCTTCCGGCATAGCGCCCGAGGCTGCGCCGGTGCCGGTCAATGAACCCAAGAAAAAGATACGCAAGGCACCCAAGGTAAAAAAGCCGCATAAGAGAGGCTTGCCCGTTGCGGTGGACGTATTGATTGTTTTATTGCTGCTTGCCGTGATCGCAGGCGCTGCCTACGGTATATATGCAGCCGGCAGATATTTTTCCACAAGATATGCAGAGAAGCAGATCAACTATACTTTCCTTTTGGAAAGTGTTGATCCCGCGCTTGCGCTGGACGAGGATATGCGGTGCGTCATCCAATCCGGCACCTTTGTGTATCTTTCGGGAGAAGCGGATAGCTATCCCTTGGGTAAGGTGGTTGGAAACTCCTTAGAGCTTAACGAGGACGGTATGATGGATATTTACGTGACCGTGAGCACGACCGCCAACTATAACTACACGCTAGGCTATTTTGTGGAGCAAACCAAGATCGCAGTAGGCAAAACCTACACCTGCCGTTTCAGCGGGCTTGTCAGTGACGCTGTGATCGTGGAGCTGCAGGTTGTGGAAGAGGTGCAATAGCGTGAAAGTTCACGTTATATTCCTTTATACTCGACCATTCACGCTTAAACTTCACCTAAAAATGGGGGCCAACCCATTTTTGGAGCAAAGAGCCGCGGTGAAGTTTCCATCACTATTTGAGCTGCCAGAGGCGGCATGGAGATTAATATGAGCAATAAAGAAGAAAAAAGCAAGACGACGTTTTCGTCCGGCGGTGTATTTGTGGACGTTTTTATCGGATTTCTGATCGCTGCCTGCATTGCGGGTATCGTGTACCGCTGCTTTATTTACGATCCGCACGTCAGCGACGAGGCGGGGCAGTCTTATATGGTTTATTTTGAGATCGAGGATGCGCATGAAAGCTATGCCAAGTATCTGGACAGCGGAGATACCGTTTACGATGCACAAAGCGGCTTGCGCATCGGTGCTTTGGCCGTGCATAAGGAGAGCGAGGAGGGAAAAGCGGTTTGTGTTCTGACGGATGAACAGGCTTCGGACAGCCTGACTGTCGTCGGTGTACTGCGCTCGCGCTCGGGCGTGCTGGAGCAGGGTTCTCTTGTGTTGGACGGAACGTATACGCTGACGCCCGGTCAGGTGCTGGAGATCTATACCGATACCGTGAGTGTGCGCGTGCGCATTCTGCAGATCACCGAGCAAACTGACGGCATTGTACTGCAGGAATCGCAGCAAGAATCGCAATCGGAAGCTGCCGAAACCCAGTAATTTGCAAGAGTATTTTGCGACTTTGTGTAAAATGACGAAAAATTGTATGTCCACTTGTCAAAAATTCCTATAGAATGACGCTTGATTTTGACGCGCGCTTTTGTTATACTTATAATAGTTAGAACTGTCAATGTGACTATTAAAGGAGCAGGAGAAATATATGAAGTCTTGTCAAGTTGTCATTACCAATGCAAGCGGTTTGCATGCCAGACCTGCTACGTTCTTCATCCAGAAGGCGAACAGCTACAGATGCTCGATCTGGGTAGAGAAGGATGAGCGCAGAGTCAATGCAAAGAGCCTTTTGGGCGTTTTGTCTTTGGGAATTGCTAAGGGCATGTCTGTTACGCTGAGTGCGGACGGACAGGATGAAGAGCTTGCACTGCAGGGCTTGCAGGCACTGATCAATTCCGGCTTTTCCGAATAAGGGCTTAGGGCTTGTATAAAAACGGTGTGAAGGACATGGTGTGCAAATGTCCCCACACCGTTTTTTGCCATTTTGAAGGGAGGACTCGCGTGAAAGTTCACTTTGCCTGTTCGTTAAGTATGCATTCACGCATAACTATATTGAGCCGCCATAGGCGGCATGGAGGTTGCTATGTCCGATCATGGCGCAAGATTGCAGCAGCTGCTGGATAAAGCAAACTCGCTGCCCACCACCCCCGGGGTGTATATCATGAAGGATGCTGCAGGCAAGGTGATTTACGTGGGAAAATCCCGCAAGCTCAAAAACCGCGTGTCGCAGTATTTCCAGAACAGTGAAAAGAACAACAAAACAGCACGTATGGTCGAGCGCGTACACAGCTTTGATTACATTTTGTGCGAGACCGAGATCGAGGCGCTGTCCTTGGAGAATACGCTGATCAAGCAGTATACTCCCAAATATAATATCAGACTCAAGGACGCAAAGTCCTACCCGTATATCAAGATCACGGACGAGGTGTATCCGCGCGTGGTCATGACGCGCAAAAGAGATGCGGACAAGGGCAAGTATTTCGGCCCTTATTCGGGTGTTTCCACGGTGTATGCCGTGATCGGCTCTTTGCAAAAGGCTTTGCAGCTGCCGAGCTGCAAGCGCAAATTCCCCGAGCAGATTGGCAAGGAACGCCCCTGCCTGTATTATCAAATCAAGCAATGCTGCGGTGTTTGCACGGGCAAGGTAACGCCCGAGGAATATTCCGATAAGATCCGCACCGCGGCAGAGCTTTTACGCGGCAATACAGCTGCGGAGAAAAGACGCCTGACCGAACGCATGTACGCGCTTGCGGAGCAGGAGCGATACGAGGCGGCAGCTGTTTGTCGCGATACCATCGCTGCACTTGACCGCCTTTCGCAAAAGCAGAGCGTGGTGGGCGCGCCGGACGACGATTACGATGTGTTTGGCTTGTACGACGACGGCGTGCTGTCTGCCATGTCAGTCTTTTTCGTGCGCGGCGGCATTTGCACCGACAAGCAGGATTATCTGTTTGACAAGGAGCATATCACCGATCGCGACGCGCTGCTTTCCTTTATTTGCGATTTGTACAGGGGACGGTCGGATATCCCCAAGCTGATCTTGATCTCGTTCTCTCCCGATGAGGACGCAAGACAAACGGCAGCCGAATATCTCGGCAGTCTTGCGGGACGCAAAGTAGAGCTGCGCACCCCCGAGCGAGGGAAGCTGCGTGCGCTTTGCGAGACCGTGAGCGCCAACGCCAAGGAGATCGCGGAGAAAAGTGCGACGCACGAAAGCCGACGCGAGGGCGTTTTGCTGCGACTTGCGCACCTTTTGGAGCTGGAATCCTATCCTGCAAGGATAGAATCCTACGATATTTCCAATTTCGGCAAGGAGCATCTGACAGCAGGCATGGTGGTGTTCAAGGATGGCGCACCTGCCAAGCGCGATTACCGAAATTTCAAGATCAAAACGGTGCAAGGAACGACCGACGACTATGCCAGTATGCGAGAGGCGCTTTCGCGCAGATTTGCGCACCTGGCCGACGAGGAGGGCAGCTTTGCCGAGTATCCCGACCTGATTTTGCTGGACGGTGGCAAGGGACACGTGGGCGTTGCGCGTCAGCTTGCGGCAGAGATGGGGATCGATATCCCGATCTTTGGCATGGTCAAGGATGATTATCATAAAACTCGTGCGCTTTGCACCGACCAAGAGGAGATCAGCATAGCCAAGGAAACGGCTGTGTTTCAATTCATTTTCGGCATTCAGGAAGAGGTACACCGCTATACCGTCGGCCGCATGAAGCAAGCCAAGACCAAAACGCTTGTGACCTCGTCCTTGACGCAGATCCCGGGCATCGGCCCTGCCAAGGCTTCTGCGTTGCTCAAAATGCCGGGTGGCTTGCAGGCCGTCAAGCGCGCAAGCCGTGAGGAGCTGATGGCGATCAGGGGTATCGGAGAAAAGGATGCCGACGCAATACTTGAACATTTTAAAAGGAAGAAATAAATTATTATGATGAGAATTATTACCGGAAAGGCCAGAGGTTGCAAGCTGTATACGCTGGAGGGCATGGACACAAGGCCCACCACCGAGAGAGTCAAGCAGGCGGTCTTTTCCATGATCCAATTTGATATTGAAGGCAGGGACGTGCTGGATCTGTTCGGCGGCTCGGGACAGATGGGACTGGAGGCGGTTTCGCGCGGTGCGCGTCACGCCACTATTGTGGATAAATCCAAGCCTGCCGTTGACGTGATCTATAAGAATATGCTCAAGACCAAGCTTGCGCCCGATTGCTTTGTGGTCAAGTCGGACTATGCCGATTTTCTCAAGAGCAGACAGGGCAGAGAGCAATACGATATCGTGTTCCTCGATCCGCCCTACGCGTCGGATGCGCTGTCCGAGTCGCTGCTTTTGCTGTTGCGTTACGATCTGCTCAAGCCGGGTGCACGCGTGATCTGCGAATCGGGCGAGGAAAACATTTGGGGTAAGCACTTTGCGCTTTGCGACCGCTATCGCGTGGTGGGTAAAACGCATCACGCTTCGTCCTTTATCACGGTGCTGACGCCTGTGGAAAAGGAGGCAGACGCGTGAGCCGAGCCATCATTCCGGGCAGCTTTGATCCCATGACCTTGGGACACAGGCAGGTGATCGCAGCCGCTGCCGACATCTTTGACGAGGTGGTGGTGCTGATCATGCACAACGACATGACCAAATACGTCAAGGATGCCAAGGTCAAAAAATATCTGTTTGATACCGAGGCGCGTGTGCAGATTGCAAGGCTGACCTGCGCGGATATCCCGGGTGTGCGCGTAGAAGCACGCACAGGACTTTTGATCGACGCGTTTGACCAGCTTGAAGGCGACGTCATTGTCAAGGGTGTGCGCAACGAGGCGGATTTTGCCTATGAGCAGACCCATGCCGCGTGGAATCTTGCGCACAATCCGCGCGCACGCACGCTGTATCTGCCGTCCGATCCCGCATTTGCGCACGTCAGCTCCACGTTGGCACGCGAAAGACTGCAAAACGGGGAGGATCTTTCGGATATTTTAGCACCCGATGCGATCAAATGGATACAACAAAATAAGGGAGGAAGCGTATGAACAAAATCACCGTACGTATCGCGAATATTCTGGCTGCCGCGATGCTGCTGCTTTATTTCGTCTGCATTTTGTGCAGCTTCTTACTCCAACTGCTGGCGCAAACCCTGTATTCTTTCCCGTCCGGGGTAATGCTTACGCTGACCGTCATGCTGCCTACCGTCGTGTTGCTGATCAACGCTATTGTACGGGCAAAAAAGGGGACCGGAAAATTTGAGGCCGTCCGCCAGGGCCTGATGCTGCTGATTTGTGTGGTGTGGCTTGTGCTGACTGTCGTATATTGGATATTCAGCTTATCTTATCATACTGCGTTGATGTCCGGGCAGTTCACGTCTGAAATGATCAGTAAGTTTTCTTACGCAACGACAATATATAACGTGGTAATCGGATTCATCATGTTGTTTTTGTTGATCTCGTATGGGCTTGGCGTAATGCGTGCCAAGCAAAAGTGGCTGCAGATCAAAGCAGAGCTGCATAAGCCCGCTGTTGTTGTACTGATCCTTGTGCCCAATCTGATCAATTTGCTGCAAACCGTGCTCAATCCTTGGCTTAGCTGTATGAGTATCGATCTCTATGTCAAAGCATCCCGCATATTCATGTACGCCTCGTTCGGCATCTCCACCTTGCTCTCGCTTGCATTGGTAGCTTTCATACTGATTTTCGGTCTGATCATCAAAAAGCAGCCCGATACCGCGCAGGACGCACAGCCTGAGCAGGCAGCCCTCGGACCTTCCTTTTAACCTTCCCGCAGGGGTAAATGCGGATGACATTTGATGTATAGCTGCATAACATATAAGGAGTAGGTATGAAAAAATCAACGGTCATCGTCACCGCCATCCTTGCGGTGATCCTGATTCTGAGTTTCGGTTTTTTGCTGTACGTTGGCGGCAACATAGTGTATTATTATACCGATAGTCTGATGGAGATCGTCTGTGATGCCTTATTCTTTTCGATGGGTATCATGATCGTGATATCTGCCATTCCAGCAATGATCTCGGATATTTCCCGATATCGCAAAAAGAAAATAGGCAAGAAAGAGCTGTGGCTTTCGCTGGGATCTCTCTTTGTTGGCGTACTCATGACCTGCTACGGCATCGCTGCCTTGTTGATTCTGTTTCTCGGTGCATACGTGCTTGACGAGATCTTGGGAGTTTCGTGGGACGTGGAGGAGATATTGTTCTCCGTCATGCGCGTCATTCACTGGTTCTTTGCAGCACCTGCAGCACTGTATCTGATCATAGCCCCCATTGTTCGTATGATCCGCACCAAGCAAAGGGCGGTGCAGTACAGAGTGGATATATATAAGCCCATGCTTGGAGTCGTCCTTCTTATCCTGACTCTCTTAAACTCAGTTGTTGTGCAGTTTCAAAGACCTACAGGCACGATCATGCAAGTGCTTAGCTTTGCGCTTGCTGCGTTTGCCGTCGGGTATCTGATCGCTGCGCTTGCAGGACTTTCCAAGGCTGTCAAGGCTGCGAGGCAAAGGGAAGAGCAAGCTGCGCAAGTCGCTACCGAACAGCCTGTACAAGGACAATCTGTCGAGCGGCAACCGCTTGATCTGCCATTCAATTTGCCCGCAGGGGTGGATCCGAACGACCTTTGATTTGTCAAAAATAATTTTACATAAAGGAGCATTGTTATGAACAAAAAAACAGCTATTACAGGTATTATTATCTCTGTGATCCTCAACATTGTATTCGGTGGACTCTTGATCGGCGGAGGCCTTCTGGTGCTTGAGCTTCCCAAGATTTTTGACACCGTGCTCAGCGTTGCGTTTGCACTGATCGGTATCTCCTTGGTACTGACCACCATTCCCAATCTGATCGGCGGCATTGCAAGCTTCAAGCAGAAGAAGGGCAAGTTTGATCTGGTCTTCTCGATCATCACCATGGTCATCGGTGTAACGCTTGCCATTTACGGTGTTATCACAGCCCTGATCGCCTTCGGTGTCGAAGGTATTGCTGTTCCCGGTGTTGTTGGCATCATTATGACCGTGCTGCGCTGGACGATCTGCGGCCTTATCGCGCTGTATCTGATCGTGCTGCCCATCATTCGCATCTGCAAGGCAGAGAAGAAGATGCTGCAGTTTAAGGCAGAGCTGATCAAGATGATCCTTGGCGTTCTGATCGTCGTGCTGTTGATCTGCGGTCTGCTGACTTCGGTGCTGAACGATATGATCGGTATTTCGCTGATTGTGGTCGGTGCGCTGACCGTGATTCTGGCAATCGTCAACCTGATCGTAGGCCTGATTGGTATTTCCAAGGCCTCTAAGCAGCCTGTTTCGGTTGCCGTTGCGATCGATACCGACGGTGATGGCAAGGCAGATACCATCGTGGTAGACACCGACGGTGACGGCAAGGCCGACGCGGTCGGCATTGACGTGGACGGTGACGGCAAGATCGACGTCGTGGGCGTTGACACAGACGGCGATGGCAAGGTCGACGCGGTTGTTGCAGATAAGGAATGATCTGTTAATAAAACAGCTGTAGGGGACATTTGCCCCCTACAGCTGTTTTTGTATAGTATTTTTCTAAATCGGGATAAATCATGTAACAGGCGACGGTTCTGTTTTGCATTGAAATTCATTATATTATAAGGAATTTTGCATGTTGCGCGTAACGGGGGACAGGCCCTTGTTACACCGCTCGATCGTTTTTTGTGTCGTGTTCGGGTGTGTCGCGGCGTAACAATGCTCCGTCCCCGGTTACACGCGATCCCCGAACGCATTTTGGTAATTGTTTGCTTTTTGTGCGCATTTCACGGTTTTCTTTTCATAGCATATAAGGTGAATTTTGTCAAGTGATGCGCTTTTTTTGACCTTCAACTGCCCCTTTACCTATATAGACGCATTTTTTTGTAAAAACGTTCCGATTTTTTGAAAAAAATTAAAAAAATTTTCTTGCGCGTTTTTGATGGCCAAATTCGTTACAAAAACCGCCAAAATCATTGACATTTTTCAAAATATGAGTATAATTATTATGGGAGTGTAGGGAATGGCGAAAAGTTCCTGCACGATACATTAAAAACACACGGAGGCTTGACCTATGGAAAAGTATTACCGCATGAATATCGCAGGCTGTGAGCGCGATCTGCCGCTCTGCCACTTAAACGACAAGCTGATGATCGGCGCGTTCGTCATTTTCGGTGACCCCGAGCTGACCACCGCTGCAGCACAGGCACTCTTGGATAAGGTTCCCGAGTACGATTATCTGATTACCGCAGAGGCAAAGGGCATTCCGCTGGTGCATGAAATGGCAAGACTTGCAGGCAACCAAAAGTACATGCTGGCGCGCAAAGGTGCAAAGCTGTACATGAGAGACGTGCTGCAGGTGTCCGTCCGCTCCATCACCACCAACCGTGAGCAGACCTTGTATCTGGACGGCTATGATGCCGCCTTGATGAAGGGCAAGAAGATCCTGATCGTGGACGACGTGATCTCCACGGGCGAATCCCTCAAGGCACTTGAGGCATTGGTTGAGCAGGCAGGCGGTATCGTTTGCGGCCGCGCTGCGATCCTTGCCGAGGGCGACGCGATCGATCGCGAGGATCTGGTATATCTTGAGCCCCTGCCGCTGTTTGACAGCGAGGGCAAGCCCCTGTAACTTTGTAAATACATCTGTAAGGAGAATATAAAAATGGCAGAATTTTTGAGTGCAAACGATAAAAGAACACATTATTGCGGCACGCTGACCGAGAGCGACATCGGCTCCAAGGTGTGCGTGATGGGTTGGGTACAGAGACAGAGAGACCTTGGCGCGCTGATCTTTATTGACCTGCGTGACAGAACGGGTATCGTACAGCTGTCCTTTGACGATTCCACCGACCGCGAAATTTTTGAGAAGGCATTCCGTTGCCGCAGCGAGTACGTACTGGCTGTTCATGGTACGGTTCGCCCCAGAGCCGAGGGTGCGATCAACCCCAACCTGCCCACGGGCAAGGTTGAGATCTTTGTGGAGAGCATGAAGGTGCTGTCCGCTGCACAGACCCCTCCCTTTGAGATCGGTACGGGCAAGAAGGTTAACGATGAGATCGCGCTGCGCTACCGTTACCTCGATCTGCGCCGCCCTGAGCTGCAGAGAAACATCCGCATGCGTCACGAGATCGCACGCGTTGCAAGAGAATATTACTATGAAAATGGCTTCTTGGAGATTGAAACACCCATGATGATCAAGCCCACGCCCGAAGGCGCGCGCGACTACGTCGTTCCCTCCAGAATCCATCCCGGCAGCATGTACGCGCTGCCCCAGTCGCCCCAGCTTTACAAGCAGCTGCTGATGCTCTCCGGCTACGACCGTTACATCCAGCTGGCTCGCTGCTTCCGCGACGAGGACCTCAGAGCAGACCGCCAGCCCGAATTTACCCAGATCGACCTTGAGATGTCCTTTGCATCCATGGAAGAGATCATGGAGGTCAACGAGGGCTTTATCAAGAGAGTGTTCAAGGAAGTTTTGGGTGTGGACATCGCAACCCCCATGCAGCGCATGACCTATGCCGAGGCAATGAGCCTGTACGGTAGCGATAAGCCCGATACCAGATATGAAATGACCATCAAGGATATGTCCGAGGTGGTTGCAGGCACAACCTTCCCCGTATTTGCAGGCGCGCTGGCCGATGGCGGCAGCGTTCGTGCTATCGTGGCAAAGGGCGGTGCAAGCGTACTGACCAGAAAAGAGATCGACAAACTGACCGAGCATGCAAAGGGCATTGGTGCCAAAGGCGTGGCCTTTATCCGCTGGGCGGATGCCGCTCCCAACTGCTCGTTTGCTAAGTTCCTGGCTCCCGAAGAGCTGACTGCTCTGACCGAGGCGCTCGGCATGGTACAGGGCGACGTGGCTCTGTTCGTAGCAGATAAGGACAAGGTCGTGCTTCCCGTATTGGGCGCTTTGCGTCAGTTGGTTGCAAAGAAGCTGGATATCATTCCCAAGGGACAGTTCAATTTCCTGTGGATTACCGAGTTCCCGTTCTTCGAGTGGAACGAGGAGACCGGTCACTGGGATGCTATGCACCATCCCTTCACCATGCCGCTTGAAGAGTGCCTGCCTTACCTTGAGAGCGATCCCGGCAGCGTACGCGCAAAGTGCTACGACATGGTACTCAACGGCACCGAGCTGCTTTCCGGCTCGATCCGTATCACCGACTGGCAGCTGCAGGAGCAGATGTTCCGCGCGCTGGGCCTTGAAAAGCAAGAGATCGAAGCCAAGTTCGGATTCCTGGTTGACGCATACAAGTACGGTGCGCCTCCTCACGGTGGCTCGGGCATGGGACTTGACCGTCTGGCAATGGTCATGCTGGGCGCAGACAGCCTGCGTGACGTCATCGCATTCCCCAAGGTGCAGAATGCAAGCGAGCTGATGTCGGGTTGTCCCGCACCTGCAGATCCCAAGGCTATGGAGGAGCTGCATCTGGCGTTTGTTCCTGAGGACAAGGAATAATCGAGGATATTTCGGAGGGTAATATGGCTGCAAACACGATCAAGTTCAATAAGGGCAATACTTTGGCTGTTGCACACAGAGGTGTCAGCGGCTTGGAAACGGAAAACACCTGCGCGGCGTTTATCGCGGCGGGCAACCGCACCTACTGGGGCGTGGAAACCGACGTGTATCGCACCGCAGACGGCAAGTTTATTCTCAATCATGACGGCAACTTAAAGAGAATTGCAGGTGAGGATCTCGCGGTTGAGCAGGTCAGCTTTGACGTGCTGCGTGCAGCCGTGCTGTACGACAAGGACGGTGTCAAGAGGGGGGACTTGCACTTGGCAAGCGTGGACGAGTACGTCCGTATTTGTAAAAAGTACGGCAAGATCTGCGTTTTGGAGCTCAAGAGCAATTTTACCGACGAGGAGATTGCGCGTCTTTGCGACATGATCGTGCAGCTTGACTATCTTGACGGTGTGACCTTTATTGCGTTCAATATCGAGAATCTGATCAAGGTTCGTTCGCTGTATCCCGAGCAGCCCTGTCAGTATCTGACGGGTGACGTGAGCGATGAGATGATCGCAAAGCTTGCAGAGCTCAAGATGGATCTGGACGTGCATTATCACGCATTGACAAAGGAGCGTGTGGATGCATTCCATGCAGCGGGCATCAAGATCAACTGCTGGACGGTGGATAACGCTGCTGACGGTGAGCGTCTTGCCGAGTGGGGCGTGGACTATATCACGAGCAATATTTTGGAATAATCTTTTAAGGGCGACTGCACAGTCGCCCTTTTTGTGTGTATTAAGATGCTTTAGAGCGGTTAAATGATGAACCTCATCCACCGCAACCGCGTC
>JAZQYT010000202.1:0-3538 GCA_045633665.1 Eubacteriales bacterium | reverse complement strand
GTCATTTCCAACTCTACGTGAAAATACCACGCTGTGCCCCTCTATGTGGCATTAAACTATGACAAAAGACCAATGGAAGAAGCTGATTACACAGCAGACAAAGAGCCTAAATACATATCAAAAGGAATTTGATTCGGTCATTGGGACGCTCGCAGACATCCTTGAGCAGAGGGATGCGGCATATCAGGAGTACATCGACAACGGTTCAGAAGCAGTGACAGAATTCAGGAGTGATCGTGGCGCGGTCAACTTGAAGAAAAACCCAAGGCTCCAGGTATGGATGGACCTGAACACGCAGGCCCTTGCCTTTTGGCGCGACATGGGACTGACAACAGCAGGATTGAAGAAGATAGGCGAAGCAGTAAAGAAGGAACAGAGAGGATCAGCCCTTGAAGCAGCACTTCAAAAGCTCGGCGGCTCCTAACTGGAAGACGGTAATCGAATACGCGGAGAGCATCCGGATCGGAAAGAAAATCGCTTGCATTGAGACGAAGCAGATGGTGGAGCGGTTTTTTCGTGATCTCGATGATGATCGGTACGAGCTAAAACCCACCGCACCGGAATTTTGCATTGGGATCATCGAGAACACGATGAAGCATCAGCAAGGTGAGCGGCTTGACGGTACTCCGCTACGAGGTGAGCCGTTTTTGCTAGAGCCGTTTCAGAAATTTATCATCTACAATTTGATAGGATTTTACATGAAGGGTACAGAAATCGTAAGATTTCATGAGGCTCTTATTTTTGTTCCGCGTAAAAATGGAAAAGCGTTGTCTCTTGATACGGAAATCCCAACGCCTGACGGCTGGAAATATATGCGTGATATTCATGTTGGTGATAACGTTTTTGGAAAAGATGGTTTTCCGCATAAAGTTATTCGCGAATCAGAAATCTTTCATAAACCCATGTACTTAGTGGAGTTTGAGGATGGGGCAAAGATTAAGGCAAGCGAAGACCATATCTGGACGGTGCAGACGAAAGAAACGCGGAGAGCAACACGGCACGCTGGGAAGAAAGACCGCTTTCAGGAAAAGTATGCGAAAACAAACGGATGGGTTGAGAAGACAACGTCTGAAATGGTTTCAGATTTTCGTTATACCAGAAAAGACGGAAAAGGCTTTGAATATCACTATCGCGTCCCGATGAATAAGCCTGTTCAGTATGCGCCAAAGAAATTATCGGTTGACCCTTATTTGCTGGGCGTATGGCTGGGTGATGGGTCAAAAGGATCGACAGAAATCACTTCTTCCGTAACAGATGCACAGGAAATGGCATGGCTTTTGTGGGTATCAGGCGGATATTTTGCTGAAATAGTAAGGAAGGATAAACGCAGGGAATCAACCGTTACTATTTTGATTGATAGGCATCTAAGAGGAAAGTACAACGCCGCAAACGACAAGAAAAGCCTTAGAAATTGTTTGAAACGAATCGGGGTATTCGATAACAAGCATATTCCGGCTGAATATATGACGGCCTCTATTGAACAGAGGCTTTCTTTATTGCAGGGATTGATGGATACTGACGGGACAGTTTCTAAAAAAGGGCAATGCTCTTTTTGCCAGAAATCCAAAAAGATAACAGATCAGGTAGAAGAACTGATTGCAAGTCTCGGAATAAAAGTATCAAGGCGTGAAAAGACAGCGAAGTGCAACGGTAAAGAATGTGGTACTGTTTACGAACTGCAATTTTGGACGGATAAGGCTTTCCCGTGTTTTAGATTGCAGAGAAAACTCGACAGGTTAAAAGATCATCTTGCGTCCAGAATGCAAGCAAAAAGCATTGTGAATATAGAACGTGTTGCGGATGAGCCGTCAAAGTGTATCGCAATAGACAGCGAAGATCACTTATATCTTGCTGGCAGAAAGTACACAACGACACACAATACTGGCTTTGCGGCTGCTCTCATGTGGGCGCTGTCGCTGTGGTACAGAAAAAGCGGCTCGAAGGGGTATATCGCCTCTGCCGCTCTGATGCAGTCGCTTGAATCGTTCAACTTTTTGGACTTCAACGTGGAGCAAATGGGTGAGAAACAGGTGCGCGGCAAAAAGGGCGGCTTGATCAAGGTGATTGATAACAACAACGAACATTCGATGGAGTGTAATCTGTCGGATGGCTCGTTTTTTATTCGGGCCCTTGCCGCGAATCCTGATGCGCAAGATTCTCTGAACTGTAATATTGCCATTGCAGATGAAATACACGCTTTCAAACAGCCGAAACAGTATAATTTGTTTAAGGAGGCGATGAAAGCATACACAAACAAGCTCATGATTGGGATCAGCACCGCTGGCGATAACGAGCAAGGATTTCTCGGTCAGAGATTAAAATACTGCCGCCAAGTGCTTGATGGCACGATTGAGGATGAACAATATTTCATCTTCATGTGTTGCGCAAATCCGGACGAAGGTGGAGAAATTGATTATACCAATCCCGAAGTCCACGAGATGGCTAATCCAAACTATGGCGTGACCATCAGCCCGGATGAGATCATGAACGATGCACGCCAAGCACAGAATGATCCGCAACAGCGCAAGGACTTCTTTGCGAAGTCGCTTAATGTCTTTACCAATGCCATGAAAGCATGGTTTGACATAGAAGAATTCAGAAAGTCAGATGCACAGTACAGTTGGACACTTGCAGAGTTGGCGAAGCTTCCGGTTGATTGGTATGGCGGCGCTGATCTGTCACGAGTGTACGACTTGACGGCTGTGGCCCTCTACGGAACATATCGCGATGTGGACATCGTGATTACGCATGGATTCTTTCCTGTTACACAGGCCGCGAAGAAAGCTGATGAGGATCATATCCCTCTGTTCGGATGGATGGATGACGGGAATCTGACCATGTGTAATAGTCCAATAGTAAACATCGCTGATGTTGTGCAATGGTTTATTGATATGCGTCAGAAGGGCTTTAAGATCCGACAGGTGGGGCATGACAGGAAATTCGCAGGGGAGGAGTATTTCCCCTTGATGAAAAAGGCCGGATTTAACGTGATAGATCAGCCTCAGTACTATTATGTGAAAAGTCAGGGCTTCAGGCACATCGAGAAAAAGGCAAAAGAGGGCAAGTTGTATTATTTGCATTCTGATGCCTATGAGTATTGTGTTAGTAATGTCAGGGCAGTAGAGAAAACAGACGATCTCGTGCAATATGAAAAAATTGAGCCAACGCAACGCATAGATCTATTTGACGCTTCTGTGTTTGCTTGCATCCGGTCATTGGAGCAGCAAGAAAAGCAGAAGAAGCTAGAGAGATGGATGAGCTGATATGAGTAAGAAAAGAAAACGCGAACTTCACAAAAGAGAAAAGGCCGCACCTTCGATCGGGTGGCTGCTTGATGATTCACACGATCACATCTGCTGTTCAGGGTACACATCACTCGATAAGAATCCCGAAATCATGACGGCTTGTCGTAGAATTGCAGAGCTGATCGGGAGCATCACGATCCACCTCATGGCGAATACAGAGAGGGGAGATGTTCGGATTGTAAACGAACTGTCACGTGCGATTGACATCAATCCTATCTCCACCATGACAAGAT
>JAZQYT010000201.1:0-12879 GCA_045633665.1 Eubacteriales bacterium | reverse complement strand
CCGTGTCTAAAATCAATAGTTATCCTGAATTTTCAAAAAAATTTATCCAATCGTTTCATGATGATCGTGTTCCTTGGAGGCAACGGCCGCGCCATCCTGCGTGCCAAGGCCAAAGCTGACCGCAATGGCGTTGTCCACGCGGAGCATGGCAGCCTCGTCCAAATGCCCCATTTTCTCCTTCAATCGACGCTTGTCAAGCGTGCGGATCTGCTCAAGCAGAATGACCGAATCCTTGGCAAGCCCTGCCTTGTCCGCATATATGTCAATATGCGTGGGCAGGCGCGTTTTGCTCATGCGCGAGGTGATCGCAGCAGCGATCACGGTCGGACTGTATTTGTTGCCCACGTCGTTTTGGATGATCAATACGGGGCGTAAGCCCCCCTGCTCCGAGCCCACGACCGGAGAGAGATCTGCGTAGTAAATATCACCGCGTTTTACGGTCATCATGGTAATGCCTCCTGTATATATGTTGGTGTTTGTTAGTATTGTTGCCGTTCTGCGTCCGTTTTAGTCACACGCGCAGCATGGGTTTTTATATTGCAGTATATACAAAGAGTCGACAGAATGCGACAAGGAGCAGGGGCGCAAGAGGGCTTTGAGATGCGGTAAAAAAACGGTAAAAAGATCGGGATAGTGCTTGCAAAGGCGTATTGTATGTGTTATAATATGGATAGAAAAATATTGGAGGTTAATATGCGTAAAACAAAGATTATTTGTACCATAGGACCTGCAACGCAAGACGAGGATGTCCTGAAGGGCCTTTGCAAGGCAGGTATGAATGTAGCCAGACTCAATTTTTCTCATAACACACATGAAGACCATCAAAAAAGAATAGACAGTATCAAAAAGGTACGAGATGAGCTGGATATGCCCATTGCTATCATGCTGGATACAAAGGGCCCCGAGTACCGTATCAAGACCTTTGAGGGCGGCAGCGTTACTTTGGCAGAGGGACAGAAATTCACCTTTACTACCGATGAGGTAGAGGGTAATGACAGCATCGTATCGGTCAGTTATGCAGAGCTTGTGCATGAGCTTGTGCCGGGTGATACTATTCTGCTCAACAACGGTCTTTTGATCTTCCACGTTGAGGAGATCGAGGGCAAGAATATCCATTGTCGCGTGATCTGCGGCGGTGAGCTTTCCAACCGAAAGAGCATGAGCTTCCCCGGTAAGGTTATGAAGCAGAAGTATCTGTCCGAGCAGGATAAGGCGGACATTGCGTTCGGCATCAAGAACGGCGTGGACTTTATTGCGTGCTCCTTCGTGTCCTGCAAGCAGGATCTGATAGACGTGCATAATTATTTGGCTGAGATCGGCGGCGAGGGTAGCGTGGATCTGATCGCCAAGATCGAGAACCAGTCGGGATACGACCATATTGAAGAGATATGCGAGGTGTGCGACGGTATCATGGTCGCGCGCGGTGATATGGGCGTGGAGGTGCCTTTTGAGCAGCTGCCCGCTATGCAGAAGACCTTGATCACCAAGTGCAGAATGCTTGGCAAGAGAGTCATTACCGCAACCGAGATGCTGGAGAGCATGATCTATAATCCCAGACCTACCAGAGCCGAGATCTCGGACGTAGCAAATGCGGTATACGACGGCACAAGTGCCATTATGCTGTCGGGCGAGACGGCTATGGGCAAGTACCCCGTGCAGACGGTGCAGGTCATGTCCAAGATCGCGGAGACCACCGAGAACAACATTGATTATATCGACATTTTCTACGGCACCGAGTTCAAGATCAAGAACACGGTGGACGCCATTTCGCACGCAACCTGTGCAGTGGCGATCGACATTGACGCCAAGGCTATCGTGGCTTGCTCGCTGTCGGGCATGACCGCACGCATGGTATCGCGCTTCCGCTGCCCTGTGGACATCATTGGTCTGACCACCGATGAAAGAACGTATCGCAAGCTGGCGCTTTCCTGGGGCGTGACCCCCGCGCTATGCGAGAAATACCCCTCGACCGACGTGCTGTTCTATACCGCAACCAAGATGGCACCCAAGCTTTTGCCTATGGAGAAGGGCGATAGCATCGTTATCACGGGCGGTGACACCACGGGCGTGTCGGGCAAGACCAGCCTGATCAAGGTCGAGCAGATCTATTGATCATTCAAGTAAAAAATAAGGAAAGCAGCAGGAATTTGTTCATGTGAGAACAGATTTCTGCTGCTTTTGTTTATATATAGTGGTGAGAGAGCGGTGGTAGGGGTTCCCATACGGGCGCTCTTTGGCCAAGAGCAGAATGTGAAAAAGCCACCACGTATTGTGATGGCTAATTTCATTTATCTCCGCTAATCTCGCAGCCACATCGGGCTGTGTTTTTTATTTACTCGCCAGCGTGAAAATGATCCACGTGATCAAAAATGACACGAAAATGATACCAAGCGTGATCATCATGGGCCAAAACATCAGTTTGACCGCTGCGAAATAAGTTCTGGCCTGCTCGCGCAGCGTACCCTTGGCGCCCGGCTGGCGCGGCTTTTGTCCGGGGCGGCGGTTTGCGTCCTCCAAGGGGCGCATGTCCACCACGGTCGAGCCGTCGTCGATATAGCGGATTTTTTCCTTCTTGGGCTTTTTCTGCTTGTTCGCCATGGCTTAATCCTCGGAATACATGTGGCAGGCGGCAAAGTGTCCGCTTTCCACCTCGCGGTATTCGGGGGCGACGTGCTTGCAGATCTCCTTGGCGTAGGGGCAACGCGTGTGGAAACGGCAACCCTTGGGGGGATTCGCAGGAGAGGGGATGTCACCACCCAGTACCATGCGGTGCATTTTTGCATCGGGATCTGGGTTGGGAATAGCCGAGAACAGTGCCTGCGTGTAGGGGTGCAGGGGATTGTCGAAAATGTCCTTCTTCTCGCCAAACTCCACCATCGAGCCAAGGTACATGACACCGATCTTATCCGAGATGAACTTGACCACCGAAAGATCGTGCGAGATGAACAGGTAGGTCAGATTCATGGACTTTTGCAGCTCCTTGAGCAGATTGATGATCTGCGCCTGAATGGACACGTCCAAAGCGGATACGGGCTCGTCGCAAATGACCAGCTTGGGGTTGACCGAAAGCGCACGCGCAATGCAGATACGCTGACGCTGACCGCCCGAGAATTCATGCGGATAACGCTCGTAGTAGTAATCGCGCAGGCCGCACTTTTCCATCAGATTGAGTACGTATTCCTTGACTTCCTTTTCGGGTACGATCTTGTGTACGCGCACAGGCTCGGAGAGGATATCGCCAACCGTGCTTCTGGGAGGCAGGGAGGAATAGGGATCCTGGAAAATGATCTGCATCTCTGTGCGCAGCTTTCTCATTTGCGCAGAGGAGTATTTGGTAATATCCTTGCCGTCAAATAAGATCTGACCGCCGCTGGAGGGGTGCAGCTTGAGAATGGTTCTGCCCATGGTGGTCTTGCCGCAGCCAGATTCACCAACGATGCCAAGCGTTTCGCCCGGCTTTAAGATAAAGGAAACGTCGTCCACGGCAATCAACTCCTGCTGCACCTTGCCGGTCAGGGATTTTTTGATCGGGAAGGCCTTGCGCAGGTGTCTGATCTCCAAAAGGGCATCGGGATCGGGTTCTTTTTGTGCGTCAGCCTTGATCGCTGCGGCTCTTGCCTCTGCCAGCTTGAGTGCCTCTGCCTCGTCGTCATAGGAGGTTTCTGCTTCGGACAGCGCTTGCCAGCGCGCAAGCGCGCTTTGATAGGTAATATCAGCCATTTGCTATTTCCTCCTTAATTATATAGATGACAGGATACGAAGTGGGTGGGGCTGACCTGAATCATATCGGGGTAGTCGCCGCCGCACTTGTCACAGCAGCGATCGCAACGCTCCTTGAAGTAGCAGTGCGTTGGCATGTTGACGGGGTTTGGCACGTTGCCGGGGATATTGAACAGGACGTCGCTGTCGCTTTGCATGGTGGGCTTGGATTTCTGCAGGCCGATGGTGTAGGGGTGCATGGGATTTTTGAAGATCTCCTGCACCGTACCCATTTCGATCACCTTGCCTGCATACATGACCACCACAAAGTCGGCCATTTCGGCTATGACGCCAAGGTCATGCGTGATCAGCATGATCGAGCCGTTGATCTTGTCCTTCAGATCGCGCAAAAGATCCAAGATCTGCGCCTGAATGGTCACGTCCAGCGCGGTGGTGGGCTCGTCCGCAATGATCAGGCGGGGATTGCACACAAGCGCCATGGAGATCATGACGCGCTGGCGCATACCGCCCGAAAGCTCGTGAGGATAAGAGTTGTACACACGCTCGGGCGCTGCAATGCCCACAAGCTTGAGCATTTCCAGCGATCTTGCCTGTGCCTGCTCGGCAGTGGCCTCGGGATTGTGAATGTAGGTCACCTCGTCCAGCTGGTCACCGATGGTGAAGATGGGATTGAGCGAGGTCATGGGCTCCTGGAAGATCATGGCGATCTCCTTGCCGCGCAGGCGGTGGATCTCGCTCATGGGCATTTGCGCGATGTCATAGGTCTTGTCCTCGGCCGCAAAGCGGATCGCACCGGAATAGATCTGACCTGTAGGGCCTTGCAAAAGGCGCATGATGGACATGCTGGTCACGCTCTTGCCGCAGCCGGATTCGCCCACGATGCCCACCGTTTTGTTTTTGGGAATGTTGAAGGAAACACCGTTGACAGCTTTGACGATGCCCTGATCGGTAAAGAAGTAGGTGTGCAGGTCGTCGATCTCCAGGATGTTGCCCGGATCCTTCATCTCGCAAAGGAATTCCTCTTCCTTGGCGCGGCGGTATTTTTTTGCCTCCAGCGCCATCATGATCTTTTTGTTTTGCTTGGCAATGGCGCGGATCTCACGCCCCGAGAGATAGGAGGATTTCTTTTTTTGTTGTTTCATGATCTTTCCCCCTCTTATCTTCTCATCTTGGGGTCCAGCGCGTCGCGCAGACCGTCGCCCACAAAGTTAAAGCCAAGCACCGCCATAATGATGCAAAGGCCGGGAGGGCCCCAGATGTTGAAATAGTTTTGCAGAATGTTGGTGTCGTTTGCCGCGTTGATCATGGTACCCCATGCGGCAAACTGCTCGGGCGCACCAAGGCCCAGGTAGGTCAGGGACGCCTCGTAAAGGATCATGGAGCCAAGGCTGAGCGTCATGGAAACGATCAGCTGGGGCAGGACGTTGGGGATCAGGTGCTTGAAGATCTTGCGCACGGTGCTGTATCCCATAGCCTCTGCTGCCACCATGTATTCCTGCTCACGCAAGGAGAGGATCTGACCGCGCACAAGTCTTGCCGTACCCGACCAGGAGATCAGGGCAAGAAAGCCCATGAGGTAATAGATGCGGTGCTGCGGCTCAATGGCGAGCGGAAAATCGGGCGTTTTGCTCCATGCGTCCAGCACAGTACCCACAACGAGCATGATCGGGATACCGGGCAGGCACATCAGCACGTCGCATATACGCATGATGACGTTGTCAACAAAGCCGCCGAAGTAGCCTGCAATGCCACCGAACACCACGCCGATGGCTGCGATGACGAATACGGTCAGAAAGCTGATGGTCAGCGAGATTCTGCCGCCATACATGAGTCTTGCCAGCACGTCCTTACCTGTCTTGTCCGTGCCGAGCGGATGCTTCCACGAGGGCTTGGCAAGCGAGTTGGTGGTTTCGTGCGTTTCCTCAAGCTGGTAGTAGGAATGTTCCACGCCGTTTTCATCCACGTAGGTGATCAGCGTCTGTACGTACTCGGTCTTGCCCGAGTAGTCCACCTCGGTCTGTCCCCATTGCGTATAGAACAGCGGGCCAAGCCAGCAGAAGGCGAAGAGAAAGATGATCAGCACAAGGCCGAGGATCGAGAGCTTAGAGCGGAAGAAGCGACGCATGACCATGCGTCCGGGGGACATCAGCCGCACGTTTTTGTCCAGCGGCTCGTCCTGCGCGGGGGCATTTTGTATTTTGTTTTCAGTATCGTTCATACGTATGCCTCCTTAACCAAGCTTGACTCTGGGGTCAACCACCGCGTACATGATATCCGCAAGCAGCACGCCCACGATACTCAGTACGGCCAAGAAGAGGTTGTAGCCCATGATAAAGGGAATGTCGGCAACGAGCGTTGCCTGGTAAGCCATGTTACCGATGCCGGGCAGGCCGAATACCTGCTCGGTAATGATCGCACCCGAGAAGAGCGAGGGCAAAAGCCCTGCCAGCGAGGTGACAAGCGGGATCAGCGTGTTTCTGAACGCGTGCTTATAAATGACTTTGGTTTCGGAAAGGCCCTTGGCACGTGCGGTACGGATGTAATCCGAGCCCAGCACCTCAAGCATGTTGGTTCTGGTCATTCTCATTCTGCCGCCGATGCTGAGCACCACGACGGTGGAGATGGGGATGACGAGATAGGAAACGTAGTCAAGAAGCAGCGCAATTCCCGAATAGTCCATGGAGGCTGAGCCAAGTCCCGAGGATGGGAACCAGCCAAGCTGCATGGCGAAAATGTTTTTGAGGATCTGCCCGAAGAAGAAGGAGGGCAGAGAGATGCCGATCATGACAAGGATGGTGACAAAGTAGTCGCGGAAGGAGTATTGGTGCGTGGCCGCCGTGATGCCAAGGGGAATGGCGATCAGGAATTCAAACACGGTTGCAATAGCAGCCACCGCAAAGGATACCCACATGTTTTGTGCGATGACGTCGGCTACCGGCTGCTGGAACTTGAAGCTGTCGCCAAAGTCCAGAAATTTCAGCGTTTGTGTGCCGTCGTCCGCTGTATCCATGTGCGGGATGATTTTTCCCACCCAGGTAAAATATCCCTTGACAATGCCGCCCACCGTGCCGTCGGTGCCGTAGCCGTATTCCTCCTGCATGGCCTTCATGGTTTCCTCGGTGACGCCCTCGCCCTTGGCGTTGATCTCGGCGATCTTGGTCGAGATGTAGTCCATGGGCATCAGCTGGATCAACGTGAAAATGATGACGGATACGCAGAACAGGATCAGAACCGACAAAGCAAGTCGTTTGATAATATATTTCAGCATATTTGTGTACCCCCTTGATTAGTTTGCGAATTCGATCTCCCAGATGTGCTCCAGCGGAGAGGTGTAGGGGTTGATCTCTGCGGGCAGGGAGGTGGAAGAAATCACTTTTGCATTATAAGCGTACAGGGTTTTTCTTTGGTAAACGGGAAGCTCGATGGCAAGGTCCAGCACGTATCCCATCGCCTCCTTGTAAAGCTCGGTGCGCTCATCCTGGTCGGTGGTCTCACGCGCCAGGTCAATGACCTCACTGAGCATGCTCAGAATGGCATTTTCCTCGGGATAGGAGGCGGGAGAACCGAGAATTTCACGGTAGCCCCATGCCAGCGTGCTGGATGCGGTGGAATTCTTGTGGTAGACCTGATACATATCGGGGTCTACCGTCGTACCCCACGCAGCGGCCCAAACGGCCAGCGAGCCGGTGGAAAGCTTGGTCAGCGCCTGGGTGTCGGGAACGATCTCAATATCCCAGCCGCATTCGTTGAGCAGAGCCTGTGCGCTCTCAAATACCTTGTAAGCGGGGTGGTCGGTCAGGTCTGCGCCTGCAATGGTAAAGGTGATGGAAAGTCTGCTGTCACCCTCGGAAACGCCTGCCGCTGCCATGTAGTCACGAACGGTCTGCTTGGCAGTTTCGCGGTCAAAGTTGATCGAGGGGTATTCGTGTCCGTTGTCACGGCTGGGGTTGCCGTTTTCCATGGGGTATGCCCAGCTGACCGTGGACATGGGCCAGTAAATGGTGCTTGCCGTGCCCGTGCTGTAGTATTCCAGTGCAAGACCTGTGTCCATAGCGCACATGATGGCCTTACGCAGGTTGATATCCGGCACCTTACCGGCATTGATGCCGATGTAACCGTAACCGAGCTGGTCGGTGTAGGTGCTCTTGATGCCCCTGGAGGCAAGGTTGTTGATGCGCTCAATGTTCTCCTGGGTGTACTGGGGTGTGACGAAGTGTACCTCGCCCTTTTCCAGCGCGTCCAGCGCGTTGGTTGCGCTGACTACCTGATAGCGCAGCTTTTCGATCTTGGGCGTCCCCATCATGAAGTTTTCGTTTGCCTTGAAGTAAACGATGTTGTTCTGATAGAAATCCGCGCCCTTGGGGTTGTCTTCATTGTCGCGGTTGGTAGCCTTGTAAGGGCCTGCGCCCACGGGAACCTTGGTAACCTCGCTTGCGCGGATGGTATCGGACATGAAGTCAAAGGAACCGTATTCCACGCCGAAATTATTGGCCGGGATATCCACGGTGTAGCCCTGTGCGTAGTAGTGCTGGGGGGCGACGGAGAATGCGAAGTTCCAGATCGCCTTGGGGTCCACGCCGTTGATGGTGATCTGCAGCACGTCGTATTCGTCGCGGTTTGCGGGTGTGCCGTCGGCTGCATGCTCGTGCGCGACGGTGTAGAAGCCGTTGTTTGCCTCCACCTCAAAGATATCGGTGGTGTGGCCAAGAGAAACGATGCCCGAAATGTTGGGAACCAAAAGCGTGCCGTCGGCTGCCATGTTCTCGCGCAGAATAACTGACGTAGCCTGAGCGCTGTATTCGGTCATGAGTGTGTTGGCGGTTGCCCAGTATTGCAGGATGATGTGCAGCTCCTGGTCGATCTTCTGATTGTAAACGTATTCGATCGCCTTTTCCTTGGAGGTAACAACGTCGGGGGAGTAGTTGCGCGTGACCTTTTTGATCTTGGTCTTGATGTCCTTGTTGGTCACAGGATCTTTTTCAAATTCGACTGTGACAAAGCCCTCGGCAAACATGAAGGAGGTGATCTCGTCAAATTCGCCCGTTTCCTTATAGGGCGTTTCGGTGTAGGAGGCAGAGGCGGAAACGTAGTCGGTCTCCAGCTCCTTTTTGAATTCGGAGAGCGTCAGCTCGTAGTCCGCAAGCAGCTGATCGGTGGTAACCGATGCGTGATCGTTGGAAACAGCCTCCTTGTAGCCCTTGGAAAGGCCTGCGGCAGCAATGGCGGCTACCATGGTGTCGTAATCTGCGCTGTAAGAGCCTGCGGTATCGGTTCTGCCCACCTGCTTGTACAGATTGATCAGCTCGTTGATGCGGTTCTTTGCGCGGGAGGCGGGAAGCTCGGCGATGACCTCGCTTGTGTCGTCCGAGCCCGAGCCCTTGGTCTGCGTGCGGTAGTCCTGCAGACCGACGATGTCGGTGGAGTACATGGTGGAGGAGCCTGTGTAGACGGGATCGAGGTAAACGTACATGTTGAACAGCACGTCCTCAATGGTCAGCGGCTCGCCGTCTGAGTATTTGATACCGTTTTTGATGACAAAGGTGTAGGTGGTGGTATCCGCGATGTCGTCGTAGTTGATCGCGTAGTCCTTGACCACGACTGCCTCTTGGTCACCGCAGGCGACCGTGACCTGGCCGTTTTCATAGCCTGTGGTCAGCATGGCGATCTGCGTCATGGCAACGATGGTTGCGTCGGGAGCGGTGGTGGAGTAGAAGGGGTTGAAAACGCCGTCAAGCGCGTCGGTCATCACCACCAGTGCGTCAGGTCTCCCACTTTTTTGGCTGCATGCGCTCAGCACGCAAAGCGAGCTGAGCAGCATGGTAGCGCAGAGAAGCAAGGAAAGGATCTTTTTATTCATTTTTTGTATCCTCCTTTTCGTGTTAGTTCTGTTCACGTTTGGTGATGGTGATCTCACCCGTTTCGGCATTGACGGTCAGCTTGACGCGGCTCTTGTTGTCGCCCGTTGCTTCAACGCTGATGTTTTCAAGGCTGATATTTTCGGGGTTGCCCGCGCCTGCAAGCAGGCCGTAGGCTGCAACGTCCACGTCGTCAAGGAAGAGCGAGGGATCGATCAGGAGCTTACCGCTGATGGTCACGTTTTCGAGCTTGGCCTGATCCGAGATCGTGCCTGCCAAAAGACCGATGGTCGATCCCTGCAGTCTGGAGCCGACTGCGGTGTAGGTCACGTTTTCAAAGTACAGGTCAGTAATGCTTGCGCCCGCACCGATGAAGCCGAACAGACCGCCCTGCTGTGTGCCGTTTGGCTGCAGGACCGTGATGTTGGACATCTTGTGGCCGTTACCGATGATCTGACCTGTGAATTGATTCTGTCCCTTGTAGAAGTTGGTGGGCCAGATAGTACCCTTGGCAGAGAAGTCAAGATCGGCTTCAATGATGTAGTTGCCATCCGCTCTTGCGTGCTTGTAAAGCTGCTTTGCGGAGCTGATCTTGAACCATGCGCCCTCCCACAAATCGACGTAAACGTCCATAGCGGGAGTGTTACTTGTACCGTTTTCGTAGTTGATGTCAAGTTTTACGGGCTCGGTGATGGGAGTTGTCATTTCCTTGTCCGCATAGATCGCGTTGGGAGTGCCGTCCAGCTTGGGGAATGCACCGCCCAGCGAAACCGCACCGTTGTTCCAGGTGGGAATCGAGAGCTTGGAATTGGTGTAGGTCTGCAGCAGAACGGGAGCGCCGCTCTCGTCTTGCTGATTGAGGTTGTAAAGGTTGAACTGGATGCCGGGTACCCATGCGGCGTAAAGCGTCAGGACTTCATCCGAGCCGGAATCAACCGATGCGGGATCCACGCGCAGCGTGTCCGTATCAAAGTCCCAGCGGCCGGAGTAAACCCAGCCCTGCTCTCTGCCCGATATCTCGGTCAGCTTACCGTATTCGTCCAAAGGTCTGCCTTGCTCGTCCACGCGAGGCTGACGATCCGTATACCAGCCTGCCAGCACGTGACCTGCGCAATCAACCACGTAAGCCTGCGCACCGCGCTTCTTATCCTGAGGATCGAGCAGCGAGATTTGTACGTTGCCGTCCTCGTCCACCGTGTAGTCATCCAGCGCGAAGATGTCCACGACCGTAACGTCGCGGCCTGCAAACTGGCCTTGTCCCGCGTCAAAGCGGACGCTGACAGAATAGCCCTGCTTGTCGAGTTGCTTGTAGGGATCCTTCCACTGCGAGCCTGCAGAGGAGAAGAGGGTGACCATCATCAAAGCGACTGCTGCGCAGATCGAAATAATGGCGATGAAGGTAAAGATCTTGCCGAGCGGAACGGTGGCGATCAGCTTTGCAAGCTTGTTTTGCCGGCCGGGCTTGCCGAAGCTGATGGGCTTATGCGGCTTGTTGAGCTTGACAGGCTTTTGCGCTCTCTTGGCCTTTTCTGCCATGCGCTGCTTTCTCTCTGCCTTGCAAGCGGCAACGTATTCGGGGGTGAATACCTTGTGCGCAAGGATCGCGCAAAGAATAGCAAGGATCAGGGAGAGCGTGCCAACGATGCCAAGCGCGATCGAAAGCACAAGAGATACCGGTACGCCCTTGGGAGGCTGCGGCTGCTCGGGAGCATTTTCGCCCTCGCCCGCAAGTGCTTCCAGGTCGGCAATTCTGCGCTCGGCTGCTGTCAGCTTTTCAAGATTGGTGACCAGCGCCTTTTGCTCTGTGGTGGAGATCTTATCGTAAGCGGCTCTTGCGGCCTCGACGATGGCCTTATGCTCAAGAGTCACCTTTTCGGGAATGGCGTCGATGGCGGCAATGGCGGCAAGCGTGATATCGTCTGCTGCTGCGCTACCGTCCACGAAGGTGTCAAAGTACTGTGCAAAGATAAAGGAATCGTAGTGGTTGCCGTTGATCGGTCTGACCATGGTGATGGGATTTTCCACGTGACCGACGTAGTCCACAAAGCTTGCACCGTAGTAGGTGTTGTAGTAGTTGGTGTCGGCATTCCACATGTAGTATTGGATGATGCCAAGACCGGGCTTGGTCAGCGTGGAGCCGTCTGCGGCGTAGAAGGAGTAGTCGCCGGTGGCGGGGATGTTGTCGTAGCATTCGTGATACAGCGCGTCAAATTCCTCTTCCAGAATGGGTGCGTTGTAGGAGGAGAAGGTGACAAGACGCAAATCGTCACAGCCAAAGAATGCCTTATGGCCCAGCGCGCGCAGCGTGTAGGGCAAAAGCACCTGCTTGACGGGTGTGCCCGCAAAGGTCATGGCCGAGATACGAACCGTGTTGTCTGCTACCTGCACGGTGGTGTCGTCACCCGTGTAGGTGATCATTTCCAATCCCTTGGGGACTGTGCGGTACAAATGGCCGTCAATGACGTGTACGGTATCGCTGATATCAAAGGTGTAGACAACGGTGGGGTATTCCTTGCCGTTGAAGGTGACGATCTCTGTCGTGGAGAACTTTTCAAGACGGCACAAAGCGAACGGGTTGTCGCCAAGCTCTGCAAGAGATGCGCCGAGCTTGACAAAGAAGGGGGTCATGCTTTCCTTATAGAAGGCGTGCGTGCCGATATAGGTCGCACTCGAAAGATCTGCACCGGGCAGGATCGAGTAAGCAAAGGCGTAGTCGCCAACGTAGGAAATGTTCTGCATACCGTTCACGGCTGCAAGAGAAGTATCGTATGCGAACGCACCCTCGGAAACGGTGATATCGGATGCACCGAAGGTCACGTCTGTCAGCTGCTCGCAGTACGCAAAGGCATACGTGCCCAGCGTCTTGACGCTGCTCAAATCAAGGCTTTCAAGGGATGTGGTATAGAAGGTGTTGCTGCCGATCTCGGTTACCTTTCCGAGATTGATCTCGGAAAGCTTGCGGCAGTAAAGGAAGGTCTTGTCGGGGACTATTGTCACACCGTCGCCAAGCGTGACCTTTTCCAGCAGCTGGCAGTATGCAAATGCCTCTGTACCCAGCTTTTGCAGGCTGTCCAGGCTGACGGATGTCAGCGCGGGAGCGAAGTATCTGTAAACGAACTCACCGTTGACGTCCACAACGGGGGAGGTGAACGCGTCGTCGTAATAGTCGTTGTAGACCTCACCCGAGAATGCGTAAGCACCGATCTCAGTGACCTCGGACAGGTCGATGTCCGAAAGGGAGGATGCGTTGTAGAACGCGTATTCTCCGATCTTGACGCCCTTGCCCATGGTCACGCTCTGCAGC
>JAZQYT010000200.1:0-9368 GCA_045633665.1 Eubacteriales bacterium | reverse complement strand
GTTTCCGTGTCAATTTCTCCGCTATTTCATCAGCCCCATATGTCTGCGTTTCGTTTTTGCAATATAGAAAAGGAGCCGGATGCGTGATCCGACTCCTTATGTTATATGAACGTATCAATCCTTCTTGAGCTCAGCCAGGATCATCTTGAGCAGATCCTCGGTGGTGGGATTGGCCTCGCGCTCTGCCTTGGCTGCTGCCTCTGCGGCTGCTGCCTCGGCTGCTGCGATTTCAGCGGCCTTGCGTGCCTTTTCAGCAAAGTAAGCGTCAACCGCTGCCTTGTCGCTGCACTTGATACCGGCCTTCTTGAGCTCCTTCTTCTGCTCTTTGGTCAGCTTACTCTTACCGATCTTTTCAGAAAGCTCCTTGCGCTCTTCTCTGAACTTGTTGAAGATCTTGACGATGGTGAAAAGCACGATCGCGATCAGGAAGAAGTTAATAATGGCGTTGATGAATGCGCCCCAGTCGATGTAGATGGACTGCGCCAGGTCAACCTGCTGACCGATCACTGCGCCGGTTTCGTCCAGCACGTCTGCCATTTCCTTGTGTAAGAAGGTGTAGATCTCGTTGAGCGAGTCTTTCCCCAGAACCAGGAAGAGAACGTAGTTGATCACGGGCTTGAGGATGTTGTTGCTAAGTCCGTTGACGATTGCAGTAAAAGCACCGCCGACGATCACACCGACTGCCATATCCACGACGTTGCCGCGTGTGATAAATTTCTTGAATTCTTCAAAAAACTTTTTCATGTTATCTCCTTGCTATTTTCGACCAAGCAGGGCCGTATTTTGTCAAATATTATTATAGTGGAAATGCGGATAAATGTCAATAGGATATTGCAGGATTTCTCAGGTAAAGCTGTCTGCGTAAGCGGTAGCCAGCTTGTCGCAGCGCTCGTTATAAGGGTGTCCCGCATGCCCCTTTACCCACACGAACGTGACGGTATGATAATCCAGCAGCCTTAGCAGCTTTTCCCACAGATCGGGATTGAGTGCGGGGGATTTATCCGGCTTTACCCAGCCGCGCGCCTGCCAGGATCTTGCCCAGCCCTTGGTCACGGCATCCACCACGTATTTGGAGTCGCTTGTCAGCGTGATCTCACAGGGCTCGCGCAAAGCAGACAGTGCGGCTATGACTGCAGAAAGCTCCATGCGGTTGTTGGTGGTCATGGGCTCACCGCCCGAAAGTTCCTTTTCCACACCGCGGTAAACCAGCACCGCGCCCCAGCCGCCCTTTCCGGGATTCCCGCGGCATGCGCCGTCGGTATATATGTCAACGTGTTTCATTTTCATCACCTCAACCCATATTCTAACACAATTTTAATACTTTGTCAAAGGTTTTGTGCGTTTTGCTAATTGATTTCTGCGGCATTTTTCGATATAATATAGAAAACTTGTCTAAAGGAGACGCCCGCAATGGAAAACGCAACCCTGGAAAAACAAGCAGTTCAAGTCACGACACAAAAGAGAAAACGCCGTTTCGGTGACCGAAAGGACGGTCGACTTTTGCGCACGCTGTACCCCATGAATAAATTCATGCCTTTTATCATGCGCACCAGAAACGATGCCTGCAATCAGTTTGCGGACAGCATTGACCTGACCGAGACCGATCCCTATATCCGATCCAAGATCAAGCAGGGTATGGTGCATTTTTCTTTTTTACACGTGTTTCTTGCAGCATACGTGCGCACAGTTGCCAAGCGTCCTGAGGTCAATCGATTTGTCAGCGGTAACCGTATTTATGCCAGAAACAATATCGTGGTCAATATGACCATCAAGACCACCATGTCCGCCGATTCGCCCGACACCTGCATCAAGGTGTATTTAGAGCCGACCGACACCATCGATCAGGTGTACGAAAAGTTTAACGCTGCCGTGCAGGCGGTCAAGGATGAAAGCGATCAAAAGGCAGATGGAGAGAGTGCGTTTGATAAGACCGCGCGCGTGCTGGCAGGACTTCCGCGCTTTATTTTGCTGCGCGTGATCGATTTGCTGACATGGCTGGATAACCACCGTATGCTGCCCATGGCGCTGATCGGTGTCAGCCCGTTCCACGGCTCGCTGTTTGTCACCAGTATGGGCTCTTTGGGCATCCAACCGATCTATCACCATTTGTATAATTTCGGCAACCTGCCCATTTTCGTGGCATACGGCAACAAGAGAATGGAGCTTTGCCTGGATGATGACGGAAACGTACATAAAAAGCGCATGATCGACCTCAAGGTGGTCACCGACGAGCGCATTTGTGATGGGTATATCTACGCGTCCGCGTTCAAGACCATCCGTAATTTTCTGGAGCATCCCAAGGTGCTGGAGCAGCCGATTGAACAGATTAAAGAGGATATAGATTGATGTTTGTATACAGAGAAGACGGTGGGGTTGGGTACTATTACTCAACCCTGCTTGTCAGTTTACATGGATTTTCAACGCGTAAGGGCGGTGTGAGCGCTCTTGCCGAAACGGCAGGTCTGAACCTTGCGTTTGGCAGAGGGGATGACAAGGTTACTGTTTTGGAAAACCTGCGGCTTTTTGCTAATGCCGTGGGTACAGAGCCGGATAGCGTGATCTCGCTGCCGCAGGTGCATGGCACCGAGGTGCTGCACGTGAGTGGAGGAGATGCAGGCATGGGATACGTCAAAGAAGCAAACGGCATGGGCGACGGATATGTGACGCAGGACACGGGCGTGACGCTTGGCGTCAAGAGTGCGGATTGTGTACCTGTGTTGCTGGAGGCGAGGGACGCCAAGGGGCGCGTACTGGGCGTGGCTGCGGTGCATGCGGGCTGGCGCGGCACGGCGGGCGGCATTGTACCAAATGCTGTCAAGGCTTTGCGTGAGCTGTGTGCCAAGGACGCAGAGATCCGTGCAGCCATTGGCCCTTGCATCGGTTCCTGCTGCTTTGAGGTGAACACGGATTGCGTGGACGAGTTTGTCCGTCTTTGCGGCAGGGAGATTACCGACGCGTGCTTTGAAAAAGCAGAGAACGGCAAGTATATGGGTGATCTTGTGCATGTCAATCGGCTACTTTTGCATCGCGCGGGCATACCCGATACGCATATCGACGCAGCAGAGATCTGCACCTGCTGTCATCCCGATGTATTCTTTTCGCACCGCTATGCCATCAAGCATACGAATGGGAAAAGAGGGACCATGCTCTCGGTGATCCGTATGCCAAAAGAGCGCTGCTGATCTGAAAACGCATCTTGAAGGGAAGCGGACGCGGTTTTGTCAAAAATCAGCCGTGTCTGTTTGAAAAAAGCAGAAAAATTACAATTTTTATTGCAGAAACTTGCAAAAATCCTTGCAATATTTTTATTTCTGTGATACAATACCCTATGTATTAATATTTACAGCAAAGGAGAATGGCTATGAAAAAAACATATTCATTGATTTTGGCTTTGGTCATGTTGTTCTCGATCGTATGCAGCGTGGTTGCATGCTCGCATGAGCATAACTTCGAGCTCTCCGAGACCGATTCCAAAAAAGTGACCTGTACCGAGGACGGTATTGAGGTCAAGGTTTGCTCCTGCGGCGAAAAGCAGGAAACCGTGATCCCCGCAACCGGACATGATCTGAAGATGGTCATGGAGTCCAAGCCCACCTGTACCGGCACGGGCTCTACCGACTACAAATGCTCCAAGTGCGGCAAGATGCAGTACAACAACATCGAGGCACTCGGCCACAGCTATGAGGAAACACCCACCGAGCCCTCCCGCGTCAGACGTTGCCTGAACGAGGGCTGCACCAACTGCCTGTGGAATGAGCCCGGCGACAAGCACAAGGAAACCCTGACCTTTAACTTCACCAAGGAAGACGAGGCTGCCATCGACGCCAAGTACGACGAGGTCAAGGCAATGGTTGAGGCTGCTGCCAAGTATGATCCCGCCCTGCACGGCTATGCGGAAACAGGCGCGCTGGCGGATGAATACAAGATCGTGGATGCAGCGCACACCGAGCTTTATGATATGGTCATGAACGCAATGTCCCAGCAGCAGCTGGCGATGGTTGCTTACTACTGCGATATGAAGAACACCGAGCTGGAAGAGACCTACTCTTACATGATGGACTACCAGACCGCTGTTATCGCAAAGTTCTATACGCTCTCCCGTCCCTTCTATGATTCCTGCTACCGTGATTTTTACTACTACGGCATGACCGAGGAAGAGATCAATGCGTTCCTGTTTGACTCGGATGCGATCTCCAATCCCGAATATACCGCACTCAAGGAAAGAAACAACGCCATTGAAACCGAATTCCTGGCGCTCTCCGGCTCCGAGCAGAAGGAAAAGCTGCCTGCTCTTTACGAGGAATTTGCTGATAACAACAACAAGATGGCAAAGCTGATGGGTTATGACAACTATCTGGAGTACGCGTACGAAAACGTTTACGGCAGAGATTACACCTATCAGGACGTTGCAGCACTTTCCGGTTACGTCAAGACGCATATCGCTCCCGTGTTCAACGATCTGTACACCACGTTCAGAAACCTGACCGGTTATACCGATGAGGAGCTTGATATCTACAATAGCCAGTGTACCAAGCCCTTCTTTACCAATTTGGAAGGCAACACCACGGTCAACGATTACATCGACCTGATGGCGTTTACCTCTAATCCCGACAAGCAGATTACCTTCTCGGATGAATTCAACAAGCTGATGAGCGAGGGCAATATGTTCCGCGGCGACTACGAGGGTGCGTTCGTTACCACCATTTATGCGCCTAATCTGCCTATCGCTTACTTCGGTAAGGGTTATGACAACTGCTTTACCATCATTCACGAGTTTGGCCACTACATGAATGAGGTCTACAGCTCCGAGATCTACGCGGACGGTGAATATTCCCAGTCCTATGACCTTTTGGAAATGCACTCTCAGGGCGACGAGCTTTTGTATCTGTGCTATCTGGAGCAGAATGCAAACTATCCCAAGGTAGCAAACACGCTGATCAAAACCTACTCTTTGGTCAATATGTTCTATTCCACCGTGGCAGGCTTTACCGTGGACAGCTTTGAGCAGGCGGTCTACTTGGATCAGTATGAAGGCACCAATGCCGACGTGATCATGGCAGACGGTACCATCAGCGCTGATGAATTTGATCTGCTCTATCAGGGCATTTGCACCGATTACGGCGTGCTGGATGCGCTGGACGGCTATTGGGAATACGGTATGACCATTACCTCCCCCTGCTACTACGTTTCTTACAGCGTTTCTGCGATCTCCGTGCTGCAGCTTTACGAGGTAGCACAAACCGATGGCTTTGACGTAGCCAAGGAACAGTACCTCAAGCTGTTTACTTATGTGGATGAAGATCCCGCAATGGGCATGCAGGATATCCTGGAATATGCAGGCATGCTTTCCTTCAAGGATGAGCAGCTGTATATCAATCTGAGCACCTATTTCGCTAAGAAGTAAATATCAAAAAATGGCTGAGTCGAAATCGACTCAGCCATTGCTTTTTATTCTGCGCAATAGAACCACATTTGTGCGGTTTTTCTCGGCATGGCAAAGCGCATGCCGTTTTTCTTGATATCGGCACCCGTGTGCGTGCGTACCTCGCCGCTGACCGCCTCGGTAAAGGTGTAAGTCTTGCTCTCGTCGGCTATGTAAGGCCAAAGCGTGCATTCCTCACTCTCCACAGCCACGTTGCGAATGACCTGCACAAGCCCGGCCCCGTCCTCATCAAACTGCAGACCGTACCAGTCGTGAATGTCCTTGCGGCATTCGGTCAAAGGATAGTAGTCCGCGCGCAGCATGATTTCTGCCGCCTTGCGCCAGATGGCGTGATAGACGCGCCCTTGCGCAAACTGCACCTCATCGTGATAGTATTCGGTCATGTCGGTCATGGAAGGTACCATGGCGTTCTGATAAGCAAAGCCGTCTATACGGTGGGGCTGGCCGTTGTAAATACCGTCGTCACCGCACCAGTTGAAGTTGTGCGCACGGAAATAGGGGACCCACTCAAACATCTGCCTGTGCTGCGCCTGCTTCATGTAATGGTCACCGTAGCCCACGTCGGTGTAATGCAAGGGTACGGCACGGCGCATGGTTTCGGGATCGTTTCGTCTGCCGCCCGAGGCGCAGGAATCGATCCAAAGACCGGGATTGCGCTCAAGCAAAGTATCCCAGAATCGGTAGTAGCCCTGAATGTGCAAATTTTCCAAAACGCCCTCGCGTCCCGGCTCGCTGTTCTGCTGCCAGTAGGGCATAGGCTGGAAATTGAAGTCCTGGCGGTAAATGTCCACACCGAATTCCTTGATCATGCCGTCGATCTTGTCGATCAGCCAATCGCAGGCCACGGGATCGGCCAGATTGAACAGAGCATTGGTCAGCCAGAAGTGGCTTTCACCCTCATAAAACAGCAAAAATTCGGGATGCTCGCGCCACATGTCGGTGTCCTTGTAATTACGCTCGGGCTCAAACCACAAAAGCAGATCCATGCCGTTTTTGTGCAGGTGATCCGACACGGGCTTCAGTCCGTTGGGGTAATTGTCGGTGTTGATGCGCAGGTTTCCCACGCCCACACCCCAATCGTAGTTACAGGGATACCAGCCTGCGTCGATCCACCAAGCGTCCGGCTCAAATCCCTTTTGCAGGTAGGTGTCGATGGCCTCTTTTTGGTTTTTCTCGGTCGTGCCCGAAAATTCGCTCTTGCCGTCGATCGCCCAGGTATGCACGAACAGCTTGGGAGAGAGCGGTTTGCCGTCCTTTTCGCGGGGCAGCATGTGCGCAAAGTAGTAGGAACGCCACAAATTGCGGCCGCGATCGTGCCCACCCTCGAAACCTTGCATGGTGATACGAGGTGTGCGGACGCTCTCACCCGGCTTTAGGTATGCGTTGAAAAATCCCTGTCCCGCAGTGAATTTTGCGCCTTCTTGCGTCAATGCAAAATCCGCGCTCCAATGGCCGCTCCAGCCAATGGCAAGGTTGACGCCCCAACCCTCGAATAAGAGGCGCATGTAGGGGAAAGCACCGTTGCAGGAGGTGCCGTCACCCACAGGGGCGATACAGAGCGGTGTGTTTGTCAGCGCGTCGGTTGCCCATTCGTAGCCGTTTGTGCCGCAGGTATCCCCGTTTCCGTGATACAGGGAGGCTGCATCGGCAGGGAACACGGTGGAAAAGCTCCAATCCGAAATGGTTTGCGAGGCATGATCGGACACGTTTTTGATGCTCATCACCCATTCGCTGACGGCGAAATCCCTGTAGGAATAGTGGTCGGCCGTCAAAAGCAATCCGTCGGGTGTGTGTGCGGTGATGCGATAGCGCGAGATCGAGGCGTCAATGCGCTCGTATTCCACCTGTGGACCAAAGGCGTCGGGGAAGCCTTGGTAGCGTGTGCCGTTCAAGGTAAAAGTAAAGGGAACTTTGGCGGGCTCACGGTGATCCTGCAGATGCACCAATAGCGCCATATCGTTTTGCGAGTGCTTCATTGTCCTGCTCCTTTTCTTTTGATTGCTTCTATTATACCACATACGGAAAGATCTGGCAAGAAGCATTTATAAAGAATTATTAAGATTGCGCCATCTTTCTTCCGACCTGGTTTGGTTGGTTTCATATCCTTTGTCTGATCCTGACGGTTGGTATGACAGTGCTGTTGTGCTTGTTTTATAAGCACGGGAGGATCAAGAACCCGAGAAACGTTGTATTTTACACTGCCTTGATCGTGATTGCGCTGGAGATCTACAAGCAGCTGCAGTACAGTTTTTCCTATGACGGCGGCGTGCAGTTTGATTACCAATGGTACGCGTTTCCGTTCCAGTTTTGCTCTGTGCCGATGTACGTAGGACTGCTTTCGGGTTTTGCACGCGGCAAGCTGCAAAGCTATTTGTACAGCTTTCTTGCCACCTTTGCGGTCTTTGCGGGGGCTTGCGTTATGGTATATCCCGGTGACGTGTTCACAAGCAGCGTCTGGATCAATATTCAGAGTATGGTCTGCCACGGCTCAATGCTTGTAGTTGGTATATTCTTGTATTACACGGGAGCTGCCAAGGCCGAGCATAAAACCATTTTGCGCGGCATGGCGGTGTTCTCGGTGGCGGTGTGCATGGCTGTCGTACTCAACGAGCTTGCCGTTGTAGTGGGCATCGTTCCAAATGAGACCTTCAATATGTTCTTTGTCAGCCGCCATTGCGAGCCGTCCTTGCCCGTCTATTCAAGCGTGCAGGCGGTCGTGCCGTATCCTTGGTGTCTGTTTATCTATATTGCGGGCTTTACGACAGCGTCATATATCATGCTGTTGATCGCAATGCTTGTCAAAAGGATCGGGCAAAAGAAAAAAGTTGCTTAAAAAAGCAACTTTTTTTCGTATTTCGGGAACATTTTTGAATTTTTATCGTTTATATAAGTAAAGAAGATCCAAAGGAGGGATTTACAATGAAAAAACTGAGCTTATGTTTCGCAATTCTGTTATGTCTTTGCTTGCTTGCAGCCTGCGCCAACGACGATCCCTTATATGGATGGGGCGCGCAGAGCACCGATGCGGATACCTATCCCACCGATCCCGAACCGATCGGGACTGAGACCGACGTTTTGCCCGTAATCCCAAGCACTGAGCCACAGACCACCATGGAGGAAACGACCGAGGAGGACACGCACGTATGTACTGACGAGGTGGTTGCCGAAAAGCCGGTGATTTATCTGTATCCCGAAGTGCCTCTCGAATGCGACTTGCGCGTGCTTTTGAACGGTGAGCTGACCTTCACTTATCCCGCGCACGGAACGAACGGCTGGCAGAACTTTACGGCATATCCCGACGGTACGTTGGTGTTCCCGGATGGCAAACAGTATTATTGCCTGTTCTGGGAGGGAAAGGCCGATACGGAATATGATTTTTCCAAGGGGTTTTGTGTTTCCGGCGAAGATACCGCAGCATTTTTGGAGTGGGCTTTGGCAGAGCAGGGATTGAGTCCCCGCGAGGCCAACGAGTTTATCATTTATTGGCTGCCGCGCATGCAGAACAATGCCTACAATCTGATCAGCTTCCAGACAAACGCGTATACCGATTCGGCTGCCCTGGAGATCAATCCCGCGCCCGACAGCCTGTTGCGCGTATTTATGGCGTATATGCCGCTGGACGAGGCTGTAGAGATTCAACCGCAGACGTTTGAGCCGTTTGCAAGAGAGGGCTTTTGCGTTGTCGAGTGGGGAGGAGCGGAGATCTCTGCCGTGGGCAGAGATCAGTGATATTCGCTGCGCGAGTGATATTCGGCTGCACCGAGTGAAAAAAGAGAACCGAAGGATTCCTACCATAAAGCAGGTTTTGAACTACCGAACAAAGAAAAAGGAGTACGGACAATTTTGTTCGTACTCCTTTTCACACGCCTTGCCTGCAAGGTATAGTGTGTTACACCTTACGGTGTTCTGTCGGGCGGTAATTGTT
>JAZQYT010000199.1:0-21907 GCA_045633665.1 Eubacteriales bacterium | reverse complement strand
GGAGCAGCCTCAAGCAGAGCCTTAGCCTCTTCCAGCAGAGCGCGGATGGACAGGTTGACCTTCTGCTTTTCGTTGTCAATGCCAACGATCTTAGCGTCAACGATCTGGCCGATCTCAAGCACGTCTGCGGGCTTTGCGATCTTGGTCATAGCGATCTGAGAAATGTGGATCAGACCGTCTACGCCGTCAACGATCTCTGCAAATGCGCCAAAGGGCATCATGCTGACGATCTTAACGGATGCAACGTCGCCTTCTGCATAGGTGTGAGTAAAGACGTACCAGGGGTTGGTCTCCTCGGTCTTGTAGCCAAGGGCAATTCTCTTCTTTTCCTTGTCAAAGCTCTTAACAAAGACGGTCAGAGTGTCACCGATTGCAACAACGTCTGCGGGGGACTTGATTCTCTTCCAGGACAGCTCGGATGCGTGAACCATACCGTCAACGCCGCCCAGGTCGATGAATGCACCGTAAGAGGTCATGCTCTTAACGGTACCGGTGTAAACCTTGCCTTCCTCGATCTCGTTCCAGAAAGCTTCCTGCTGAGCGCGGCGCTCGTCTCTCTGTACAAGACGAATGGAGCCCTTAGCCTTCTTGCCCTCACGGATCTCGATGATTCTCAGCTTAACGGTGGTGTTCAGAATGGAAGCCAGGTCGCCATCCTTGGGAACACCGGTCTGAGATGCGTGTACGAACACACGGTTGCCGTCGATGGAAACAATAACGCCACCCTTAACAACCTCGATGACAATGCCCTCCAGCACTTCCTCGGTGTCCTTTGCTGCGACGATCTTGTACCAGTTCTTGTCAGAATCGACGCGCTTCTTGGAAAGTTCAGCAACTCCCTCGATGTCGCTGACGCGAATGACAAAGGCATCTACCTTGTCACCTTTGTGGAATCTGTCAGTCAACTTTTCGGGAGAATCATCAACTTGCTCGGCCTTGATGTAACCCGTAACGCCTGCGCCGAGGTCCAACTGGATCTCTGCATCGGTAACGTATTCAACGGTTCCGGTAACGACATCTCCTGTATTTAAAGTTTTGAGTGATGATTCCAACAGCTCTTCAAAGTTTTCAATAACTTCGCTCATGGTTTTTTCTACCTCCTCAATTATATCGCGCGGTGTTGAGGCACCTGCCGCGATCCCCACCCTTTGGTGAGTAAACGGTCCATACGCAGACAGTTGTGCAGCATTTTCTACCATATAGGTATCAGGACACGCACTCTTGCTGATATGGTACAGTTTTGTCGAATTTGAACTGCTCCGACTTCCTATGACAATCATGCAATCACACGCGCCTGCAAGGCTTGCAACCTCTTTCTGGCGAATTTCCGTGATACTACATATTGTATCAAAAATTATCGGATTTGTATATAGTTTTTTGATAAATTCTTTCGTTTTTAACCATTCGCCCAATTTTTGTGTTGTTTGGGCAACCATTATTGGTACTTTTGCGCATACTTTTTCCCATTTTTCGGGCGTCAGGATGCTTTGAAGCTCCGCAAGGTCGGAAAAAACGATGATTTCACCGTCAAAACGCGAAAGAAAGCCTACCACCTCGGGATGGTCCTTTGCGCCCAACACGTACAGCACGTGATCGGGACTGTTATGCTCTGTTACGATCTTATGAATCTTTCGCACAAATGAGCAGGTACAATCCACAAAGGAAAAATACGGATTTTGCGCCTGACACCGTGTCAACAACTCCTCTGTTTCCTTGGTCATGCCGTGCGCACGGACGAACACCTTGACGGGAGCCTCCCGGCAAGCCTCGGAGCAAAGTCGCTCGAGATCATCCTCGTGTGCAATGCCAACGCCCTGCGCCGCAAGACGCGAGATATAGGTATCGTTATGGATCAGCCTGCCAAGCGTAAAAATACGCGTACCGGGGACATGCGAAGCAATCTCCTTCTCCACCGCATCGGCTGCCCTGCCCACGCCAAAGCAAAAGCCTGCGTGCTTGGCTACCACAACCTCTCTGCTCATACGCTCTGCTCCCCGTTTTTGAATTGCTCACCCAGCGTGCAGATGCGATCAAACACCTTTTCGGTAATGGCGGTATACTCCGCCGTGCCGCCAAGTCCGCATGCGTATTCCTCATACGGCATGGGCTTACCGATCACGATATCCACACGACGACCGAGCTTATATTTGTAATCCTTCATACAAAGGTAGCACGGCAAGATCGTTGCCTGCGTGCGGCTTGCGATCATGCCAAGGCCGTGGTGGATCTCGGTCTTGCGCGGATCAACGCCAGCGTAGCGGTGTCCCTGCGGAAAAATGCCCACGCACTTGCCCTCTTTGAGCATGGCGATGCTCTTTTTGATCGCAGAAACGTCACCGCCGCCGCGATCGACCGGAAAGGCACCCAGCCCCTTGATCAAAAGGTTCAGAAGCGGTATGCGAAACAGTTCCTTTTTGGCCATGAAGTGCGGCTGCTGTTGCTTGGTTACGGCACACAAAAAGATGGGATCGGCAAAAACAGTGTGGTTTCCGCAGATGATATACGGTCCGTCGGATGCGGCAGGCTCGTTCTCTGCCCCATGCACGTGCAATCGGAGCAGCCACATAAAGGGCCTGCGCAGCGTTCCCTGGAATACTCTGTAAAAACCGCTCTTCATCTTACAGGTCGTTCAGCTTGTTGCCAAGCTTTTCCTTGATAAAGGCCAAAAGGCTCTCCAGACTTTCGTCAAAGGTCAGCCCGGAGTTGTCGTACATGATCGCGTCGTCTGCGGGAATCGCGGGTGCGATCTCTCTGCCTGCATCCTGCGCGTCACGCGCCACCATCTCCTCCATGACCTGCTCAAGCGTGACCTCTTGTCCCTTTTCGATCAGCTCCAGATAGCGGCGCTTTGCGCGGGTTTCGGGAGATGCGGTCATGAAAAGCTTGAGGTCTGCATCGGACAGAATAACGGTACCGATATCTCTGCCGTCCATGATCACGCTGTTCTTTCTTGCAATCTCCTTCTGCGTTTCCAGAAGGAAGGCTCTGACCTCGGGGATCTTGGAAACGCCCGAGGCGTACATGGAGATCTCGGGCTCACGGATGCGGTCACCGGGATTTATACCGTTGAGATAAATATTTTGCACGCCGTTCTCAAATTTGACCTCGATATGGATCTCGGGCAAAAGCGCGCATACGGCTGCTGCATCATCAGCTGCAAAGCCGTGATCGCGCACGTAAAGGCCTACGGTGCGATACATAGCACCGGTATCCACGTAAACGATGCCAAGCTTTTTGGCAATCGCCTTGGAAAGCGTTGTCTTACCGGCTCCGCCCGGTCCGTCGATGGCAATCTGAATCATGATAATTCTCCTTCAATATTAATAATCTGTCGCGGCACTCTCTCCTGCCAGGTGTCCCGTGGAAAAGGCTATCTGCAAATTAAAGCCACCCGTGTATGCGTCCACGTCCAGCACCTCGCCTGCAAAGTAAAGTCCCGAAACAAGACGGGATTCCATGCTGGCAGGCTTGATCTGCCGCGTATCCACGCCGCCCTTGGTCACGATGGCCTCGTCAATGGGGCGAAATCCGCTCAGACGCACGGGAAAGGCCTTGAGCAGCGCGGCAAGCGCATGGCGCTCGGCTGCTGTGACCGAATTGACCTTTTTTCTGGGATCGATGCCCGAGCATTCCACCACGGTTTCGATCATTTTCTGCGGCAAAAGGTCACCAAGGCTGTTGAGAAAGTCTTTATTCTGATACTTGGAAAAATCCGAAAGCAAGCGCGCGTCCAGCGTTTTTTCGTCCAACGCAGGCTTGAGATCAATATAGGCTGTGTATTTTCCGGGCGCAATATCCGGCAGATGTGCCGATGCGCTCAAAATCATGGGGCCGGTCAGACCGAAATGCGTGAACATCATCTCCCCGAAATCACGGTACACCACTTTATCCGAGACGTTATCCTTGATGACCAGTCCCACGTTACGCAAAGAAAGTCCCTGCATGGCGCGGCACGTGCGCCCTTCACAGGTAATAGGAACAAGCGAGGGCAAAAGTCGGGTGATGGTATGCCCTGCATCGGCTGCCAAGCGGTATCCGTCACCGTCCGAGCCTGTGAGCGGATAGGATTTGCCGCCCGTACATATAATGACGCGGTCAAATTCATAAGGTCTTGTGGTACGCAGACCGCATACGCGACCGTCCGAGATCTGCAGGGCGGTAACGCGCTCGTTTACCACCTTAACGCCTGCGTCCTGCACGGCACGCTTCATGGCCATCACAATATCGATCGCCTTATCCGACACGGGAAAGACGCGGTTGCCTCTCTCGGTCTTGAGCGGCACGCCAAGATCCTCAAAAAAGGCCTTAGTATCCGCGGTGGTAAAGGCTGCCAGCGCGCTGTAAAGAAAGCGCGGATTGGTGGGCACGTTAGAAAGAAAGGTATCCCTGTCGCAATCGTTGGTCACGTTGCATCTTCCCTTACCCGTAATGCGCAGCTTTTTGCCAAGACGGTCGTTACGCTCAAACATCGTAACGTTCGCTCCCATATTTGCGGCAGCAACCGCTGCCATCATACCCGCTGCCCCGCCGCCTACAACAGCGACGCGCACAGGGGAGAAATCGTTAAAGTCCATATTCATTGCTGGGTTTTATCGTAAATGTCGTATTCGTCCCACAGTACCTCAAGGTGACGCAATCTTTCGGTCACCTGCTCTTGGCAAACACGCGAAACAGCTACGACAAGCGCATTGATCACGCTCAAGGGGGCAACAAGCGAATCCACAAAGGACGCCATGTCACTCTGCGCGACCAGCAGCTGGTCTGCGCTGGCTGCAAGCGGAGATTCCACGCTGTCGGTCAGACAGATCACGTCCGCACCGCTCTTGTGCGCGTATTCGGTTGCCTTGATGATTCTCTTGGAGTATCTGGGGAAGCTGATGGCGATGACCACGTCCCCCTCTCCCACGCCCAGCATCTGCTCGAACACCTCTGCGCCCGAAGCAGTTTGCACGAGGCGCACGTTATCAAAGATCATACGCAGGCTGTGATCCAAAAAGGATGCCAGCGAGGACGAAGAGCGCACGCCCAGAATATAAATGCTCTTGGCGTTCACAATGCTGCCTACTGCTGCGTCAAACGCCTCGCGGTCAATGCCCTCCAGCGTTTTGCGGATCTTCTCGGCATCCGACTCCAGCACCTTGGAAAGCACGTCACCCTTACCGATCAGGTTATTGGTGACCTCAATACGCTGGAAGGAGGTCAGTTTGGTGCGGATCAGCTCCTGCAGCGACTTCTGGAACTCGGGGTAGCCCTCGTAGCCCAGCTCGATAACAAAGCGTACAACGGTGGACTCGGAAACGCCCACAGCGCGGCCAAGCTTGGATGCGGTCATGTAAGCCGCCTTGTCGTATTCCTGCAAAATATATTTTGCGATCAGCTTTTGCCCTTTGGAAAAGCTTTGCATATTATCTTCAAGAAGTCTTAAAATGTCTCTTTTCATAACAGATTTCCTTTCTGCCGTCAAGATTGGTGCTCAAAGCACGCCAATTTTAATTATACACCCATTTCCCTTTTATGTCAAGGGTTTTTGCAAGTTATTGAAGGTAAAATTGCAAAAAAGCCCCCTCAATCCTTTCCCTGCAAAGATCAAGAAAGGCGGGAGCAAGCTCCCGCCATACGAAAATCTACGTTTAAATCTTCTTATTGACAATGCGTTTGATGATCCCGGGTACTGAACACACTATTGTAAATAACAAAGCCTGCCCCCAAATACACCACCCGTTGAACATAATCATCAACCCCAGCAATATTCCTTGAAACCAATCTACAATGAACATAATTGCTGCTAACGCAAAAAAATTAAGTACACTACCTATAACACAAACAACTGTGCGGATATTCCAAAAACGTTTTCCGGGAGATTTCACGATGCAATCCATAGCAACTGCAACATATACCAAGATCCACATAAGCCAAGGAGCACTGACCGTAACACCGGCAAAGATGGAGTAAGAATTACGCAGTACGACTACAGCCCATACAACATAACCGATCACAACTGCAAACATCAAAAAAGGCAGAATCGACAACCACCTTGTTTTATAGCCACGATGCATGATTTGCAGCTTCACCAGCTGTATGACAAGAATTACCAGCGTTGCAATAGTAACTACACCGACCAAAACCGTAGAACTGTACATCATAATAACATTGTTTAAAAGCGCAACGATCAATTTCAGAAATTCGATCAACACTTTTGGGAACAAGATCGACAATATCACTATGAGTATCCAAAAGAACACTACCACTGCCATCGCTATCAGCACCTTGACCGTAAGTTTGGTGTGTTTTTCGCTATCCTCCACATTTTCAGTATTTGCTGTATTCATCTGATTATAAAGAATCTGATTATACAGAGTTTGGAGAGATTGGGCCTCGGTATGCGTAGCCGTGTCCTGATATTGCGTTTTTCTCTGTTTCGGATTCAACTCCTCCACGGTCACATCAAAATATTCGGCAAGCATTTGCAGAGATTCATCACTTGGCATACCGAGTCCGTTTTCCCATTTTGCAACGGCAGAACGGCTGATATGAATATCTGCCGCGAGTTTGGTCTGTGAGATGCCCTTTTCGCTGCGTAATTGTTTGAGTCTTTTCGCAAATTCCATCGTGACTCCTCCTTTCCTCTGCCGTTATTTTAGCATAGTTGGGTGCAAAAAGCCACACTTTTGGCTGTTACTTTGACTGTTACTTTTGGAAAACGCCAAGCAGACACGCCGTACGTATCATTCACAAATAATTAGAACGGTGGGAGCAAGCATCCGCCCTCCCCAAATGCGACGGGCGATCGAATTTCGACTTGGCCGAAATATTTCGCCCCTACGAAACCTTCCGCTTTTCGCACTCAATTCTTTCTCGCAAACTCACTTGCAAGCATGGAATACGTTCCCACGGTGCGGTACGCGCCCTTGACAAGCATTGCCTCGCGTCGCTCGCCCTCGAACTGCATGCCAAGACGCTCCATAAGCCTGCAGGAGCGGTCGTTGCCTTTGATGTACCTTGCCTCGATGCGGTGCAGCTTGAGCGCAACAAAGCCGAAGCGAACCACCTCGCCCACAGCCTCGGTAGCATACCCCTTGCAGCCAAAATCGGGATGGAACACGTAGCCGATCTCTCCTGCATCGTTGGGGTAATCAAAGCGCGTAAAGCCGCAAGAGCCAATCACTCTGCCGCTTGCCTTTTCCACCACTGCCCAGTCGAAATAGTCGCCCACGCTATATCTCTGTCCGATATAGCGCAGATAATCCTGCGTGTATTCTATGCTCGTATGCGGCGCCCAAGTCAGGTATTCGGTCACGTCCTCGCGGCGGGAATAGTCGTATATGTCCTCCTTGTCCGAAACCAGCATCTTGCGCAAAATCAATCGCTTTGTTTCAAGCGTGGGGATCTTGGAAAAAATTCTGTATATGCTTTCTTTTTTCATGGGTTTTGCTACTCCCTCCTTTGTCGGTCATATCCCCATTATAACGGATATGCGACCATTTTGCAAGGGTATAAAAAAATATTTGCCAAATATTGTGCTTTGCCGTGACAAGCCGCGACTTTTGTGGTATAATGGAAAAAGACACCGCAAGGAAAGGGGGATGCCCATGAAAGAACAGCTGGAGCGCGTGATGGTGCCTGTTATACTCGGCAGCAGTACCGAGGCTTTTTCCACGGCACGCAGGCTTTACCGCCTCTATGGCGTGATCTCACATATCTATTGCGCCCGTCCCTCTTGGTTTACGTATCTTCTTACATACGTGCGCGTGGTGCGCACTCCCGCTTATTTGCAGGGAGAATTGCTCTTGGAGGATCTTTGCAGCTTTGCGCGTGAATACCCCGACCTGCTCTTTTGTCTGATCCCCTGCACCGAGCAATACAGAGCCTTTTGCATGACGCACGCTGCAGCGCTGGAGCCGTATTACGTCATCATGCAGCCCGAGCAGCTGTCCCACGGTTCACTGCCCTATCTTACCAAGGAGGAACTGCCGATATGAAGCTTATAGAGCTCATCGAGCATCTTGATCATACCTGTCAGGGTCCCATTCCCGACGCGGATATTACATACGTTTGCAACGACTCGCGTAAGGCAGGCCCCGATTGCCTGTTCGTCTGCATCCGCGGCTACGTCAGCGACGGTCACAGCTACGCCATGTCCGCATACTCGAACGGTGCGCGCGTGTTTTTGGTCGAGCGTCCGCTTGATCTGCCGGGTGACGCCTGCGTGATATACTGTCCCGATACCAGAATTGCGCTTGCCACGGTTGCCGCGACCATTTACGGACATCCTGCGGACAAGCTGCACGTGATCGGCATTACGGGTACCAAGGGCAAAACCACCACGGCACTCATGATCCACGGCGTCCTGGAATCGCTTGCCATCCCCTCGGCTTACATAGGCACCAACGGCATTGATTTTGCGGGCAGGCACTACGCCACCATCAATTCCACACCCGAAAGCCTGGATCTGCATCATTATATGGCGCAAATGGTGGAATGCGGCATCAGGTACGTGGTCATGGAGGTCTCCTCGCAGGCACTCAAGCTGCACCGCATACACGGCATCAGGTTTGACACCTGCATCTTTACCAATCTCCACCCCGATCACATCGGCGGTGTGGAGCATGCCAACATGGCGGAATACAAGGCCTGCAAGCGCATGCTGTTTTCCATGCCCGGCATCCGCGACATTCTTTGTAACGCGGATGATCCCGAAGCGTCCTACATGATCAAGGATGTTGTCGCTCCCGTGACCACGTTTGGCACGGGCGACACCTGTGCGTGGCGCGGCAGCGATGCCAAGGCCGAGATCTGCTACCGCGTTCCCGGCACGGCCTTTGTTTGCCACACCCCCGATGGTCTTGCCCTACCCGTGCAGATCCCCTTCCCGGGCGATTACAGCGTTTACAACGCGCTGTGCGCACTGGCGGTTTGCGACAAGATCGGGCTTTCGATTCAGGAGTGTGTGGCTGCGCTGGGACACGTGCGCGTCAAAGGACGCTTTGAGCCGGTGTTTTTGCCGAGCAGACCGGATAGCACCTTTATCATCGACTACGCGCACAACGGTGCTTCTTTGCGTGCCGTGCTGAACGCTTTGCGCGCTTATAAGACGGGGCGTCTGATCTGCCTTTTTGGCTCTGTAGGCGACCGCACGCAAATGCGGCGCGGTGAGCTTGGCGCGGTGGCAAGCGAGCTTTGCGATCTCTCGATCCTGACCTCGGACAACCCCGGCAACGAATCCCCCGACAAGATCATAGCCGATATTGCAGCAGCGTTCACCCATGACCGCTACGTTTGTATCCCCGACCGCGCCGAAGCCATCGCATGGGCGGTCAGAGAGGCAAAACCGGGCGACGCGATCGTACTGGCAGGTAAGGGACACGAATGCTACCAGTACGTTCGCGGCAAATATCTGCCCTTTTCCGAGCGAGAGATTCTGACCCAAGCGGATAAAATGCTATAAAAGCACAGGGACTGCGAAAAAGCAGTCCCTGTTTTATTCTCTTGTATGAAAGGTGCTTCACTCGGTGGTTACGCTATCCACCCGTCTGTAGGGTGCGACGTCCTCGACGCACCGGCCCGAAACAACAAGTTTTTCCGTAATGAAATATTCACATAGCGCCTGCCCGGGCTGTCGGGGGACGTCAGCCCCTACAGACGGACGGATCTCGCATCCCGGATTGTTCGCTGCTTGCAATTTCTGTATGCTTATACGCGATTTTCCGACAAATATCGCGCGTTCATTTTACCAAGCTGTCGCTTGATCCTTTTGAATTGCAGCTTTTCCACAAATGAAATTCTGAAAAACCGATGCTCAAACCGCTCGGTGCGGTTATACGTATAGCGGATCACGAAGGTCATGCCGATGTTTCCGTTGCGTTCAACGTCAACGGACGCAAGGCCGCCAAGAGTGATCTCTTTTCTTTCGTCGTGCAAAATTCCCATCACAATCATGAGCTTATCATGCTTACGATCCAAAAATATTCCCATGGAATACAGCCAAATCATTACACAGGCAGCCGCGACGGCGGCCAATATCAACAGCGCAAGATTTTTGAGGCTGTAACCGCTTTGGATATACATGTCCGTAAATGCCCAAAGCAAAAATCCAAACGAGAGCAGCATGATGATTCTCACGCATCTTCCGTACAGGTATATTCGTTTCATATCAAAGCCCCCTTACTCTTTCCTCGGCAACGCCCGAAGTGCCTCCGACAGCGCAAGATAGACCTGCTCTCTGCTCTGCAAAGGATACAGCACATCCTCATCCGCCTCGTCCAAGTCAAAAGCCAGCCCGAATTCATCCGGGTAGATCTGCACATCCGCAAAATACGCGCCGTATCTGCCCTGTATGCCGATACATTTGAGGTGCTTATTGAAGTCCACAAAGATTTCCGGCCTTGTAATGCCCAGCGCCTTGAGCTTTTGCAGCATGCCTCCATCCAGATAATCCGCAAGGAGGAGATCAAACGCGTCGCTGTCTTGCGCCCTTTGCTCCAGATATTTCCGTATTTTCGTTTTCTTGCTCAAACACATACGCGCACTCCCTTTTCATCTTTTGCAAGATCATTATAGCACACCGCGCCAAGCCTTGTCAAGAAAAAGGACTCCTGCATTTGCAGGAGTCCCTGAATTCTTTACGATTATCTTCTGGTGCCTCTCTTGAACATGGACAGCATATCGTCCAGATCATCGTCAGCAGAGGGTGCCTTGGATTCCTTGACTTCCTTTACGGGGATCGCCTTAGCGGGCTCTGCCTTGGGCTGCAGGGAGATCTTACCGGGATTCTGGTTGTCGTCCTTCTTATCAAAGCCGGTTGCGATGATGGTGATCTTCATCTCGTCTTCCAGCTCGGGATCGAAGCCGACACCCCAAATTACGCTCGCATCGGGATGTGCCTCGTTGGCGATCATGGTGGATGCCAGATCCACGTCCTCCAAACCTACGTCGGGAGATACCATAATGCTGATCAGAACGCCGCGAGCGCCCTTGATGGAGGACTCAAGCAGCGGGCTGGAGATAGCAGCGCGAGCAGCCTGCTCTGCCTTATCCTTACCGGTTGCAGAGCCGATACCCATGTGCGCATAGCCTGCGCCCTTCATGATAGAGGTCACGTCAGCAAAGTCGAGGTTGATGAACAAAGATTCGTTGACAAGATCGGAAACGCTCTTAACGCCGCGGTGCAGCACGTTGTCTGCGATCTCGAATGCGTTAGCAAGCGTGATTCTGGTATCGGTTACCTGCTTGAGCTTTTCGTTGGGGATCACGATCAGAGAGTCTACGTACTGGCTCAGCTCGGCAATGCCTGCCTCTGCCTGTGCAGCTCTGCGAGAGCCCTCAAATGCGAAGGGCTTGGTTACAATACCGATGGTCAAAATATCCATCTCGTGTGCAACGCGTGCCACAACGGGAGCCGCACCCGTACCGGTACCGCCACCCATACCTGCGGTTACGAACACCATATCGGTGCCCTGCAGGAACTTCTTGATATCGTCTAAGGACTCCTCCGCTGCGCGTGCGCCGATCTGAGGGTTGGAACCTGCGCCAAAGCCCTTGGTCAGCTTTTCACCGATCACCAGCTGCGTTGCAGCCTCGGATCTGCGAAGTGCCTGTCTGTCAGTGTTAATGGACACGAATTCTACACCGCGGATGTGGCTGCTGATCATTCTGTTCACAGCGTTGTTTCCGCCGCCGCCGACACCGATCACCTTAATATTCACACCACAATCATAGGTATCATCATGTTCAAAAGTCATTTTGCTATCCTCCCGAATATTTATATCTGATTTTTTATTTCCAAACCGTAAAGCACAAGACCTTGTGGCCGATGGGCAAAACTATCCCAACATATGCTTTACTATATAATATAACAAAGTTGAAAATAATTCAAGAGGTTTCGCAAAAATAATTGTAATAATTTATGAAAAATTCACAATTTAGCACGACAATGCAGCAGAATACGGCTATCTGACGCTTCAGTCGGCCACATCTGCGTCCCCGTCGTAGAGAGGATACATGGAAATTTGGTCGGATCCAACCAAAATGGCGTATTTCTGATCCGCGTCGATCGAGGATTCTGCAAGAATCTGCTCGGCCAAGGCCAGCTTTTGCGCAAAGTCGCGCTCGTCCCTGACGCGTCCAAGCTCGATGCGGTATTTGCTGTCCAGCGTGATCTTGACGTCAAATTTTTCTGCAAGATCCACACTCGTCAGCCGCTCCGCCACCTCTGATGCCTCCAGCCAAACCAAAAACTCCGAAATATAAGCATAGTCCTGTTCTGTCTTGGCGCCCTCCCCCGTTTCCTCCTCGCGGGTAAAGCGCAGCTTGCTGGCTCTGCCCGGCTCGGTCTGATCCAGCACGGGTGCGGGCAAGGCAAGTCTTGTCAATCCGAGTGCTGCAAAGGTCTCCTGATCTCTTGCAGCGTCCACCACGCGCAGATCGGGCCCTACTGCCAGCCAGCCCGTATGATCCTTACCGCCGATCTGTGTTTCGTAATAAAAATAGTAAAGCGGCTGCTGCTCGGTCACGCTGATGCGCAGGGTACCGGGAAAGCTGTATTTCACCTCGGCACTCTCCAAGTACAGAAGGTTGTCCAAAAGGCGCTGCTGTGCGCGGCGCGGAGTCAAATTAAGCAATGGCGTCCAGGCGGTCTTGTCCAGCGCTTCCATGATCTGCTGCTCTGAGTAATGCGATTGATTGGATACGATCTCCACCCCGGTCACGGGAAACAGCGCCACGACCAGCAGCACAAGGATCAAAGCCCCCACAGCACCGCTTATCAGCGCCGTTTTTTTGGTCATGGCCGCCTTTTGCTCGGGCGTGTAGTTCTTTTGCGGCACACGCTCAAGGAGCGCGTCGCGCAATTTTTGCAATCGCTCCTTCATGCCTCTGTCTCCTTCCCTGCAAGCAGCTGCTCGATCTCTGCTAAGATCTGCCCGTTTGCGTCGGGTGAGGCGAATTTTCCGATGTTGACGCGCAGGCTTATCAAAGCCTTATCATCACGCAGCAAGGACTCCACGCGGCTCTGCAGACCACCGCCCGCAAACTCGCTTTCGCGTGCGTACACGGCTGCTCCTGCGTCCCCAAGTGCTTTTGCGTTCTTGTATTGGTGATCGTTTGCCACGTTGGGCGACGGGATCAGAATAGCCGCCTTATGCATCAGCGCAAGCTCGGACACGGTCATCGCGCCCGCGCGGGAAATGACGATATCCGCTGCGGACATCTGCACGGGCATATCGTAAATGTATTCCGAAACGCGCACGTTGGGCAGCTTATCAAGCCCCACCTTGGCATACTTTTCTTTGTATTCCACAAAATAGTCCTTGCCCGTAGCCGTTACGAACAGCACGTCGGGACGCGCCTTGGCCATGCTCTCGATCATTTCGAACACGTAGCGATTGACCATCATGGCACCTCTGCTGCCTCCAATGGCCAAAACCATATAGCGGTAGTTGCCCTCCACACCGATGGCGCGTCTTGCCTCCTTGGCATCGCACGCCGTAAAGCCGCCCAGCAGCGGATTGCCCACCACACGCGTCTTATCAGGCAGGCCGAATCGCTCAGCTGCCTCGGGAAAATTGACAAGGATACGATCCACCTTGCCGCGCACCTGCATCAGAGCCTTGCCGGGCAGCGCGTTGGATTCATGCACCAGCGTGGGAATGCCCATGCGCGAGCCTGCTGCCAGCAGCGGCCAGCTTGCATATCCGCCCGTGCCGATGATGATATCGGGCTTGAATTGCTTGATCAGCCGCTTGGCCTGCCCTTGGGATTTGACCATCAGATAAGCCGTGCGGACGTTGCCCGGATGAAAAGCGGGCGAGCGCATGCCGCAGATATCGATGCTGTAAAACTCATCGTACTGCGTGCGTGACAAAAGCTCCTTTGCCTTATCCGAGGGTTCGGTGGACGCGGCAAAGGCGACGTGCGCCTCGGGATATTTCTTTTTTATCGTGTCAGCAATGGCAATGGCAGGGTTTACATGCCCTGCCGTACCGCCACCGGTCATAAGTACGTTCATAATAATCTCCGTGCCGCCTATGGCGGCTCAAATCGTGATGGAAACTTCACCGTGGAGCTTTGCTCCAAAAATGGGTTGGACCCCATTTTTAGGTAAAGTTCAGGCGTGAATGGTTAAGCGAATGGGAGTATGACGTGAACTTCCACGCTACTCTCCGACTACTTTTTTTGATAGGAGTAGCGCGATATCGAAAGGATAATGCCCATCTCAAAGATCTGCAGGGCAAGCGCCGTACCGCCCGACGAGAAGAAGGGCAGCGAAATGCCTGTGTTCGGCATGGAATTGGTCACCACCGCGATATTGAGCATGGTCTGCAGCGCGACCTTGGTGGTCAGACCGTACACGGTCAGCGCACAGAATTTGTCGGGGGCGTTTGCTGCGATCTTGTAGCCACGCCATACAAGCAAAATGACAAGGCCGATCAGAATCAGCGCACCGAGCATACCCAGCTCCTCGCAAATGATGGTAAAGATAAAGTCGTTCTGCGGCTGCGAAACGTAGCCGTATTTCTGTTGGCTGTTGCCAAGTCCGCGGCCGAAAAATCCACCCGATCCAATGGCATAAAGACCTTGCAGCGTCTGCCACGCCTCACCCAGCGGGTCAACCTTGTCGATGTTGATCCACGTATCGATTCTCTGTCTTGCGTAATCCGAGAACAAAAGCACGCCGCCGACAATGCCGACGCCCGCCACACCGATCGCAGCAAACCATTTGAGCTTGGTGCCGCCCAGATACATGACCACGATGCCCAGCACGCCCAGGATGATCAAGCCCGACAAATGCTTTTCCAGCATGACAAGGCCGCAGATGATGCCGATGATCACGGCAGGGCCGATCACACCGTAGGAAAAATGTCCGCCAAACTTTTGCACCGTGCCTATCTGCTTCTGATACTTCGACATAAACAAGGCAAGAAACATGATCAGCGCCATTTTGGCGATCTCGGAGGGCTGGATGGTAATGCTGCCGATGGCGATCCAGCGGTTTGCACCGCCAAACACCGTGCCGTTGATCAGCACCGCGACAAGCAGCAAGACCGAGCCACCGTACGCACAAATGGCAAAGAATTTCCAGAACCAGGGACGCGCCATCAGCACAAATGGCGTGGTTGCCGCCACAGCCAAGGCTAAGTACATCAGGTGTCTTTTGATAAAGTAGGTGGAATCGTCGTGATATTGCGCCGCGTAGATTGAGCTTGCGCTGTAGGCCATGATCACGCCGTACAGGATCAGCCCCAGCACGATCAGCAAAAACCACACGTCAATGCCGCCGCGCGTCAGCACGCCCGGCTCGGGCAAAGGCTCACCGTGAATCTTTTTTTGATAGATGGGATCCTCCGGCTCAAGAAGCGCATCCTGCTTTTGGTTAAAGCGGTCTGTCAGTTCCCCGCCCTTAACGCGCAAAGCGCGCTTGAAGCGCTCCCAGTATACCCGATGCTTTTTCACGGCTTCACCTCCTTTTGAAATAACGGATAATCAAAATTTATGCAACGGTAAAATATGCGATCACGCACAAAAGTGCGGTCACAATGCTGAACACCAGCACGATCTTTTTCTCGCCCCAGCCGCACTTTTCAAAGTGATGGTGCAGGGGTGCCATTTTGAAAAGTCTTTTGCCGTGCGTCAGCTTGAAATACAGGATCTGGAATAGGCTGGAGAGCATTTCAACGATATACACAAAGCCCGCCACGATGACCGCGACCTCCATGTGCGCCATAAACGCGCAGCCCATCAGCACACCGCCGATAAAGAGTGAACCCGTGTCACCCATAAACACGCGTGCGGGGTTGTGGTTATAGATCAGGAATGCGCACATAGCACCAAGCAGCGCGGCAGAAACCACGCCCAGCATGCCGTCGCCACCGATGATCGCCATGATGGCCAAAAACAGCGAAACCACTGCAGTGATACTGCCTGCAAGACCGTCGATGCCGTCGGTCAGGTTGGTAGCGTTGACAAAACCTGCGATCACGATGATATAGATGGGATAGGCAAGCCAGCCCAAGGGGATCGCGATATCAAAGAAATCGAAAAACGGAAGCACGATCTCGGTGGAGAGATTGCCCGTAATGGCCATCATAGCCACGTACGCAGCCGCAAACACCAGCTGCAAAAGCAGCTTTTGCCAAGCGGTCAGGCCCTGATTCTGCTTTTTGAGCAGCTTGCAGTAGTCATCCACAAAGCCGATGGCGGCATTGGACACGCCCAAAAGCAGTGTCAGCGCCAAGGGGATAAGCGACGAAGAGGCCGCCATGCCCGCCTTGACCAGATAGATCACGGCAAAGACTGCCAGCACAAGCAAGAACGCAGGAATAAAGCCGATGCCGCCCATGGTGGGCGTGCCTTGCTTATTTCCATGCCAGGAAGGCCCAAGCTCATAAATGGTCTGTCCGACCTTTTTGGCACGCAGCACGGGGATTAGAAAATACAGCACGACAGCGCTGATTGCAAACACAGCCACAGCCACGATCAAAGCCTCGATCGCGATGCAAGCCTGCGTATTCATAGATAAGCCAAATAATCTCAAAAGCATTTCTCTCTCCCTCGTTTTATCCGTTCAAATGATTTTTCACAATTTCGTAAACCTGTTCCAGCTTGACGCCTCTGCTTGCCTTGAGCAGCAGCGCGTCCCCCTTTGCAAGCAGCGCGCACAGCTGTGCCGCAGCCTGCTCCTTGGCCTGCTCGCCCGTATATGCGATCACCTCGCAGCCGCCCGCATCCTTGGCCCCCTTGGCAATATGCGCACCAAGCTCACCTACCGTGATCAGCACGTCCAGAGCCTCTGCCGCCCGCGCACCGACCTTTTCATGCAAGCAAGCGGTATTCTCTCCAAGCTCCAGCATATCCCCCAGCACAGCCACGCGTCGGCCGTCCGTGCGCAAAGCGCACAGCGCATCCATCGCAGCACGCATGGATTCGGGGCTTGCGTTGTAGCAATCGCAAAGCAACGTCACACCGCCCACACGATCGATCTGCTGACGCATGGGCATACCCGTATAGTCCAGAATGCCCGCTCTGATCTGCGCATCCGAAAGATGGAAGATCTTGCCCGTCACAGCCGCAAACATGGCAGCCATGACCATATGGCGTCCCAGCGCAGGCACGCGCACGTCGGCACGCACCTCATGCCTTGTATGCAGATCAAAAACGGTATATCCATCCTCGGTATAGCGGATATTCTCGGCACGCACGTCCGCGTCCTTATTGTCAATCCCGATATAGACCGTACGTCTGCCCTCGGCATGCATCCCTGCCAGTAGCGGCTCGTCTGCATTGAGCAGCAGATATCCGCCGTGCTTGAGTCCGTCCGCAACCTCCAGCTTGGCTGCTGCGATGTTCTCGCGCGTTCCAAGATGCTCTAAGTGCGAGGTTCCCACGTTTGTGATTATGGCAACCGTGGGGCAAGCTGTGCGGCTCATGCGCGAGATCTCGCCTCTTGCGCTCATGCCCATCTCCAGCACGGCTGCGCGGTGATGTGCGCCTGCCTGCATCAGCGACATGGGCATACCGATCTCGCTGTTGAAATTGCCCTGTGCGGCATACAAATTCAGTTCACGGCGCAGCACGGCCGCCACCATTTCCTTGGTGGTGGTCTTTCCCACGCTGCCCGTAATGGCAACCGTTTTCATGGGATCTCTGTCCCCGAACTTTTCAATTCTGTAGCTTTTGGCCAGCTGACAAAAGGCGGCAACGCTATTCTCCACCACCGCGGCTCCCACCACGCGTGCCTGGATCTGTTGCGGCACGTACTCGCACAGAATGCATCTGCAGCCCGCTTCGATCACCTGACCGATATAATCGTGTCCGTCCACACGCTCACCGCGAATGGCTACGAACATGGTATCCTTATCCGCTTCTCTGGAGTCGGTGCAAATATATGAAAATTCTACGCCTGCGCTGCCCGTAAAATCGTACAGCTCGCCGCCGCAGTACGCAGCTGCCTGCTTCAGCGTCATCGGGTGCATACCAAGCTTGATCTTCATAATTGCTCACTCTCCTTGTTCTGTATCCTCGCAGGCACTTTTCCAATACTGCGCCACCGCCTCTCGGACAATGGCTTTTTCGTCAAACGCCTGTCTTGTATTCTGTATAATCTCGTAATCCTCGTGTCCCTTACCCGTAAGTAGGATCACATCCTGCGCTCTTGCGTGCGCGATGACGTGCCGTATAGCGCTGCGCCTGTCCTGAATGACGCGGTAATGGGCGCGTCTGTCCACGCCTTTGACGATATCCGCAATGATATCCTCTACGGGCTCGGTACGGCTGTTATCTGCCGTTATGATAAAATAATCCGCCATGCGCGAGGCAATCTGCCCCATTTGCGCACGCTTGCCCTTGTCCCGATCGCCGCCGCAGCCGAATACCAGCACGATCCTTTGCGATCGCAGCTTCAATCTTTGCACCGCACGCAAAAGGCTCTCCAGCGCATCAGGGGTATGGGCATAGTCGATATAGACCGAAAAGTCCACGTCCGCACGCAGCTCTACGCGCTCCATTCTGCCGGGAACGGGCGGCACGAGTGCCATGCCATCACGGATCTTTTGCGCCTTGACGCCCAGCAGCAAGGCCGCCGCAGCCGCCTCGGTTGCATTGATCACCGCAAACTGACCGCCACCGGGACAGCTGACGCGCACGCACGCGTTTGCCGACACCAGCTTAAAGCGCACACCCGTAAACGACGTATCCGTATCCTCGGGGTAAAAGTCGGCTTTGCCAATTCTTGCCGAGCAGGTATACAAGGGACACGGGCTATTTTCTCGCAGCGTCGCAAGAAGTGCATCGTCAATATTGATCAGCGCCTTATCGCACTGCAAAAGCAGCTTTTTCTTGGCGGCAAAATAAGCCTCCATGCTGCCGTGAAAATCCAGGTGGTCACGCGTGACGTTGGTAAAGATACCAAGTGAAAACCGAATGGGGGCGCAGCGCTCCATAGCAAGCGCGTGTGAGGTGACCTCCATGACCACGACCTGTGCGCCCTGCTCTGCCATGGCGGCAAGCATGGGATACAGCTGCTCGGGTGCGGGAGTGGTCATGTTGGCGCAGCCGCTTATGTCCTTTGGGAACTCTCCCGTGGGACCTTCGCACTTGACCGTACCGATCAGCCCACAGGGGATCTGCGCGTGTTTAAGCAACCCGTAAAGCAGCCAGGAGACCGAGGTCTTGCCGTTTGTTCCCGTCACGCCTACAAATTTCATTTTCCTTGAAGGATGGTCGTACCATGCGTCAAGCAGGTACGCAACCGCTTTACGCGTATCGGGTACGCGCACGGTAAACAATCCTTCCGGGATCTCGCCATCAAATTCCTGCGCGATCACAGCCGCACATGCGCAGCGCAAAGCGGCCTGTGCAAGAAAATCGTGGCCATCCGTCCGCGTACCCTTCAGGCAAACGAACAGCTGCCCTTGGCAAAGCTGACTTGAATCGGTGCAAATGCCCGATACCTCGATCTGCTCTGCCCCTGCAGGGCATTCCAGCCCCGCTTTATGACATAAAGTGGAAAGAATCATGAAAGCCTCCGAACAAAATTTTCCTTTTGGCTTCCTGTTCTTTATTTTTCCTGTGTTTTAATCTGCCAAAACCGGGATATCCTGATAATCGTCATCCATGACGGCATCGCTCTCATCTCGGAAATATACCGTGATCGTGGTGCCGATCTCCACCTGCGTGCCGGGCTCGATCGACTGCGCGTACGCTGTTGCGGCCGTACCGCTCATATAATTATACGTACCGGAGATCTTGATATTCAGCTTGCTGTTGGCAAGCAGCTGGCTGGCAGCCACCGCGGTTTTGCCGCTCAGATCCGGCACCTTGACCGTTTTCTTTTCCATGGAACGCTCGGTATATACGATCAGCTTTGCGCCATCCTTTTCCACAGCCGTTCCGGGAGCGGGAGATTGCGCGTAGATCAGATCTCCGCTACCAACGACCTCCAGCGTAAAGCCAACGCTTTCGGCATAGCCGCGTGCCGCTTCCACAGACCACCACTCCACACCGGGGGCTTCAATGGCCATTTTTGCAAGCTCTGCGTCTGTATAGACTGCCTCAACGCCAAGGTAAGGCAGAATGGTTTCCATCACGTTGCCCACGTAAGGCGCGGCGACCACCGAGCCGTACAGCGTACCCTGGGTGGGCTGGTCTACCATGATCATGACGATGTACTGCGGATCGTCCGCAGGGGCGTACGCAACCGTCGAGCAGATATACTTACCGTCGATCAGATTGCCCTCGGCATCCTTGAGGTCCTTTTTCTCGGACGTACCCGTTTTGGCCGCAATTCTGTAGCCTGCAACGTATGCGTTCTTTGCACCGCCGTTGCCCGAAACACCCTCCTCCAAGATCTTGGAGATGGTCTGACAGGTCTGCAGGCTGACGACCTGACGCTTGATCTCGGGATCAAAGGTCTTGATCACGTTGCCGTTCTGGTCGCTGATGCTTCTGACCAATCTGGGAGTGACCAGATCACCGCCGTTGGCAACTGCCGCAATGGCGGTCACGTGGCCAAGCACCGAGATCTTGAAGTTCTGTCCAAAGGATGCAACCGCAAGGTCTGCATTGTTCTTTTCTGCAATATTCGGCTTGATGAATGCGTTCTTATCCCAGAAGGTAACGCCCTCAACCGTGCTTCCCTCGCCCGGCAGGTCAATGCCGGTTTTATTGAAATACCCGAACGCTTTGAAATAATTGTAGAAATTAGATGCACCGATACGTGCGCCCAGCGTCATCAGCCAAGGGTTACAGGATTGCTGGATACCCTCGGGGAAGGTCAGAGTGCCGTGTCCCTGCACCTTATGACAATGGATATTATGCACGCCAACCTTTTCAGAGCCGCCACAATAATGCGTGTCAGTCAGCTTGACCAAATTTTCCTCCAGCGCCATGGCTGCGGTAATGATCTTGAAGGTCGAGCCGGGCATATACACCTCGGTGACCGCCTTGTTATTCCACGTGGTCAGCAAAAGCTCCTGCTTGAGTGCGCCGTATTCCTCGCTGTCCTGGGCAAAGCCACTCTGCTCAAGCGCCTTGATGCTATCCTCGTTCAGCTCCCAAGGATCGTTGAGGTTAAAGTTAGGGTACACCGAGATGGCCAGAATGTCACCCGTGTTGACGTCCATGACCACACCACAAGCACGGTTTTCGCCGCCCGATTCGATATATGCGGCCTTGACCTGCTCGTCAAGCGCTGCCTGTACGAATACGTCAATGGTGGTATTGATCGCATATCCGGGGACTGCAGGGATCATGCTTTCGTAATCGTATGGCATTTCGTTTCCGTCCGCGTCGCGTGCAGTCACGTATTTGCCGTCCGTTCCCTTGAGGTATTCCTCATAGGTATATTCCAGGCCGTAAATACCCACGCCCTCGCTGTTGGTAAAGCCAAGGGTATGTGCGGCCAGCGTTTCGTAAGGATAATAACGGGTAGCCGTAGCTTCTAAGAAAACCATATCCTCAAGGCCATTTTGCTTGATCAGCTCACGGATCTGCTTGGCTACGTCAGAGGTGACCTTGCGCGCAACCGTTCTGTCCAGATAGTGCGTTTTGGTGGTCTGATAATGCACGTCCTCGTACGAAACGTCCTCCAGCAGCTCGGAAAGTCCGTGCGAGATCATGTCCGCATAATCCACACCGCTCTCGTTGGTCTGCTCCTTGATGGTACGGGGTGCGATAAAGACGCGGTAGGTGGTCACGTTGCCCGCAAGCAGGATACCGTTGGCATCGTAGATCGCACCGCGATCGGCCTCGATGGTGGTTTCCGTCGTGATCTGACTGATGACCTTTGCCTGATATTTTTCGTATTCGACCGTTTGCAGGATCAGAATACGGAGCAATAAAAACACAAAAACCAGCGATATCCCGAAACCGAGTACCGCTGCCCTTTTTAACGTTTTAGTATCCGTTGTATGAAGAC
>JAZQYT010000198.1:0-5363 GCA_045633665.1 Eubacteriales bacterium | reverse complement strand
GACTTGCAAAAAAGCAAGAAAATAAGGAGTATGGCGGCTCGAGTGTATCGAGAGCCGACAGACGACTATATTTTCTGCGAGGGCCACGTGGGGGGAAGTGAGCAGGACTCCGACCATAAAGGGGGACTTTGTCCCCCTTATTTTTATGGTCGGAGTGACGGGATTCAAACCCACGACCTCTTATGAGAGTGAATCAGCGTTCGGGATCAAGGGTTTTGCGAGATCAAACGATTGAGAATCGTTTGATCCGCAAAAAAGCAAGAAAATAAGGAGTATGGCGGCTCGAGTGTATCGAGAGCCGACAGACGACTATATTTTCTGCGAGGGCCACGTGGGGGAAAGTGAGCAGGACTCCGACCATAAAGGGGGCAAAGCCCCCCTATTTATGAATACTGCTGATAATATGGATATAACTGCTCGGTACACTATGACGCTTAACTTGTTTGTCTTTTTCAGCACTCCTGACTTGAATATGGCGGAAAAATATGCTATAATCATTTGCGGATAGCTTTTTCGGGCAACTCCCTTTAGCGGAAAGGAGAAGACATATGAGAAAACTGATATTTATAGCTGATGGAAAAATCACTGATCGAAGCAATTCCAAATATGATAAATACATTAGCTTTACAAATGAAGCAGGAGACGAGCGCTTCGCCGCACAGGGAGATTATTATACGTGTCAGGATTTTGCTAAGTATATAAGAGACATAAAGCCCAAAGGTATTGTGTTTGATTTCAATACGCAGGATGAATTTGACTATATGATTGATCTGATATGTGATTTTGTTACGTCTCTTCATCTTTCCGCAAAACACAACCAAAAATTTGATTTGACACCCCTTGAAAGATGCTGTGAGCTTGAGTCTGTACAGCTTTATTGGAACACAAAGCAAGATTCTCTATGGGATGTAAAAAGAAACGAAAAATTGAAAAGCTTTGAGATGACAGATTATTATCAAGTATCTGATTTTTCTGCTTTTGGCGGCAGCTCTGTCGAAACACTTTGCTTGTTTGGTTGCAATGGGCTTTCATCTTTTACGTCAAAAATGCACGTAGATGATTTCAGTTTTGTTGCAGATATGCCTTGCTTGAAGGAATTGCGTATTGATATCATAAAAGATGAGCCGAGTGAATACTATCTGAACTTGATTTCAAAGTGCAATCATCTTGAAGTTTTTTCTGCGCCGGATAGCTTCTTTACTTTTCAACAGTTTGCATGGCTCAAAGCAAGAATGCCGCAAATAAAGCAGGGGCTTGATTGTGTTTATGCATACGGGGATCATTTATATGCGATCATTGGCAAAAGAACCCCGAAGATGCTGGACGATATAGAAAAAACGCGAAACTATCAAAGCAGATACGACTTGCTTATCAAGAAATATCAGAATCGTGAAGATCCGCCGCACGACCGGGAAAAGGATTAACGTATTTCAAGCCTTGCAAATCAAGGCTTTCCAATCAAAAACAAGCACCGCTTTTACGATACGCTTTGGTATCATAATTGCGGTGCTTGTTTAGTCGTAGGCCCTCTTTTTATCTCTTTTTGTAAATGACAAGCTCGGGAATAAAAGAGCAAAATCTACATTTGAGCGTGATAAAAAGCATTCGGGCAAAGACGCTGACCGCAAAAAATCAGGGCACCCCTGTTACGGGTACCCTGTTTTATGATTCTTTACATTTCCCAGCTGCCAAGCCAGTTGGAGAATTCCATGTAGACCTCCTGCATTTCCGCAGTCAGCTCTTCGCCCCGTGTCAGCGTATAAACGTAGTCCTCGGTTCCAAACATCTCCACATATTGCAGCTCAAAGGTGTAATTTTTGTTCTGCAGCTCTCCAAGTGCCTTTTGGGCAAGAGCTTCTGCTTTACGGACGTTTGCCACCAGATCGGAAAAGGCTTTGGGATCTACTTGCTCGATCTTTGCCACGATCGAATCAAAATAGCCTTCCTTATAGCCGTAATTGTATTGCGCACCGTCGGTGTAGATAAAGCGCTCGGCGTCGTTTGCGTACAGGTAATAGCCGGGAACGGTTTGGCCGTTTTCATCGGTGTAGCTGTTGACGTAATAGGTGTTCCATGCGCAAAGGAAATTGACGTAATCATACATGCGGTAGATCTCGTTGATCACGTCTGTATTGGCGATTTTTTGCCAGAGTGCCAGATCCTCGGAGAGGTCTTCTGCCTTGATGATGGTATAGGTCGCATCCACGATCTTGCAGCAGAATTCGTAGCCGTAAAGGTCAGTAAAGGGTTGATCCTCGCTCTCGGCCACCTCGAGCCGGCCTGTGACTTGGATTGCCTGCGTGGTGTATGCAAAGGAGTCCCCGGTCTTGGGATAGATCTCCATGGTATTGGAGAGCTGTGAGGTATTGGGCACGCAGAAGGGGCAGCTCTGATAGGGGAGATTCATCAAAAACATGAAGGAGCCGTCCACGGGAGAGCTGGTTGCCATGTAGCCGTTGATGGTCACCATCGTGCCGTCTAGCGTTTTGAGATAATCGTAGCCCGAGGCCGCCTTGAAGCTGAGCTTGGTGACGGTGGCTTCTCCGGGTGTGTCATTGGTATTTTGCCCGGGAGTTTGTCCGGGAGTTTGTCCGGGCGTGTCCTGGGGGGCTTTCTTGTCGCAGGCGGCCATGACCGAGAGAACCATGAGCAGCACCAGCAGCAGGGCTGTGAGTTTATTGAAAATTTTGAAATTTCTCATAAGTTTAATCCGATATGCTATCCTTTCTTGACATACAGAAGGTCCAAATCACGGTGGGGAGCACGCTGATGATGAATACCGCCAGCAGAATGATCAGTTCTGCGGGATACACTTTGGCCATGTTGAGTACCACGCCCATCGATTCGACGTAATCATTCATCAGCGACATACACAGTCTGGAAACACCGAATGCCAGCAGCACCGAAACAAATCCCATCAGTCCGTTCTGGATGATATAAAGGAGGTTAATCTTGTTCATGCTGATGCCGATCAGGCGCATCAGCGCGATTTCTTTGGCGGAATGGTACATGTTCAGCAGCGTGATGATCGAGATGATCATGATGTTCATGACCAGAATGACGGCGCAGAGCACGAATACGATGTACTTGGTGTCGTCGGTATCATTGAGCACGTCGCGTACCACGCTCATGGGCTCGATCGCCTGCAAGGTGTAGTTGTCGCCATCCCTTGTGGTGATGATCTTGCCGTCGTATTCCTGTACTAACTGCATAGCAAAGCCGGGATTTTTGGTGTTGACCAAAATCGAGCAGACTGCAGCGTGGCTTTCACCCTCGTGCTCTTCGCCCTCTTCATGTTCGCCGTGATCGTGCATTTCCCAAAGCGTTCTGATCTGAGTAAAGACGATATTGTCAAACGAGGAATGGCTTTCCTCCAGGATGCCTACAACCGTTATGCCTTGTGCGTGCGTGTCCGTACCGCTTGCGCTGTGGCTGGTGTACAGCACGTCGCCTACGTCAAGGTCGCAGTATTTGGCAATATTGGAGCCGATGACCGCCTGCATGGTGGTCGTAGGGTCGAACATCTCACCCGCAGCTACTGTTTTCTTGTTAAGATACGCAGGAGTGGTGCCCACAACGCCATATCCGTTGTAATTGTCTGCCATGGCAAAGGGGATGACCGAGGTCACTCTCTGATCCTGCTGCAGAGTGGAGACGACAGAATAGGGAATAGTGCCCACCGGCTTATCGGTGAAGTACATGGTGTTCATGGCAAGCTGCGTATTGCTGCCTGCAGGGCCGATGATGGCCGAATAGTAGCCTGCGTTGCTGGTGATGCCCTCGTCCACTTGGGTGGCTACGTTAAAGGCAAGCACGCCGATGCCCGCCGAGATCACGATCGAGAGGATGACGAGAATGATCTGCACCTTCTTGATGGCCATGTTCTTTAGCGCAAACTTCAACATATCAGCAGCCCTCCTTTTTGGTGACTGTGTCGCGCATGCCAGAGGTCATTTGGTTCATGTCCACGACCTCGTCAAAATACTTGGCAAGGCGGTCGTCGTGCGTGACGGCAATCAGGGTTTTTCCGCGAGAGACCTCAACCAGCTCTTTGATGACCTGCTCACCGATGGCGAAATTGAGGTTACCGGTCGGTTCGTCGGCAAGAATGATATCGGGGTGCTTGACAAGTGCGCGTGCAATGGCAACGCGCTGCTTCTGACCGCCCGAGAGATGCTTGATCTTGGCGTTTTTCTTTTGGTAGATATCAAGAGAGCGCAGCATATCGTCCATGCCCGAGATATCCACGCCCTCCAGGCGCAGAATGCCGATATTGTCGGTAACGGTCATGTCGTTGATCAGCTTGAAATCCTGGAAGATATAGCCAATCTTCTCGATTCTGAATTTATCCTTGGCCTTTTGCGAGGCGGCGCTCATGTCCACACCGTCAATGAGAATTGAGCCCCGGGTGGGGGAGAGAATGCCCGCAATCATATTCAGCAGCGTGGATTTTCCGCAGCCGGATGCGCCGAGCAGCATATAGGATTTTCCGTTTTCAAAGATCATATCGCGGTATTCAATTTCGGTTTCGTTTTGAAATTGCTTACCGAGGTTTTTAATTTCTATCATGTGACATTTCCTTTCGTCATTAAGCTTGTGATTTTGCAAAATTGCTTAATTCCGAAAGCGATACTTTCGTTATTAAGCTTGCATGCTTTGGAAGGATGCAAGTCTTAATCCGAAATTTTCACCTTGAGTCCGACGGGTGTCGCGTCGCGTTCCTCTAAAATATACGCATATGAATTGCGGATGCTAAAGCCGAGGGCGGGCAGCGTGCCTGCCACAACGCAAAGCGTTATGCCAATCAGGACGCACCGTGAGGTATCCAAAAGGGCACAAATGGCACAATCCGTATCAATACATTCATGAGAGTGTGGCAAAAATACAGTCGAGGTATAGGAAAAAATCAAGACCAGGCACAAAATAGCCAACAGCTTTTTCCACGTGTGACGATTAATTTTCATCAGCAATACCTCCTTTTCATGCGTATTTATATTCCAAGTATACCACTAATTTAGACAGATGTCAACGGTTCACGGGCGGGGACGGTCAAATTATGTGTGAAATTCATTTGAAAATTTGGGCAAGAAAAGGGTCAGTATTCCGATTACATTAGTTTCTGATACAGCTCCTTGATCTTGGCAACGCCGGTTTCGTGAGGGTTACCGGTACGGCAAGCATCGGCGTATTCGGACTCGGACAGGAAGTCAAGATCCTCGGGCTTAACGATGTCCTTGAGGTTAGCGGGAATGCCAACATCTGCGGACGGCTGCTTGACTGCATTGATGGTAGCCGCTCTCGCCTCGTCCGGTGTCATGTCTGCAACAGCGCTGATGCCCGGGGCAACGGCGATGTCTCTGTAC
>JAZQYT010000197.1:0-1849 GCA_045633665.1 Eubacteriales bacterium | reverse complement strand
AATTGCATGGCTGGCAGGCCAATAAAAAGCGCACTTGTGCGCAGCCAGTAGTATTAGGGCTATGCCCGAAACTGAAATACCCCCCGTTTTACGGGGGGATATTTATTGTCCCGCTTATTTCTCCATCCCGCAGCACACGGGAGCGGATGCCGAGGCCTTGCCGCCGTACGTGGAGCATGCACCCAACGAGGATTCTATGCGCAAAAGACGGTTGTATTTGGCGGTGCGCTCGCTTCGGCAGGGCGCACCGGCCTTGATAAAGGGCGCGTTGGTGGCCACCGCAAGATCGGCAATGGTGGTGTCCTCGGTCTCGCCCGAGCGGTGCGAGATGATATACGAAAGCCCCGCGCCCGCTGCCGTGTGAATGACCTGCAGCGTGTCTGTCAGCGTGCCGATCTGATTGGGCTTGATCAGTATCGCGCCCGCACTCTTTTGGGCAATGCCCTCCAAAAGCCGCTTTTGATTGGTCACGAACAGATCGTCACCCACGGTCATGCAGTCGCTGCCCAGCGTGCGCGTCAAGGACGCCCAGGCCTTGAAATCACGCTGATCCAGCCCGTCCTCCAAGGAGAGCAGGGGATATTTCGAAGCCAGCGAGGACCAATAAGAGATCAAATCGTCTGTGCTGCGGTATTTGCTTCTCTTGGGCATCACGTAAGCGTCCTCGCTCTCGCGAAACCACTCGGAGGCCGCTGCATCCAGCGAGATCTTGACCGTGTCCGTGTCGTAGCCGCATTTTTCAATGGCGTGGCAGATATATTCCAGTGCCTGCTCGTCCGAGGCAAGGTCGGGCGCGTAGCCGCCCTCATCGCCCACACCGCCGCCAAGCCCCTCGTGCGTCAATATCTCGCCCAAGCGATGGTAGATCTCGCTGCCGATGCGCAAGCCCTCGCTGTAAGAATCCGCGCCCACGGGAACGATCATAAACTCCTGAATTTCCACGTTGTTGTGCGCGTGCGCACCACCGTTGAGCACGTTCATCATGGGGACGGGAAGACGGTGCGCGTCTATGCCGCCAAGCCAGCGGTAAAGGGGAATGCGGTACCAGCTTGCCGCTGCGCGGGCGCTTGCAAGAGAAACGGCAAGAATCGCGTTTGCCCCCAGATTGGATAGGTTTTCCGTGCCGTCCAGCTCGCGCAGCTGCTTGTCAACGTCCGCCTGATCCGAGGCGTAGGTGCCTGCCAGAGCAGGGGAAATGATCTTGCATACGTTGCTCACAGCCTGCGCCACACCCTTGCCGTCGTAGCGTTTTTTGTCCCTGTCGCGCAGCTCGTGCGCCTCGTATATGCCCGTCGAAGCCCCCGAAGGCACACCCGCAACACCCACTGTGCCGTCTGCCAGCACCACGGTCGCCTCCACAGTCGGATTGCCGCGCGAATCCAAGATCTCCCGCGCTCCGCATTTAATGATCTGAGGTTTTGTCATCATAAAAAATTCCTCCGTTGTGTAATTTCATAAGGTAGTATTGGCAAACTTTGCACGTTTCATACCTTTCGACGCTCGGTCTTGTAAGGCAAAGCTGTTCATGGTAATAATGACTAACTATATCTTACCATATTTGTCTAATATTTATCTTTACGGAATTTTGAATTGGTGGTAAAATATTTGGTAAGGATTCCCGCTTTTTCGGGGATTTAGTTTTAATATTGGGAGAAAGAAATGAAAAAATCAGCGTTTTGGATCTTAACGATCCTGCTGGTGCTCACAACGCTCTTTGTAGCGTGTGACGACACAGACGATCCGCAACCGCCGAGTGGATCGACGGAACAAACTACCGCTGAATCGGATGATGGGACAAACGAGCCCGGCACCGAGGACACAAACGAACCCGGCACCGAGGACACAAACG
>JAZQYT010000196.1:0-1964 GCA_045633665.1 Eubacteriales bacterium | reverse complement strand
AAGGTCTTCTTGCCCTTGCGGAACAGCTTGCCCTCGGCAAGATCTGCCTTGGTGTAAGCGGTCTTGAAATCGGTGATCTTTTCACCGTCCACCGTCACGCCGCCCTGCTGGATAGCGGTGCGCGCCTCGGACTTGGACTTGACAAGTCCTGCCTTGACCATGACAGAGCCGATGTCGATCTGTCCCTCAACCATGCCACCGGTGAAATCTGCGTCGGTCAGCTTTGCAACGGGAGCATCGGCTGCGCCTCCTGCGGAGAACAGGGAACGCGCCTGCGCCTGTGCCTTCTCGGCCTCTTCCTGTCCGTGAACCAGCTTGGTCAGCTCGTATGCAAGAATCTCCTTGGCGGTGTTGAGCTGTGCGCCCTCCCAGGAATCCATTGCGTCGATCTGCTCCAGAGGAAGGAAGGTCAGCATACGGATGCACTTGAGCACGTCTGCGTCGTTCACGTTTCTCCAGTACTGGTAGAAGTCGTAGGGCGTGGTCTTTTTGGGATCCAGCCAAACGGCACCGGACGCGGTCTTGCCCATCTTCTTGCCCTCGGAGTTGAGCAGCAGGGTAATGGTCATAGCGTAAGCGTCCTTACCCAGCTTTCTGCGGATCAGCTCAGTACCGCCCAGCATGTTGGACCACTGGTCGTCGCCACCAAACTGCATGTTGCAGCCAAAGTTCTTGTACAGGTGGTAGAAGTCGTAGGACTGCATGATCATGTAGTTGAACTCAAGGAAGGAAAGTCCCTTTTCCATTCTCTGTTTGTAGCACTCTGCGCTGAGCATCTTGTTAACAGAGAAGCATGCGCCAACGTCGCGCAGTACCTCAACGTAGTTGAGCTGCAAGAGCCAATCCTTGTTGTTGACCAGGATTGCCTTACCCTCGCCAAAGTCGATAAAGCGGGACATCTGCTGCTTGAAGCATTCCACGTTGTGTGCAATGGTCTCCTCGGTCATCATCTGACGCATGTCGGTTCTGCCCGAGGGGTCACCGACCATAGCCGTACCGCCGCCGATCAGTACGACGGGCTTGTTGCCTGCCATCTGCAATCTCTTCATCAAGCACAGTGCCATGAAGTGACCGACGTGCAAAGAGTCTGCGGTGGGGTCAAAACCGATGTAAAAGGTCGCCTTACCTGCGTTGATCATTTCTCTGATCTCTGCTTCGTCGGTGACCTGGGCGATCAATCCCCTGGCTTGCAATTCTTCATAGATTTGCATAGTTGTAATCTCCTTTAATGTATAAAAAATAAAAAGTCCCCGATCCCGAGTCTGCTCCCGGAAATCAAGGACGGGCGGGGACGCCGCCGTGTTACCACCTTGCTTCGCTCCTTTCTTGCAAAAGAAGCCTCCATCGGCTATCCGTGAGCATCACGTGACAGTCGCATTCCGATAACGGGGAATTGCCGCCGCAGCCTACGCAGAATTTTCCCTAAGAAAATATTCCTTCGGTACGGAGCTCGGGGACGTATTTCGCCGCTGCCATCCTCGCCCCTCTCATCAACCGGGTACTTTCTGTCAGTCGCATGCGGTTACTCTTTCCCGTCAAAGCCGATATATGTGACATTATATATCAAAATATCCGGATTGTCAAGTATTAATGGAGAAAATCTTTTTAATGCTTCAATTAGTTTGTGCCTGCCCGGACCGGCGTCCCCGACGGTCCGCAAATAATGATTTGAAAAAAGGCGCGCGCCCCGCGCCTCTTTCTTTACCAAATTTTTCCCAAAACCGACACGCGTGCCGTTGACAAAATCCGTGCAATACTTTATAATGTATTTATACTATAGAATAATTCCCGGTTTCCATGGAAACCATGAATATAGAATTTTGTGTAGGAGCTTGCCGTGGTCTTTTCTTCGCTGATCTTTTTGTTTGCATATCTGACGCTGACGCTGGCCTTGTACTACGTCGTGCCGAGAAAATGGCGCAACGTGGTGCTTTTTGTCGTGTCGCTTTTGTTCTACGGATGGG
>JAZQYT010000195.1:0-4641 GCA_045633665.1 Eubacteriales bacterium | reverse complement strand
ATCAAACCACGGCAGCGCGAGAGTTCTTGTGGGGTAGATGAGCAAAAAGTTGAGCACGACGTTGATGATATTGACCAAAATACCCACGCGCATGGGCGTTTTGGTATCCCCCGCACCGCGCAACACGCCGCCGAAAATGATGGATGCGGCACGGAACAGCATGGGGGTATATACGATAAAGAAATACGTTGCGGCAATATCACGGATATCGGGATCGACCTGCATGATCACGGGGACGACGGGAGAGAGCGCAAGCGTCAGAATGGTAAACAGAATGCCCGAAACCAGCACGGCAAGCACGGCCTGCGCCGACGCACGACGACAAAGATCCTGATCCTTTGCGCCCGATGCACGCGCGATAAACGCCAAAAATCCCACGCCCAATGCCGAAAGCGAGCTGCCTACCAGCCAGCCGACCGTGCTGGTTGCGCCAACAGCGGCAGACGCCTGCGTGCCGAGCGAGCCGACCATGGCGGTATCCACGTATTGCACGGCCGTGTGCATCAGCTGCTCCAGCATGGTGGGCAGCGCCAGCGCGATCACGGTGGGCAAAAGCCCCCATTCTATATGCTTCAAAAATCCTTTTTTCATGATTTGCAAATAACTCCCGTTTTCAAACTGCATCCATTATATCACAGATTTTGCAAAGAGAAAAGGCCTGCGAGAAAAAAAGAAAAAATATCCCGATATGCTATTGATTTTTTGCATCAAAAAAAGTATAATAAAAGTAATAAAATAAGCAAAGGAGAACCCTTATGGCAAAGATCACATTTATGGGTGCGGGAAGCACCGTTTTTGCAAAGAACGTACTGGGCGACGCTATGATGACTCCCTGTCTGCATGACGCAGAGATCGCCCTTTACGATATTGATGCGGACAGATTGGAGGAATCCTATCTGCTCATCACCAAGCTCAACGAGAATATCAATGAAAACCGCGCCAAGATCAGCAAATATCTGGGTGTGGAAAACCGCAAGGACGCGCTGCGCGGTGCTGATTTCGTAGTTGACGCCATTCAGGTCGGCCTTTACGATCCCTGCACCATCATCGACTTTGAGATTCCCAAGAAATACGGCCTGCGCCAGACCATCGGCGACACTTTAGGCATCGGCGGTATCTTCCGCGCGCTGCGTACCATCGTAGTCCTCAAGGACTTTGCTGCCGATATGGAAGAGGTTTGCCCCAACGCCTGGTTCCTCAACTACACCAATCCCATGGCAATGCTGGCAGGCTACATGCAAAGATACACCAACATCAAGACAGTCGGCCTTTGCCACAGCGTGCAGGTCTGCTCCGAGGGACTTTTGCACAGACTTGGCATGCAGGACAAGCTGGAAGGCAGACGCGAAAAGATCGCGGGCATCAACCACATGGCATGGCTGCTTGAGATCGAGGACAAGGACGGCAACGACCTTTATCCCGAGATCAAAAAGAGAGCAAAGGAAAAGAATGCAAACGAAAAGCACGACGATATGGTTCGCTTTGACTACATTGACAAGCTGGGCTACTACTGTACCGAATCCAGCGAGCATAATGCGGAATATAACTACCTCTACATCAAGGAAAACCGTCCCGAGCTGATCGAAAAGTTCAACATTCCGCTGGATGAGTATCCGCGCCGCTGCGTCAACCAGATCGCGCACTGGGCTCGCCAGAAGGAAGAGCTGATGGCAGGCGGTCAGATCTCGCACACCCGTTCCCGCGAGTACGCGTCCCACATCATGGAGGCAATTCTGACCGATCAGCCCTACCGCATCGGCGGTAACGTGCTCAACAACGGCCTGATCCCCAACCTGCCCGACGAGGCTTGCGTTGAGGTTTCTTGCATGGTTGACCGCACCGGTGTACATCCCACCTACGCAGGTCCTCTGCCGCTGCAGCTTGCCGCTATGAACATGACCAACATCAATGTACAGTTGCTGACCATCCAGGCCGCCGTGACCGGTAAGATGGAGCACGTTTACCAGGCAGCTATGCTGGATCCCCACACAGGCAGCCAGCTCTCGACCGACGAGATCGTTGCTATGTGTGACGAGCTGCGTGCCGCGCACGAGGCCGCAGGCTATCCCATTTTCTCGTAATTTTTTATCAAACCTCATACAAACAGGGGCTGTTTTTGCGAAAAACAGCCCCTTCTTCTATTTTTGCCCCAAAAACACCCCTGTAGGGATGCGCAATTCATCCTGTGTAGGGACCGGCCTCCCGGACGGTCCATCATAAATAATCATTGGGGGGCGGACCGTCGAGAACGTCAGCCCTACCGATAGACGGTTTGCACTTCATAGGGCAAAGGACAACGTCCCCCTCCCTTGCCTTTGCGCCTATTTTCTCTCACTCTTTTTCGACATCTTTCATACACTGTGATTGTAGAAATTTTCGGAAAGGAGAGCGGTATCATGCACCCTATTTCTGCCGCGCTTTTGCGCCCGGGCGAGTCGGCTCGTATCCTGCGCATCACGCACGCGCCCCTTGCGCATCGTCTTTACGATATGGGCATATCCCCCGGCTGCAGCCTGCAGCTTTTGTTGGCCGTTCCGGGCGGTGATCCCTTGGTATTTTACACGCCTGCCTGCGTCATTGCCCTGCGCAAGCGCGAATGCCGCCACATTCTCTTATGTCCTTGACTTCCCGTCACGGGTTTGCGCCCGATCTGATACAAAAAAAGTCCCCCGACGATCTGATCATCGCACTTGCGGGCAACCCCAACGTGGGCAAAAGCACGCTTTTCAACCGTTTGACAGGTCTACGGCAGCACACAGGCAACTGGACGGGCAAGACCGTGGAGATCGCTACGGGTACGGTGCAGAAAAACGGGCGGCACATCATCCTGATCGACCTGCCCGGTACCTATTCCCTGCACCCTGCATCCGATGAGGAATGCGTGGCGCGGGACTTTTTACAATCGGGCAAGGCGGATGCCGTGATCGCAGTCTGTGACAGCACGCATGCCGCGCGCACGCTCGCGCTTGGGCTGCAGATCGCGGATCTCGGCATTCCCACGCTCATCTGCCTCAATCTTTGCGACAGCGCAAGAGCGCGCGGCATTGAAATTGACGCAGAGGAGCTTTCGCACATTCTCTCTTTGCCCGTTGTCAAAGCCTCGGGCAAAAGCAATCAAGGCCTTGACCGGATGCTGACCATGGCCGTTCAACTGGCCGAAATCGGTTCTCGGACTTCAACCGAGCATCCTGATCCGTGCGCATCTTGCGCATCTTGCGCATCTTGCTTCTCCTGCTCAGCACTCAGCCGTGCCGAGCGCGCCTGTGCCGCAGCCGTGCAAAACACCGCGGGAGCATACGGCAAGCGCGACCGGTTGTTAGATCGCATATTTTTGGGCAAGCTCACCGCTCTTCCCGTGCTTGTATGCTTTCTTCTCCTGCTCCTTTGGCTTTCCGCCTGGGGCGCGGGGTATCCTTCCGCCTTGCTGGAAAACACGCTTTCATGGCTTGGCACACAGCTTGCCTTGCTGTTATCTACCTTTTCCTTGCCTCTTTGGCTGCAAAGTCTTTTGATTGACGGCATTTATGCAACCGTTGGCCGCGTTGTGGCCGTTATGCTACCGCCCATGGCCATCTTTTTTCCCATTTTTGCACTGCTGGAGGATCTTGGCTACCTGCCGCGCGCGGCAATCTGCCTGGATCGTCCCTTTGCCGCCTGCGGCTCGGGCGGTAAACAGGCGCTGACTATGTGCATGGGACTTGGCTGCAATGCCGTTGGCGTCAGCGGCTGCCGCATCATTGAATCCCCTTGTCAGCGCACGGTAGCCATGCTGACCTGTTCTTTTATGCCCTGCAACGGCAAATTTGCCGCCATTTTGAGCATTTGCGCCCTGTTTTTGGGCGCAAACAGCGGTTTTTCGGGAGTTTTATCACTTCTTTTGCTCACAGTCCTTTGCGTGGGCGTCACGCTGCTCTGCACGCGCCTGCTCACGCTCGTCATGCAAGACAAAACGCAGCCATCACCGCCCTTTGTGCTGGAGCTTCCCGCCTTTCGCGCGCCGCACCTCGGCCACATCCTGCTGCGCTCGGTTTACGACAGGATCTTGCCCATGCTGGGGCGTGCCGTGGCGGTAGCCGCGCCTGCGGGGGCGCTGATCTGGCTGGCAGGATACGTGCAGGTCGGGGGACTCTCACTCCTGGAGCATGGACGGGCATTTTTGCAGCCGCTCGGTTTGCTGATGGGGCTGGACGGTGCGATATTGCTGGCATTTCTGCTTGCTTTTCCCGCAAACGAGCTGCTCCTCCCCTCACTGCTTGCCATTTACGGCGGCACGGCACCGCTTGCCGACACGCTGGCAGCGCACGGCTGGACAACGCAAACCGCCGTTTGCATGCTGATCCTGCTACTTTTTCACCTGCCATGCGCCACCACGCTGCTGACCGTCCTGCGCGAATCACGCTCGGTGGCCAAGACCTTGCTTGCCGCTGTCCTGCCGCTCGCCATCGGCATACTTGGCTGCATATGCGTCAACGGAATATTTCACGTGTTTTAGTAAAGGAGGGCGCGAAGTGGGATCAAATGGGGTTACGCAACGTAATACAAAAATAAATATCCACCCGCCATAGCGGGTGGTATTTCAGTTTCGGGCATAGCCCTAATACTACTGGCTGCGCACAAGTGCGCTTTTTATTGGCCTGCCAG
>JAZQYT010000194.1:0-2179 GCA_045633665.1 Eubacteriales bacterium | reverse complement strand
GGTCAACCGCTTGTGCGGTTGGCCTTTTTATATCGTAAGATATGTCATAAAAAAGATTTCATCACCCTTGCGGTTTGTTTGTTCATCCATTCATGGTTTTCTCTAAAAAATACGCAATGATCTCACTGTCGTGGCTTGCGTCGAACTTTCTTGCAAAGAATCTGCCCGAGGCTTGGATCTCCTGCAAAAACGACATAGCGCAATAGTTGGGTGCGCCGACAGGCAGCCGCTGGCCGCGATCCTGCCAATCCACAAAGCGCAGCATATTGTTGCTTTGCGTGCTTCGTGCGCCCTTGAGCATCTCAAACAGCGTGACGTAATAGATCTCCGCACCTGAGAGCGAATGCAGGAACAGACAGTCAAAATCCTTGTGCTGCTCGAGAAAATACAAAACGTCCGTGACGCATTCGCGACTGATCGTGAACCAATCCGCACCGCCGTACAGCGTGTACTGTTCGGGCAGCTTTCTTCCCTTCAGTATGCCGCAGCCGTACATTCTGCCGTACAGGGAGCGTGCATACCGCATGGGCGAATACCTTGATAGTCTTTGCCTGAAGCACTTGGGCCAATGCAGCGCAACGCGGCCAAATCCACCGCCATACTGCCAAGACGTGGGCAGCTTGACTGCCTCATAGTAGGCGTAATGCGCGGTGCTTTGCAGATATGCGGCAAGCTCGTGCAGGGGGCGAATGGCAAGATCCGCTCCGCTGTGCAAGGAATAATAGTCATACTTCCCGTGCGCGACAGCGTAGGAGAGCAAATAATTGTTGACGGTTATCTGCGAATAATCGCCCCAGCGCACGTCATAATGCTTTGGAAGAATGAACACACGGTCCGATTTTACGATGCTTTGCACCATGCCCGGATTTTTGGCATCCGTATGCACGTAAACATCGCAAAGCTCATACGTCAAAAGCTGCCCTATAAACAGATTCAGCTGCGCGGGATTTGCATGCGCTACGATCAAAAACGCGATCTTGGGCAGGCTATGCGACATCACGGCACCTCCGCTATTTCGTCAAGCATTTTCGCACAGCACGGGAGCATCGACAAACGTAATAACAGGCTCGGCATATCCGTCTGATTCAAATACAATGATCTCGTTGTCGCCCTTATGCAACAGCGGTGCAGGCAGATACAGTGTTTTTTGCGGGCCTGCGGGGTTATAGTATCGGCCAATATTGAAGCCGTTGACCACGACAAAGCCCTTGGTAAAGCCTTCAAGACGCACGAACGTATCCATTGGCTCTTGATCAAGGTGCAGATTTCCGCGCAAAAAGACAGGCTTTTCAAAGGTCTTCCGCTCTTCAAAGACAAGCCCCGAAAGGTCGTCCATGGTCAGAGGGTACATCTCCCAGCCAAAGTGATAGCGCTGGCCAAGTCTGACACCGCCCAGGATTCCCTTTTTATCAAGCAAATTGATGCCGTAGTTGACTCTGCCCATGTTTTCAACGAAAATATCCAACACGGCACTCTCGCCAAAGTCCAGCGCAATGGTGACTGGATCATCCCTGCGGTCACGCTCCTTGATGCCCACGCACTTTCCGTTGACAAAAATGATTGCGCGGTCATGCAGCTCGCCAAAGCACAGAGGCAGCGGCTCAACGGGGCCTTGGATGATGGTGCGGTACAAGGTAAAGCCGAAATCCTGCCCCAGCTGCTCCATGGTCTTGGGGAAAGCAGCCTTGACGGAAGTGGAAAGTCTTGTGAGATTGTCAAACAGCTCGGCCTGCTCGGTCAGCTTCAGCGCACCGTAAGCGGCCTTTTCGGAGTTTTTGACCGCAATATCGGGGGCATCCTTGCCCGTTCTGCGTGCGATCATGGCCTTGATTGCCTCGTAAAGCGGTGTAATATCCCCTGCCTCGGTCAGCAGCGCGCGATAGTCGTAGCTTGTAATGGTGGGCTGATAGTCCCCCGGGTGGTTTGCACCGTTCCAGAAGGCAAAATTGGTGCCACCGTGGAACATATACAGATTAAAGGATGCACCAAGGTCAAAGAACTTTTCGATTTCGCGCACGATCTCGTCGATGGGACGCAGCTGCGTACCCGATTCGTACCAATGGTCAAACCAGCCGTCCCAGAATTCGCCGCACATCAAGGGGCGATCCTTCTGGAACTCGTTCAAGGTTAAGATCTGCTCCGTGTAGCTGCCGAAATTGGCCACGGCAAGCACCTCGGG
>JAZQYT010000193.1:0-3927 GCA_045633665.1 Eubacteriales bacterium | reverse complement strand
CCATCAGCGAGCGGTGTGCAAGAATACCAACCGATGCCATGGTGGTAGCAAAGTGAACGTCAAACATATGCGGCTTGCCCGTGCGTACGGCGTTGAGAAACTCGCGTGCGATGTAGAAATCGGCGCCGCCATGCCCCTGGCGCTTGATGATCTCCTCGTCAGGATCGTCCCATGCGGGCTCGTAGAGGGTATCCTTTTTCATTCCCTCGGGGGTGCTCCAAGGGTTGTAGCAGAGCATGATCTTATCACCCATGCCTCGCAGATTTTCCACCTGACCCTCTGTGCCGCATACGCGGTACGAGTTTTCGTGTGAACCGAAATGCGCACAGCCCGTAACGCGGTAGACCGAGTCGTCGTTGTTGAGGCAGGTGATGATGGCGGCGCGGTCACCGCAACGCGTCACGTTAAAGGGCTGCTCGCTCAAGGGCGCGTATATGGGCAGAGCGGTTACTCGCACGGGAAAAGCACCCGTTGCAAACATCAAGGGACCCAGCGAGTGGGTGATGTAGTAGGTTGCGGGCAAGTAGTGACGCCAGTGATCGACGTAGTAACGGTAGGTTTTGGTGAATTCAAGATCATCGGGGCCTACGGGGTGGTTGTATTCACCCTCTGCATAGAGGATTTTACCAAGCGTACCGCCGTCACAAACGCGTTTGATCTCGCGAACAAAGCGTCTGTAAGGGTAGTTTTCGCCAATCATAAAGATGGCTTTGCTCTTTTCGGCAGCGCGAACAAGTGCCACGCCCTCTGCCATTGTGGCGTTGGAGGTGCACTCGCAAAGCACGTGAATGTTTCTTTCCAAACAACGGATGGCATAGGGGGTGTGTTGATGAAAGCGGTTGGCAATCAGCATGGCTTCCAAGCCCTTGTGCTCGATTAATTCGTCAAACGATGTATAGCGAGTAGGGCGTTTGCCCATTTCCTCCCAAACTGCGTTTAAACGGACGGGGTCGCTGTCGCAAATAGCAACGATTTCAGCTCCGCAATGCAGAAAGCTTTCCAGAGAGTCGGCACCTCTGCCAAGGCCAAAAATACCAAGTTTAACTGTTTTCATGTTCAATTTTCCTTTTCTATATTTTATTTTATCTTTTTATTGCTTCAATCGGTGAAGCCCATGACTTCGTTGTATTTCGCATATTGCTCGGGAGTGGGGCGATAGTCGGGGCGTGAGCAGCAGGGCAGGGTAGGTGCCTCGCCGTTGTCGCCAAGGAAGGGTGTAAGGTTGTCGTTTTCGTATTTTTTGCGATCTTCCTCCTTGCGGAAATCGGGAATATCGTAGGGAGTGCCACCCTGCATCAGCGAACGGTGCGCGAGAATGGCAACCGATGCCATAGCGGTGGAGAAATAAACGTCAAATGCGTGCGGCTTTCCCGAGCGGATCGCGTCGAGAAATTCACGTACTACGAAAAAGTCGCCGCCGCCGTGTCCCTGCCGCGTAATGATCTCCTCATCGCGGTCATTCCATGAAGGCTCATACAAGTTGATCTGTTTCTTGCCCTCCGGTATGCTCCAGGCGTTATACTGCAGCATGACCTGTTCACCCATACCTCGCAGATTTTCCACCTGGCCATTTATTCCGCACACACGGTAGGAATTTTCGTGTGCGCCAAACTGTGCACATCCCGTGATGCGAAAGACCGAGTCGTCATCGTTGAGGCAAGTAATAATGGCAGCGCGGTCGCCGCAACGCGAAATGTTGAAGGATTGCTCGCTTGGGGGAGCGTAAACAGGCATGGCACTTACACGAATGGGGGTAGCCCCCGTTGCGTACATGAGCGGAGCAAGTGAGTGGGTAACGTAGTAGGTTCGGGGTAAATAATGCCGCCAATGATCCTGATAGAAGCGATAGGTCTTGTAAAATTTCACGTCGTCAGAGGCAACGGGATGATTGTATTCTCCCTCGGCGTATAGGATCTTACCCAGTGTTCCCCCGTCGCAGATGCGCTTGATCTCGCGGTTATATTTGCTGTAAGGGTAGTTTTCAGCCAGCATAAATATGGCTTTGCTTTTTTCAGCTGCGCGGACGAGCGCAACGCCCTCTGCCATCGTGGCGTTGGAGGAGCACTCGCAAAGCACGTGAATATTCTTTTCCAGACAGCGGATGGTATACGGTGTATGTTGGTGGAAGCTGTTGGAAATGACCACCGCGTCAAGCCCTTTGTGCTCAATAAAATCGTCAAACTCTGAGTAAGGAGTGGGGGTTTTTCCAAGTTGCTCCCAAACCGTATTGCGACGGGTATCGTCGCGGTCACATATAGCAACTATTTCTGCATTGCAATGCACAAGGCTGTCAAAAAAAGCTTTGCCCCTGCCGAGTCCGAAAATGCCGATCTTGATTTTTTCCATCACTTCGTCTCCTTTGCGGCTATGATTGTTTTTATTTTAGTACTATATGTCCTTTTCGTGGAGCATCGGGTTGTATTCTCCCATAACCTCTTTGTATTTCGCATATTGCTCGGGTGTGGGTAGATAGTCGGGGTGCGAGCAACAGGGGAGCGTGGGTGCCTCGCCGTTGTCACCAAGGAAGGGGGTGAGATAATCGTTTTCGTACTTTTTACGATCCTCTTCCTTATGAAAATCGGGAATGTCGTAGGGTGCGCCGCCCTCCATCATGGAGCGGTGCGCAAGAATACCGACGGAAGCCATGGTGGTGGCAAAATGGACGTCAAACATATGAGGTTTGCCGGAACGAACGGCATTGAGAAATTCGCGCACGATATAGAAGTCGCCGCCGCCGTGCCCCTGCTTTTTGATGATCTCTGCATCGGGATCATCCCATGCGGGCTCGTACAAATTGATCTGCTTCTTGCCCTCCGGAACACTCCAGGCGTTATACTGCAGCATGACGTGCTCACCCATGCCGCGCAGGCTTTCCACCTGTCCGTTTATGCCGCACACGCGGTAAGAATTTTCGTGTGCGCCGAACTGTGCGCATCCCGTGATGCGGAAGACAGAATCATCGTTGTTGAGGCAGGTGATGATGGCGGCGCGATCTGCACCGCGTGATACGTTAAGGGGCTCGTCAGTGAATGGCGCAAATACGGGCATAGCGGTTACACGAATCGGAATAGCGCGTGTGGCTTGCATGATTGGTGCCAGCGAGTGCGTGATGTAGTAGGTAGCGGGGCAGTAATGGCGCCAGTGGTCAACGTAAAAGCGATAGGTCTTATAAAAGTTCAAATCGTCGGGCGCAACGGGGTGATTATATTCACCCTCGGCATAAAGGATCTTACCCAAGGTACCCTCTTCGCAAACGCGGGTGATCTCGCGGTTAAAGCGTCTGTAGGGGTAGTTTTCTGCCAGCATATAGATGGCTTTGCTTTTTTCGGCGGCGCGAACGAGTGCCACCCCCTCTGCCATAGTGCCGTTGGAGGTGCATTCACTGAGCACGTGAATGTTTTTCTCAAGACAGCGAATGGCATACGGTGCGTGCTGGTGGAAGCAGTTGGAGACTACCACCGCATCAAGCCCTTTATGCTCAATAAATTCATCAAAATTTGTGTAAGGGGTAGGGCTTTTTCCAAGCATCTCCCAAATTGCGTTGCGGCGCGAATCATCGCGATCACAGATGGCAACGATTTCTGCGTTGCAGTACATCAAGCTTTCAAAAAAGGCTTTGCCTCTGCCCAGTCCAAAAATACCGATTTTGATCGTTTTCGTGCTTTTCATGAAGTGTCTCCTTTTCGTTTTTGATTATTTTATCTATATAAAAATGTTTTAAAATTTTATATGGGGATACAAAGAGGGGCAAGCAATGAGAGAAATGCCAGTACAACCGAGCAGATTTCGCGGCGGGATGGCTTTTCACCCAAAAGCAGTGCTGACAGCGTGCAAACGATCATCACGCCGCCCGTGATCATGGGGTATTGTACCGAGGCATCCACGTGAGCAAGCGAGAGCACGAGGATGAAATTGGCAAATCGGTTC
>JAZQYT010000192.1:0-11922 GCA_045633665.1 Eubacteriales bacterium | reverse complement strand
GGCAGACCGGTGTTGCTGATACCAAGATCTCCCTCGCTATCACTGAATGGCTGGGTGAGCTCCCCGTAGGTGATGACAAGGCAGATCCCGAAGAGGACCTCCGTGAAAAGGCTCCCATCGCTGATTCTTCTACCGTTGAGGCTAACAAGCCTGCTGTTCTGTGGGATTCTACCTGTGGTGACCACAGAAAGATCGCTGTTGCCGGTGGTGAATATGTCATCAACGAAGACGGTTCCGTTAAGATCACTACTCAGACCGTTTCTCCCTACATTTCCTTTGGCGTTAAGTCCGAGGTTTCCTACGAAGCAAAGGACTTCCCCTACATCGCAGTTCTGACCAGAAACTGCTGGGCAAACAGCGGTAACGTTTTCTACTGCGCTGGTCCCATCCTGAGCGCTGAGAACACCTACAGCGAGAACTGGGATCCCACCGAATTCGATTACGGTAACGGCTGGACCATGGGTATCATGGACTTCTCCACCTATGATGAAGACGGTTGGTACGGCAGAATCAACAGCCTGCGTATTGGCTATGACTTCTCCGCAGAAGACATTGCTGATGAAGAGTACAACAACTTTGACGTAGCCTTCATCGGCGCTTTCCGCTCCGCTGAAGAGGCTCAGGCTTATACCGAGGCTTGGCTTGCAGCTAAGGGTTACGGCGCTGAACAGGTAACCACTGAGACGCCCACCACCGAAGCTCCCACCACCGAGGCTCCCACTACCGAGGCTCCCACCACCGAGGCTCCCGCAGGCACCGAGGGTGAGGCTACCACCGATGCAACCGAAGAGCCCAAGAAGGGCTGCGGCTCCATCATTGCTGCTCCCGTAGTAGCTCTGGTTGCTGTTCTCGGCGTTGCATTCGTTGCAAAGAAGAAGGACTAATTCTTAACTGAATGAATCATTCACCCATCAAAGGGGCTGCCGCTTGCGGCAGCCTCTTTTTGTGCTGTAAGATATGTTATGCCATGTTGAATATTGTGCTGGAAAGAGAGCTTTTATCAATCAACTGCTTGAAAAAAGTTTGTTTATTGTGTCAATTTACACGAAAAGTGATATGTGATATAATTGAAAAGAATAAAGGCGCGGTATCAGTGAAGATAAAATGATCATCCGGATTTGTTTATTTTGTCTGTTTGTGACGAGTGCTTTTATTTAATATCACCATTTACAGGCACAAAACTTGGTGATATAATAATCATGTCAATAAATTCTAAGAAAAGGAGAAAAAATCATGAAGAAATTTTTGACAGTTTTGCTGGCAATGAGCATGGTAATTGCTTCCATGACATTACTGGCAGTACCCGCAAGTGCGGACATCGTTGAAGGTGACTGGGTAACCTCCAGATCCGGAGACGCATACGAGGAGGACGTGACGGATTATACTCCCGCGGCAGGCTATAAGTATACCCCCGACGGCTTCCAGACCATTACTCCTGATTTTACCAACTGCAACCCCTACGTACAGGCGCATACCAGAATTGCTTATAATCTGAAGGCTCCCAATGCTGATGAAAACGGCAATGCGCTTTCCGTTAAGTTTACCGTTCAGGATTTCGCATACGGCGGTGAATACAACAACAAAGATGAATGGATTGCAATCACTCTCAACAGCGATCCTGTCGTAACCCAAGGTAACCCTAAGTACGGCTCCGGTCTGTGCATCCTGATCCGCGGTGCCGGCAACGGTGCTGCCACCGGACTGCCTCACTATTCCGATAAGGAAAATAACCAGTTCCAGCTTTTCACGCAGGGACAAATCAGCCCCACGCTCAATGATAAGGAACAGGAAGAATATTACTTCTCAATCAAGCATGACGGTACAAAGTATGTGATGAATCTGTGCGGTGTTGAATTCTCTGATCCCGACGGCAAGTTGGACAGAATTCTTGACGAGCAATGCGCTGAAGGCGCATACCTCGGTATCACTCTAATGACCACCGAATCCGAAACCCCCGCATCCTTCGTTATCACCGAATTCCAGGGCCAGGTTCCTTTCGGTGAAGATAGTGCAGAGCCTGAAACAAACATCAACAACTTTGCAGAAATTGCTGATTCTTCCACCGTTCCTGCAGGCAAGCCTGCAGTTATCTGGGATGGTAAGGCAGAGTACTATGATAAGATCTCTGTTTCCAATGCAGACTATACCGTTCAGGAAAGCGGTGTTGTATCTTTGAAGGCAAACGGCACCGCCCCTTACATCAGCTTTAACATTAAGAGCGACATTTCTTACGAGGCTTCCGATTTCCCGATCGTTGTTGCATTGACCAGAAATTGCGCAGATATTGACGGACAGATGTATTACTATTCCGGCAAAACCCTGGGCGCTAACTCTGATTGCCTGATGGACATCATGTACGACGATTATGATTTCGGCGAAGGCTGGGGCCTGTCTGTTCTTGACCTGAACGGCGATCCCGAATGGGAAGGCAGAATGAACGGCATGCGACTTGACTTCAAAGAAGTAGATTATACCGATGAAGAATCTGCAAACTTTGACGTTGCATTCTTTGCAGCATTCCGCACCGAAGAGGAAGCGGTTCAGTATGCAAAGGATTATCTGATCGCGCTGCTCGGCAAAATGCCCGAAACTACCGAAAAGCTTACCGAAGAGCCTACCACCGAAGCTCCCACAACCGAGGCAAAGACAGATGCACCCACAGAAAGCACTCCCAATGAGGAAGCTAATACCGAGGCTGAAAAGTCTGGTGGATGTGGCACCATCATCGCTGCTCCCGTAGTAGCTCTGGTCGCAGTTCTCGGTGTTGCATTCGTTGCAAAGAAGAAGGACTGATTATAATAAACAAAGGCTGACGCCCCGCGTCAGCCTTTGTCTATTTTTACATGAAAACGGTTTATAGATTTGTTAAATGTCACTATTTACTTGGTATGGATAAAGTGATATAATAAAGCAAAGTATTGATTTGGATCAAAGGAGAAAAACAAATGAAAAAATTCATGTCTATGCTGTTGGCATGTGCAATAATCCTCTCTGTTGCAACTATGCTGGCAATTCCCGCAAGCGCAATCGTGGAAGGCGACTGGGTAACATCCCGTGCCGCAGACGACTATCAGGATCCCGAAAGCTACAGACCTGCATGCGGTTACAAGTATGAAGTCGATAAGGGCTTGCTGACCGTGTCTGCCGACTATACCAACAATACGCCCTATACGCACATCCATACCAAGAAGGCCTACAGCCTCAAGGAAGCAAATGCAGACGGGAACGGAAACGCCGTATCCCTGCAGTTTACCGTCCTTGATTTTGCTTACGGTGGCGAGCTTAATAATAAGGACCACTGGGTTTCCTTCTCGTTGCACAGCAAGGAGATCTTTGCGCCCGGTCAGACGGGCTACGGTGAAGGCGTTTCCGTGCTGGTGCGCGGAGCAGGCAATGGTACTGCAATCGCTCAGTTCTTCTCGTTGGACGATAACGGCGGTTATAAGCTGTTCAGCCAGTTCAACGTAAATGTGCCTATGGATGAAGACGGCCACGAAGTTTACGATTTTTCCGCTAAGTACAATGACGGTAAATATACATTCTATCTGTGTGGACAGGAATTTACCGATGTAACGGGTTATGCAGATCAAGTGCTTGACTACTACTGTGCAAACGGTGCATACGTTGGCATGTCCTTCTATACGGGCGTGACCGGCACTCCCATTGAAATCTGCGTAAACAAGTTCCAGGGTGAGATCCCCTTCGGAGAGGACAGTGCAGAGCCCGAGGATAACCTCAACAACTTTGCTCCCATTGCGGATTCTTCCACGGTAGATGCAGGTAAGCCCGCTTTGATCTGGAATTCTGCCAAGGAACAGTTCAATAAGTTCAATGCATCCAATCTGGATATTTCGGTCAATGAGGACGGTACGCTCAAGTTGGATGCCAAGTCCGCATCGGGCTATATCATGTTCTCTCCCAGAGCCACGATCTCCTACGAGGCGGCTGATTTCCCCGTAATCGCGGTTCTGACGCGTAATTGCTATGCTGAATACGGCCATATTTATTACAGTGCAGGTGAAGTTATGGGTGCGCAGCCTGACTGCAGCGCCGAGATTGATATTGCAGAATACGACTACGGTGAAGGCTGGTGCATGGGCATTCTTGATCTGACAGGCGACCTTGACTGGAAGGGCAGAGTAAATATGATCCGTGCTGACTTTGTCGGCATTGACATCGAAGACGAAGAAATGAAGAGCTTTGACGTGGCTTACATAGCCGCTTTCCGCACCATTGATGATGCAGAAAAGTTTGCACAAGATTACATGATCGAACTGCTTGGTAAGATGCCCGAAACAGAAGCACAATCCACAAAGGCTCCCGAAACAAATGAGCCTGAAACGAATGCACCCGAGAGTGGCTCCGAAGCGCAGAGCGAAGAGAAGACCACCGAGGCAGAGCAGGGCGGTACGGGCTGCGGTTCTGTCGTAGCCGTTCCTGCATTTGTGCTGATTGCCGTGCTTGGTATTGCAGTTGTTTCCAAAAAGAAAGATTAACAGATAATCATTAACAAGGCCGACGCGATTGTGTCGGCCTTTCTTGACAAATACACGTATTTGTAGTATAATAATAACTATACTTTCCAAGAAAGGAATTTTCGCATGAACACAAAAAGAATTCTGTCAATTATGGCTCTTTGTTTTTGCTTTATCATGCTGCTGCAATTCGCAGCATGCACACCTCAAAGCTCAGAACAGGAGCAGACAACCGAGGATCAGACAGAACCGCAAGCACCCGAGTCGGATACGCAAGCACCCGACACCGACGACAGCACAGAAAGCACAACCGAGGGTCAGACTGAGCCTCCGAGTACCGAGAATGAAATGGCCGCTAAGCCCTCGATCAATTTTGATCAGACCGTGCAGATCAGCGAAAGCGGACAGTCGGCAGAGGTTACGACCGCAAGCGGCTTGAAGTATAACGCTTCGGGTTACAGTAAGCAGGAAAACGGCAGCTTTACCATCCGCACAGGATATAAGATCGAGTTAGGCGATCAGTTTGCCAATGCCTTTAACCGCTTGACACTTTGCTTTGTTTCAAGTCAGCCGCTCAACTGCACCGTTACCTATACGCAGGATGGCAAAACTGTTGAAGACCTGTTCTATTTAGAGGCAGGAAAGCAGACCTTCTGCGCACTTGTCAAAAACTATTTATCCGGCAAGCAGGCATCGCAGCTGAGCGCCATTACGTTCGATACTTGCGAAGAAACAGACGCAACGTTTGTTTTGTGCGACGTCAAAACCGAAACGTATGAAATATACAGCGATGAGGTCTACTATCTGGAAAACGATTCCTATAAACTTGGTGTCCGTCTTTCCTGGGGCGGCGGCATCTGCTATTTGCAGGATCTGAACAAGAAGATCAACGGTATAGAAAACCTGATCAACCAAGCCGATACAGGCAGACTTGTACAGCAGTCTTATTATGGTACGTATAGCAACGGTGATTACGTGAATGGTGACTATAACGGTGTTCCGTGGCCTTATAACCCTGTTCAAGGCGGTGATGTGCACGGTAATCCCAGCCGTATCATCGATATCGTGGTTGGCAAGCATTCCTTGTATATCAAAGCACAGCCGCAGGACTGGGGACATGACGGTGATCTTACCATAAGCTATATGGAGAATCGGTACGTTCTTGAAGAAGATCTGATCCTTGTAGACAACCGCTTTGTTGACTTCTCCGGCTGGGAGCACAGATACGCAAACCAGGAGCTTCCCGCATTCTATACTCTGAGCTTCTTTGGTGACTTTACCTATTACGCAGGCTCCAAGCCCTGGCAGGATGAGGAGCTGACTACCAGAAAGAATCTGGAATTCTGGGGAGATGCCGCATATCACGATGACTGCACCTTCAAGCTTCGCTACAGCAATACCGAAACGTGGTGCGCCTGGACCAACAGATACGCAAATTACGGTATCGGCTTGTTCGTTCCCGGCACAGACGTGTTCTTGGCCGGCAGACATGCTTATAACGGCAGTAAGGATTCGCTAAATGGTGCTACCAACTACGTAGCTCCTCTGTGTACTATGAAGATCGTATCCTATGAGCCGATCGAATACAGCTACATGATGACCACGGGTTCTGTTGAAAAGATCAGAAACACGTTCAAAGAGAACAAGGATTTTACAACCAATGAATCCTTGCATAAGTACTACATCAGCGACCGTATCGAAGACGAAGGCGCTGCAGTCTCCATGCAGAATCTGCAATTTGCTGATCAGGCAAGTACCTTGAAACTCGCTCCTACCAGTAACACGGTAATCTCGTTCAGTGATTCCGAGCTGGCGGCTATGTTTACGATCGCAGCAGCATCCGATCCTCACGTCACAATCGATTATACCAAGTCTGATCCGACACTCAAGGCAGAGGATTATAAAACCATCAAGATCACGTATATGATTCCGACGACCAACAGCAGAAACAGCTACACAGCCGAACTGTTCTTATCTACAGGTACTTCTATGGGCGCCGAGGGCGGCAAGTCGGTGCGTACGCAGATCGTGGCGGACGGAGAGTATCATACCGCTGAGGTAAATGTTTCCGGTCTGAATTTCTGGAGCGGCAAGGTTAACGCCATCCGATTTGACTATTTCGATGCTTGTGCTGAGGGCGATGTCATTTACGTAAAATCTATAGAGTTGGTCAATTAAGGTCGCTTGCAAACCAAAAGGCTTCCCACGAAAGGGAAGCCTTTTTGTACTTATTTATGATCATCAAACAGAGAGACTTGGTTTGGAACGCTGCCTTTGCCTGCAGGAGGGGCAGAGCGAATGCCAAGATGCTCGTATGCAAGTTTGGTCACGCATCTGCCGCGCGGTGTACGGGATAAAAACCCCAGCTGCATCAGATAAGGCTCGTATACGTCCTCAATAGTCACAGCCTCCTCACCAATAGTTGCCGCCAGCGTATCAAGGCCGACAGGGCCGCCATCATAGAACTTGATGATGGCCTCCATCATTCTGCGGTCGGTGTTGTCAAGTCCCAGCTCGTCGATCTCCAGCTTGTTGAGCGCATAGCCTGCAATTTCGGAATCGATGGTATCCTTACCGCTGACCATAGCAAAGTCACGCACACGCTTGAGCAATCGGTTAGCAATACGTGGCGTGCCTCTGGAGCGGGATGCGATCTCATAAGAACCGTCGTCGGTAATGGCAATGCCGAGAATGCCTGCGCTGCGACGCACGATCTGGGCCAGTTCCTCGGGCGTGTACAGCTCCAGCTTGAGCAGGACGCCAAAGCGGTCGCGTAAGGGGGTTGTAAGCTGTCCTGCGCGCGTGGTAGCACCGATCAGCGTGAATTTGGGCAGATCGATACGAATGCTTCGTGCCGCAGGGCCTTTACCGATGATGATATCCAGCGCGTAATCCTCCATGGCGGGGTAAAGAATTTCTTCAACTGAGCGCGAAAGACGGTGGATCTCGTCAATGAATAGCACGTCACCCTCGTTGAGGTTGGTCAGAAGTGCTGCCAAATCGCCTTGCTTTTCAATGGCAGGACCGGAGGTGATACGGATATTGACGCCAAGCTCATTGGCAATGATATTGGAAAGTGTGGTTTTTCCCAAGCCGGGAGGGCCGTAAAGCAATACGTGATCAAGCGACTCGCCGCGCATCTTGGCAGCTTCGATGTAGACCTTCAGGTTTTCCTTGGCCTTGTCCTGACCGATATAGTCACCTAACGCCTTGGGGCGCAGGGAAGAATCAATATCGGAATCCTCGGGGGAATAGTCGGTGGAAACGATGCGGTTCTCAAAATCAAATTCCTGTTCGTCAAACATACCGTATCCTCCTTACATCAGCTTTTTGAGTGCCTGGCGGATGATCTCCTCCAGCGTCATCTGATCGGTGGGCATGGATTTGAGCACGTTGGTGGCCTCAGCTCTTTGATAGCCAAGCACCATCAGCGCATCCAGCGCTTCTGTCAGCTTACCGCGTGCAGGCGCACCTCCCTTGGCAGAGGCGGTCAGGTCGGGCGTTGCCGCGAAATCGTTGCCGCGCTCCTTGATCAGCTTATCCTTGAGCTCCAATACGATCCTTGCTGCTGTTTTTGGGCCAACACCGCTTGCCTTGGAAATTGCTTTGGTATCCTCGGTACAGACCGCCAGCGCGAATTTTTCTGGCGTCAGGAGCGAGAGAATAGACATAGCAGCCTTGGGACCTACACCGGAAACGGTGATCAGCATCTGGAAAGAGGAAAGCTCGGTTTCATCATAAAAGCCGAACAGCTCGATGCCGTCCTCACGGACAGCCAGATACGTATAAAGCTTAGCCGCATTGCCCGAAAGTGGCAGACGGTCGTATGTGTTTTGGCTGACCGTCAGCTTGTAGCCAACGCCGCCTGCGTCGATCACGGCAAATCCCGTGCTTTTATGCGCAAGTGTGCCGCTAATATAGTAGTACATAAAATCTCCTCGAAAGCCACGGAGCGCGATTGCTCCGTGGCTGTATTTTTATTGTTGTTGCGTGTCTGTTTGTTGTGTTTCGTCGGATTGATCCTGTGCTGCGTCGGTCAATGTGGGCTGAGCGGGGAGTACTGCAGGCTCGGGAATTCTGAAAAATTCACCGTATCCCCTGATACGACGAAGCTTGTCTTCAAAAATAATCAAAAGGAAGAATCCGATCACGGAAACGATGGAAATCGCTGTGCCAAGCACAAGCTCCTTGGGGCAATAGCGCATTTCAACCAAATGCTCGCCCGCGCCTTCAACATAGTAACCAACGAGCGCATTGGCAAGCTCAACCGTTTCCACCTTTTGGCCGTCAACGGTTACCTGCCAGCCCTTATCAAAGGGAATGGTGGTTGTGATCAGCTGCTTGTCCTTGGTGGTCGTGATAGTGCCGGGCAGATAATCCTCGCGGTAATTCTCGGGATCGATCTGCATGTTGCCTTGCTGCAATCTTGTAATGGCTTCTTTGAATACTTCCATATCCAGCGTGTAGATAAAGGGTTTTTCAAGATCCTGCAGAATATAGAAGTTGTCATAGTCGTTTTTGATGGTCAGCTTAAGTTCAAGCTCATTTTTGTCAATGCTGCCGATCGAAACGATTCTCCAAGTGTTGTTGTCGCCCCACTTACCAACGGATTTGCCGTTTGCGGTCATGTTGACTTGTCTGGAATATACGGTGGGGAAGTAAACGAACAGCTCGGTGTTTCTGGGTACTTCGTATTCAAACGTGATCGTACCGCCGTCACCCTTATAAAGATCGTGCTTGGCAGCAGATCCCTTGGTGACATCCTTGGTGGTCATGGAGAGCTGCTTGCCGGGAACAAAGATCTGCAGCGTTTCTTCTTCGCCAAGCATCATAGAGATCATGGCATTCATGCGCTCAAAGGGATTCTCATAATCGTCAAGTGCAAAGTCGGCAAACGCATCATCAACTGCATACGCAATGCTCATATAGTAGGGATTCTGATATACGACGTAGGTTTCGTTTTCGTAATCATCCGAATCGAATTTAGGCTCACCGTAATAGTTATCCATGTCCTTGTCGGTCATGATATACTTAATGCCAAGCAACGAATCGGCAACCGGCGTGCCGCCCTGATACTGCGACCAGTGCGATTTTGAGGAATATCCCATCATACGCAAGAAGTAGATGGTATCTGCATTGAGCGTCGAGGTTGAGTTGGAAAGACCGCGGATCTGCAGCGCAAGGTTATCGTTGAGCTTGCGGTGGTAAGTCTTTTCCATACGGTAAAAGGAGGTGTCGTTTTCCTGCACGGTATTGATGATAGGTCTTACCGTGTCAAGATAGTCGTTGTAGTAGGAGTATTTGGTAAAGGTAACGTCCTTGTCAAGATCGTTGAGGTCACAAAGGCCGCTGATGAACATTTCCACGCACACAAAGAATACAAGCACACAGGATACAAGCTCTTTGTTTTTGACGCGCGGCATGACGCAAACGATAATGGTATATACGATCAGACATCCAATGGTCAGCCATACGGTCTGAAAATTGTGAACGTCCACGTATTCGTTGAGATCTTCCTTGATCATGGGTGCAAATTCCTGCAGAATGATCACGCCAAGACCGATGAGTGCAGCAATGCTGACCATTGGCTTGCGGCTAACCGTACGCAGATTTGTGAAAGCGCGATATGCCATGACGATCAGGAAGAAGCAAATCATAAAGCTGTAACGGTTGTTAAGCCAGTTGGGCTTTTGGAAACCGTGCCATACAAGGTCGATCGAACTTGTCACAAAGCTGAATACGAAAATGGTGATCAGAATGGCGTAGCCGACCTTTTCACCGGTCTTGAATTTCTTATTAAAGAAGAACATGGGAACCAACAGCAGCGTCAGCACACCGCAATATACAAAGGGAAGACCTGCGGGGCGGACAGTGTCATAAGAGGAAGGCAGGAACTTATAGAACAGCTCTAAGAAGTTAAATCTTGAAGCGAACGCCCAGTTGGGATCCGAGAAATCGGTCTTACCAAACGTCAGCGAGTAATATGCTGTGAAAACAATGAATGCCGAGATGCCGATGGCAAGCAGCGAGTAAAAGCCGATGCGCATGAATGCACGAATGCCATGCAATCTTTCGTTGAGGGGATTGTTTGCGTGCTTGAAGCACCAAAGATATACGAAGAAGTAAACAGCAACTGCAATGCAGACCATGTAGCCGATATAATAGTTGCTGACGAGCGTCAAGGTCAGGAAAATGACGAATACCTTGTATTTGCCGTATTTGATCAGCTGTTCTACGCCGTACATGACAAGGGGGAACCAGATGACAGCGTCGATCCACATGGTGTTGTTCTGCTGTACGACACAGTAAGACATGAGCGCATACATGACGGAGAACGCAATGATTCCAATACGGTTGATGCGCGCCTCAGACTGATGCAGGTAGAACGCCATGGTGCCGGCACACAGAGCTGCCTTGACCATGAACATAAAGAGCAACGCTTCCAGCATTCTTTCCTCAGGGAACAGGCAAACAAGATAAGAAAAGGGACTTGCGATGTAGTATTCGTAAATACCCATGAACTCACCGCCCAGCGCACGTGAGAATGAGTAAATAATACTTGTGTCCCCGTTGACCACGAAATTGCGTAGTGCTTCAAAGAAGTACACATACTGTCCGTTCAAGTCAAGCACAAGTACGCATCCGTTGCCGAACGGGTACAGACCGCGCGCCAAGTACATCAGATAGACCAGCACGGCAGGGATGAGCATGGCGATCAGTATATACCAATATTCAGAGAAAATATTGAATACCTTGGTTTTACATTTGAGAAGTCCGTCCTTATTGACGGTTGCATTGAGTTTCATTCGGCTTGATCCTTTCCAGTGTTTTGCTCCCCATCGGAACCTGTGATGCTCTTTATCGATTTTTCAAGCTTGATGCGATCCACGTTCATATCGCGTCCGCAGCCCTTGCACACAATGCGCACAACGCTGCCAACACGCATGGTCAAAAAGTCGGAGCACCCACAAGGATGCGGCTTCTTGAGATGCAGGATATCGCCTGCCTGTATTTTGATAATGTTCATAGTGCTTCTCCGTTTTTTGCATATGACTCGCGGAGCTTGCCATCAAATGCAGATAATCTATCCTATTATACCATAATTTGAGCCGTTTGTAAACGATTATTCGGATAATATTATAAAAAAATAAAAATTAATAAATAGTATTTGACATGCAAGAAAAAAGGTGGTATAATTTAACATGAATTATTATGGAATATTGTTGCCGATGGGAGGATTTATGGTCATACTTGGTATTGACCCCGGACTTGCGATCGTAGGTTGGGGCGTTGTTTCATATGACGGTGTGAGATTTCGTACGCTGGGATACGGTTCTATCAATACTCCTGCGGGGACACCAACGCAAGATCGACTTGAAAAGATCTGGCAGGGTATGAACGAGCTGTTTGAACGGTATAAGCCGGATCAGATGGCTGTTGAGGAGCT
>JAZQYT010000191.1:0-13004 GCA_045633665.1 Eubacteriales bacterium | reverse complement strand
CGATGAAGCGGCCATCTCTGGGGCTGCGGCTATCGGAAACAACTACGCGGTAGAAGGGAGCCTTCTTAGCGCCCATTCTTCTCAGTCTGATTTTTACCATGGTAAAATTCCTCCAAAATTTGATTTATATATTTTTTATTTATGAATTCCGATTGATTTAGAACGGAATGTTCATCTTACCCAAGGCACGTCTGCCTTTCTTTGTCTTGCCCATGTCGGCAAATTGCTTCATGAGCTTGCGGATCTGCTCAAACTGCTTGAGCAGGCGGTTGACCTCCTCGACCGTGGTGCCGCTGCCCTTGGCAATGCGGATCTTGCGTGACGCATTGAGCAATTCGGGCTTTGCGCGCTCCTTTTTGGTCATGGAGAGGATGATCGCTTCTTGTCTTGCCAGCAGCTTTTCGTCCACCTTGGCGTCCTTGAGCTGACCGGGCTTCATACCGGGGATCATGCCCGCGAGCTGATTGAGGTCGCCCATATTTTTGAGCTGGTCAAATTGCTCGAGGTAATCGTCGAGGGTGAAGGTCTGCTGACGCAGCTTTTGCTCCATCTCGGCTGCCTTTTTTTCATCGAACTGCTGCTGAGCCTTTTCGATGAGCGTCAGAACGTCGCCCATTCCCAGAATTCTGCTGGCCATTCTGTCGGGGTAGAAGGGCTCAATGGCATCCATCTTTTCACCGATACCGATGAACTTGATGGGCTTGCCCGTGACGTAGCGGATCGAAAGAGCCGCACCGCCTCTGGTGTCGCCGTCCAGCTTGGTCAGAATCACACCGGTGATATCCAGCATTTTATTAAAGGTATCTGCCACGTTGACCGATTCCTGACCGATCATGGCGTCAACTGTCAAAAGGATCTCGGCAGGCTGCACAGCCTCCTTGATATTCTGCAGCTCCTCCATGAGCTTCTCGTCGATCTGCAAACGGCCCGCGGTGTCCACAAACACCATGTCGTAGCCCTTTTGCATGGCAAGCTTAATGCCTTCCTTTGCGATCTTAACAGGGGATTCCTTATCACCCATCTGGAATACAGGCACGTCGATCTGTGCACCAACGACCTCAAGCTGCTTGATAGCAGCAGGACGGTACACGTCACACGCAACCAAGAGGGGACGCTTGCCTTGCTTTTTGTACATCAGCGCAAGCTTACCTGCGTGGGTGGTTTTACCCGCACCCTGTAAGCCCACCATCATGATGACTGTGGGAGGCTTGGAGGCAATGGTCAGCTTGGATTGCGAGCCGCCCATCAGCGCCGTCAGCTCCTCGTTGACGATCTTGACGATCTGCTGTCCGGGATTGAGTGCTTCCATGACCTCGGCACCGACGGCACGCTCGGACACGGTATTGATAAAGGCCTTGACCACCTTGAAGTTTACGTCAGCCTCCAGCAGCGCAAGCTTGACCTCGCGCATACCTGCCTTGACGTCCGCCTCGGTCAGTTTTCCCTTGTTTTTGAATTTTTTGAAGGCATTGCTCAGTTTTTCGCCTAAGCTTTCAAACATTGTAATCCTCCATATAAGGTTTTATTGCATGCATTCCAACAGCTGCTCAATGCTCTCGGAAAGCTCCCGGGATGCATTCTGCTCACGGCAGAGAGCCAGCGCGCGGTCTGCATGCTGCTTTGCTTTGAGAAAACGGTCTGCTAAGTGAAGCGTTTGTTCGTAGAAGAACAGCTCGTCCTCACTTTTCTTGATAATGTCGCGCACGCCCTGTCTGGAAATACCGATCTCCTCGGCAATCTCGGAGAGTGAAAGGTCGTCGTGGTAGTAGTACTCCATGACCGTCCGCTTTCTCTCGGGCAGCACCTCGCCGTAAAACTCCAACAGGTATGCGATATTCAGATTTTTCTCAAACATCCCGTACCTCGCATATGTGAATTTGTGTAAAGCAAAACACTTTACAGAGTATACCATACTGTTTGTGATTTGTCAATAGTTTTTGAGAAAATATTTTGTGCATTTTACCTTTTTTTGAAAAAATCCCCGAGGGAGCGGATGCTCGCCTCGGGGCTGGGTTTGTATGGATTTGTTATAATGGGGTAATGAGCAGGGAACAGCATCAGATTGTTTGCCCCAGATTCATCAAAGTAGAAAGCAATTTTGATGTATAATTTTGGGTTTTACGGAATACTTTTCGATCAGTTTTAATCTATTCTTAGTAGATAGAGTCACATCATCGGAAAGCATATCCTTAAAGCATTTACATTTAGACTTTATTTGTGAATTCGGACACTCTGAATAGAATGATATACAGTTTTGAACACACTCGTATGCTGCCTCTACATCTCCGGTTTTTATTAGACTGTCTACCATGAATGCTGCATCTGACACTCTAAAAACCCATTTGTCATGTAAAGGTTCATATAAAGCAGAGCACTTTTCATATGCCCCGCATTTGTAATATAGTATCATACGATCCATATCGTCTTCGGAAAGAACACTTTGATACATATCCATGTATTGTAGACATTCATCGGCCAATCCACGTTCCATTAACAACCAACAAAAAAACCAAATGCTTTTGTAACACGGAAAGACATCTACAAGGCTTCGCAACTCATTTAATATGGTGTCATTTTGGGGTTCAGACAAATACAAGTAGCGAATTTTATTATACATGGATTCATATGATGGTTCAATTTCATGTGCTTCTTGCATAGCCAGAAAGGCGGTTCGATAGGCAGTTGGATCGCATACACCGGAATGCTTTTCCTGAAGAATGTCTACAGCCATGGCCAAGGCAATACGATTTGCAGCTGTTGTGTCATATTCTGCTGCTTTTGTTAAGTAACGCACGGCTACTTTATCAGCATTCCGGTATGCACCATTGGGGCTGATTCGTCCGTTTATCAAAAGATAGTAGCCTAAATTGTGGTATGATTTGTGACAGGGGGTTTTTCTAACATATTTATACAGCAACTCTTGCGCATCACGCCATCGGCATTGGTCTACAGCATTTAGTGCTTGCCGGTTCAAATCTGTATTCATCATTTCTCCTAACTGTATCAGTTTTACTTATTATAAACTTTAGGTAGTGTAGGATAGGGTTTGCGCTTATTGACCACTCTTCCACCAGGATATACATTAGAATAACCGCCACCAGCGTGTAACAGGGGACAGTTCTCTGTTACATTATTTTTTTGATCTACAATAGATTTTTCGTGTCGCGCGTAACGGGGGACAGGCCCTTGTTACACCGCGGTGGCATTTTTTGTGTCGCGTTCGGTTGTATCGCGGCGTAACAATGCTCCGTCCCCGCCAAGACGCATCCCCGAGCGCGCGGTTGCGCTTTTTTCATTATAGCATATGGAAAAACCGTTGTCAAGATTTGCCACTTTGCACAGTTGTACAAATTGCGTGGGTGTGATGTGTTCAAAATCATGAAAATGGGGTTACGGGCAAAAAAACAGTTTACAAAACGGCGCGGATGTGTTATAATATATTGATAAAAAATGGGGGAAGAGGGCTATGAGACTGGACAAAATGATATCCTCGACCGGCATTGCCTCGCGCTCACAGATTGCATCGGCGGTCAGGGGCGGCAGAGTCACAGTGGACGGTGTGCCTGCACGCAAGGCCGATATGCAGGTCGATCCCGACGCTGTGCGCGTCGTGTATTGCGGTACGCCCGTGTGCTATCGGAAATATACCTATATCATGCTTAACAAGCCTGAGGGCTACGTCAGCGCAACCGAGGATGGAAAGCTTCCCACCGTGATCGAGCTGCTCCCCGAGGAACTGCGCAAGATCGGCCTGTTCCCGTGCGGCAGACTTGACAAAAACACGCTGGGGCTGATGCTTCTGACCAACGACGGTGACACCTCGCACCGTTTGCTTGCACCCAAGAGCCACGTGGCAAAGACCTATGCGTTCAGGCTCAAGTTTCCCTTGTCGGACGAGGATATTGCCGCGCTTGAGAGCGGTGTGGACATCGGCGGCTACGTCACCGCGCCCTGCTCGGTCGTGCGCGACGGGGAGAAGGAAGGCCGGATCACGCTGACCGAGGGAAAATACCATCAGATCAAGTTGATGATGGAGGCGGTGCATAACCAGGTTACTTATCTGGAGCGCATCAGCTTTGGGCCGTTGGTGCTGGATGCGGCACTTAAGCGGGGCGAATGGAGATATCTTAGCGACAACGAGATCGCTTTACTGCTGAAAAAATAGGGAGGAAACAAGATGCAATATCCGATTACGTATTGGTTTGGAATCAGACGCGAATTCATTTATCGCGCGGACGGAAGCCTTGCCACCGAGGAGATCGACAGAGTCAAGGATGCGGGCTTTACCTTAATGCTTGCTGAGTTTGATACCGCAACCAACAAACTGGTGCTGGAGGCGGCAGCCGAAAGAGGCTTGCAGGTCATGGTATCCGACCACCGTATCGACAAGGCACGGTACGAGCACGACAATATGCGCGCATATCTTGCTGCAGTGGTAGCGGATTATGCAAGCTATCCCGCGCTGTTTGGCTATCACATCGTGGACGAGCCCAACGCAAGCGCGTTCGATACGCTGGCAGAGATTCGTGAGATCCTTGCAGAGCTGGATCCCGCTCACGAGGCTTATATCAATTTGTTCCCCAATTATGCCTCGCCCGAGCAGCTGGGCAACCCCACCTATGAGGATCACCTGGCAGAGTATACAAGCAAGGTGAGGCCGAGCATCATCAGCTACGACCACTATCATTTCCTCAAGGGCGCACAAAAGCAGAAAAAGATCCTTACCGATGCGCGCGAGCAGCAAATCTACGATTCCACCTTCGGCGGTGTGTCCGAATTTGAGAATGTGGACAGAGCAGGCTTTTTCACCAATATCGAGCAGATCAGAAACGAATCCCTGAAAACCGGAATTCCGTTTATGGTCATCATTTTGGTGGTGGAGCATGGCCCTTACCGTAACCTGACCGACGGAGAGATTCGCTGGGAGGTATGGCAGTCGCTGGCCTACGGCTCTGCACGCATTTCCTACTTCACCTATTGGACGCCCGGCTTGGCCAATTCCGAGGGCGATGATTTCTGGCATTGGCAGAACGGCATGATCAGCCAAACCGGAGAAACATTGCCGCACTACTACATGATCGCAGACATCAACCGCGAGCTGCAGGCTGTAGGTTCGATTCTTTCCGAGCAAAAGTCGCTTGATGTATATCACCTTGGCGAGATGCCGAATGAGAGATATATCACTTATTCAGACGGTGCAGTTGGTCCGATCGATCAGATCGAGGGCGATAAGCTGACCGTGGGCGTATTCACCGAAGGCTACGTGCTGATCGCAAACCGCGACTATGCAAACGAGAACGACTTTGCATTTGCCGCAAAGGGAGCGGTTGCGCTGTTTGATGCCGAGAGCGGCGAATTTTTCGCTTTGGAGAGCGAGGATGGCGTTTACCGCATGAGCCTTGGCGAGGGCGATGCCATTCTTTTGAAATTTGAAGCATAATTACCCCATTACTACAAACAACCCATTACTACAACGAAAAGGAACCCCAACTCATGGATATTATTGCAACACTGAGCAAAGAACTCAACATTGAAACGCAAAAGCTGATCGATACCATCGCGCTGATGGACGAGGGCAATACCATCCCCTTTATTGCGCGTTACCGTAAAGAGGTCACGGGCAGCCTGGACGATACCACGCTGCGTACCTTGGAGGACAGACTGACTTATCTGCGCAATATCGAAAAGAGAAAGCAGGAGGTCAGGGATCTGATCGCGGCACAGGATAAGCTGACGCCCGAGATCGAGCTGGCCATTGAGAATGCCAAGACCATTACCGAGGTGGACGATATTTACCGTCCCTTCCGCCCGCACCGCAAAACGCGCGCAAGCGTGGCAAGAGAAAGGGGACTGGAGCCGCTGGCCGAGGCTATTATGGCACAAAAGGACTCCTACGATCCGCCTCTGGAGGTATATGCCGAGAGCTTTATTTCGGAGGAAAAGGGCGTCAAGACCGCAGAGGAGGCGCTGGCGGGCGCTTGCGATATCATCGCAGAGGACGTATCCGACAATGCCGAATACAGAAAGGCGCTGCGCCGCCAGACCTTTGATTTCGGTGAGCTGTTCTGCAAAAAGGCCAAGGAAGAGGACAGCGTTTACGCGCAGTATTACGAATACAACGAGCCGCTCAAAAAGATCCCCGCGCACCGCATTCTTGCCATCAACCGCGGTGAGAAGGAGGAGTATCTCAAGGTCACCCTGACAGTCGGCGCGGATATCGTGTTGAATTACCTGTTCCATTGCGTGGTTACCAATCCCGAAAGCCCCGCGAACAAGTATCTCTCCGCAGCCGTGATCGATTCTTATGAGCGTCTGATCGCTCCCTCGATCGAGCGCGAGATCCGAAACGATATGTTTGATAACGCCTGCGAGGGCGCGATCAAGCTGTTTGCGGATAACCTCTCGCATCTTCTGATGCAGGCGCCGCTGAAGGGCAAGACCGTGCTTGGCTTTGATCCCGGCTACGTCAACGGCTGTAAGACCGCCGTGGTGGACAAGACGGGTAAGGTGTTGGATACCGCTGTGGTATATCCCACCACCAAGTCGCAGCACCGCATTGAAGAGGCAAAGCGCATTATCAAGTACATGATCAAGAAGTACGGCGTGGATGTGGTCGCCATCGGCAACGGCACGGCCTCTAAGGAAAGTGAGATCTTCATTGCAGGCATTCTGCGCGAAATGCCCGAGTCGGGATGCAAGTATATCATCATCAACGAGGCGGGCGCATCCATCTATTCCGCGTCCAAGCTGGCTGCCGAGGAATTCCCGGACTTTGACGTGATGCAGCGCTCCGCGGTTTCGATCGCAAGACGCTTGCAGGATCCGCTGGCAGAGCTGGTCAAGATCGATCCCAAGGGCATTGGCGTTGGCCAGTATCAGCACGATATGAAGCAGGCGAGATTGGATCAGGCCTTGGGTGGCGTGGTAGAGGATTGCGTAAATGCAGTCGGTGTGGATGTCAATACCGCGTCCTATTCGCTCCTGTCCTATATTTCCGGTATCAATATTACGGCGGCAAAGAATATTGTCAAGTACCGCGAGGAGAACGGTGAGTTCAAGTCGCGCTCTGCCATTCTCAAGGTGCCGCGCATCGGTGCGAAGGCTTACGAGCAGTGTGCAGGATTTTTGCGCGTGCCCGAGAGCAAGGAGATTCTGGATAATACGGGCGTGCATCCCGAATCCTATGAGGCTGCAAAAAAACTGCTGGATATGTTCGGCTATTCCGAGCAGGACGTGCGCGACAACCGCCTGCAGGGGCTTGCCGCAACTGTTTCCAAGCGTGGTAAGGCGAAGGTCGCAGCGGATCTGGGCATTGGCGAGCCTACGCTTGACGATATGATCCGTGAACTGGAAAAGCCGGGACGCGACGTGCGTGACTCCACCCCCGCGCCCGAGCTGCGCGAGGACGTTATGAGCATGGAGGACCTCAAGCCCGACATGATCCTGACGGGTACAGTGCGTAACGTCATCGACTTTGGCGCGTTTGTAGATATCGGCGTACATCAGGACGGCCTTGTGCATATCTCGCAGATGTCGGATAAGTACGTCAAGCATCCCTCGCAGGTGGTCAGCCTTGGCGACGTGGTCAAGGTGCGCGTGCTTTCGGTGGATCTCAAGAAAAAGCGCATTTCGCTGTCCATGCTTCTTAAGTGATTTTAATATATTAAAAATAAAACGCAAACGTAAGCCCCGAAAATTTTGCCAAACCGAAAAGCATTGTGCAAGTTGCACAATGACGGAGATAAAATTTTGGAGAAATAGGCTCTTCCAATTTTGCTGTTTTTTTGGTACAATATAATACAGATTAGAATGTTCTCCGTGTCGGCAGTATGTGGCAGGAAGCATCAAAAAGAAAAAATAATTTTAATGAAAATATTCGCAGGAGGAATTATTCCATGGCAAGTTTGTCCCTTCGTCACATTTACAAGAAATATCCCGGCGGCGTAACCGCAGTATCCGACTTCAACCTTGAAGTTAAGGATAAGGAATTCCTGGTTCTGGTAGGCCCTTCCGGTTGCGGTAAGACCACCACTCTGCGTATGATCGCAGGCCTTGAAGAGATCTCCGAGGGCGAGCTGTTTATCGGCGACCAGCTGGTAAACGACGTAGCACCTAAGGACAGAAAGATCGCCATGGTGTTCCAGAACTACGCTCTGTATCCTCACATGTCCGTATTTGAGAACATGGCATTCGGTCTGAAGCTCAACAAGACTCCCAAGGAAGAGATCAAGAGAAGAGTTGAAGAAGCTGCAAGAATTCTGGATATCACCCACCTGCTTGACAGAAAGCCCAAGGCTCTGTCCGGTGGTCAGAAGCAGAGAGTTGCGCTGGGCCGTGCAATCGTACGTAACCCCAAGGTCTTCTTGCTTGACGAGCCGCTCTCCAACCTGGACGCTAAGCTGCGTGCAGCCATGAGAACTGAGCTGACCAAGCTTCACAACAGAGTTGGTACCACCTTCGTATACGTAACGCACGACCAGGTAGAGGCTATGACCATGGCTACCAGAATCGTCGTTATGAAGGACGGTCTGATCCAGCAGGTTGACACCCCTCAGAATCTGTACGATTCTCCTTGCAACATCTTCGTTGCAGGCTTTATCGGCACTCCTCAGATGAACTTCATCAACGGTACGCTGGTTAAGAAGGGTGAAGACGTTTACTTCAACTTTGAAGAGAACTCCATCAAGGTTCCCGCAGAGAAGGCGAACAACCCTGCTCTGAAGGATTACATTGGCCAGGAAGTTGTTGTTGGTATTCGTCCCGAGTGCATCAACGACCAGGAATCTGCTATCGCAGCTATGCCTGACAGCACCATCGAAACCTACGTTGACGTAACCGAGCTGATGGGCGCAGAGATCTATCTGTACCTGCAGACCGGTGAGACCACGCTGACCGCACGCGTATCCTCTCGCTCCACCTCCCGTGCAGGCGACACCATCAAGGTTGCATTCGATACTTCCAGAATGCACATCTTCGATAAGGACACCGAGCGTTGCATCGTTCACTAATTTAAAACAAATCAAGCGGCTGCGAAATTCGTAGCCGCTTTTTGTATGGTGGGGCAAGCTCTTGCCCTATACGTATACGGACCGTCGAGGACGCCGGTCCCTACAGGGCGAGTGCGTATACGGACCGTCGAGGACGCCGGTCCCTACAAGGCGAGTGCGTATACGGACCGTCGAGGACGGTGGCCCTATGGGGTTGTTGATGCAGGCGAGATTGTCGAGGGGAGGGGCGCTCCACCGTTTGCAGGGGACGGCGCCCTCGACGTCCCGCCCGGTGCAAAGAACTTTTCCGTAGCCCTTGCAAACCTTTGTGGGATATGGTATAATAAAGAAAACGTATCAAAGGAGGTGCGCTGTGAAGGAATTGACTGTCATGATCAAGCCCGTGTCGGGGCTATGCCAGATGGCGTGCGACTATTGCTTTTATCACGATCTTGCGGAATACGGCGCGCCTGCAAATACCCGGATGAGCCAAAAAACTGCGCGGCAGCTGATTGCGCGCGTAAAGGAAAGCGGAGCTGGGCGCGTGCATTTTGCCTTTCAGGGCGGTGAGCCGCTGCTTTGGGGGCAGGAGCATTTTGACGATTTCTTTGAGGACGTCAAAGAGGCGGGGCTTGACGCGACCTATGCCGTGCAGACCAACGGACTTATCTTGACCGATCCCGTCTATTGCAGCATCTTTGCCGAGCATGACGTATTGGTAGGGATTTCTTTGGACGGGGATCGCGCCCTACACGATATGGCGCGCAAAACCCCGGATGGGAAGGGGACGTATGAGCGCGTCAGGAGCGGCATTGAGCAGCTGAAAAAATACGGTGTGCGCTATAATTTGCTCACGGTGATCAGCGCAAATACCGCGCGTCACCCGACGCAGCTATATAAATTCTATAAAAAGATGGGCGTGTCGCACGTGCAGCTGATCCCGTGCCTGCCGCCCTTGGAAAAGGACGCGTCGTGCAAATATGCGCCCACGCCCGAAGCCTTGGGGCAATTTCTGATCGGCTTTTACAGGCTTTGGCGCGAGGACTGGGGGGACGGTCAGCCGCCGTTTTCGGTCAGAGAATTTGATCAGGCACTTGCCACGCTGCAAGGCAAAGGCGGCTTTTGCGGATCCCGCGGCTTTTGCACGCCGCAGCTGATCGTGGAGGCCGACGGCTCGACCTATCCCTGTGATTTTTACGTGCTGCCAAAGTATTGCACGGGCAACGTGCAAAAGCATTCCATTGAGCAAACGCTGCACAGCGAGGGGATGCAACGCTTTGCAGACGAGCATCCCACAGCTCCCGCGCTGTGCCGCTCCTGCCGCTTTTTGCCTGTGTGCGGTGGCGGCTGCCGACGCATGCGCGACGTGATACTTGCAGGGACCGAGTGCGCCATGATGCGCTTATACACTTACATGATCGAAAAGGAGAAAAATGCACGATGAGTTACCCGAATATTCTTTGGATCTGCGTGGATCAGCAAAGATGGGATTGCCTTGGCTATGCAGGAAAGTATCCTGTCAGCACGCCCAATATTGACCGCCTTGCCAAGGGCGGTGTCAATCTGACAAACAGCTACTGTCCCATTCCCGTGTGCTGCCCCTCCAGGCAGAGTATGCTGACGGGCAAGCGTGCCGAAAAGCTGGGTGCGCTTTGGAACTATAATCAGAAGATCTATACGGGTATGCTGCCTGCAGACAGCGATTCCTGGGCAAGGCAGCTGCATGACGTGCTGGGCTACCATACCGGCTGGGTTGGTGCCTGGGAGGGCGGATACAATGCAACGCCGCAGTCTATGGGCTATGACGTGTACGTGCCGCGCTCCGAGATCGTGCGCCCCATGGCGGAAAAATATCCGCAATGCGTGCCGACCAACGGCTTTTGGGGACAGGTGTACGATATGGATAAGGAATATGCCCCCACGCATCAGACGGCAGGGCATATCATCTCTCTGATGGACACGTGGCAGGACGAGCGTCCGTGGCTTTTGCAGATGGAGCTTTCCGAGCCGCACCTGCCTTGCACGCCCGTGCGTGAGTTTGCGGATATGTACGATCCCGTCAAGATCCCCGTTTGGGGTGGCTTTGAGGATACGTATGAAAATAAGCCCTACATTCAGCGGCAGCAGCGCGTCAACTGGGATACCGAGGACAAGGATTGGGATTTCTTTGCGCCCGTGGTGGCAAGGTATTATGCATGGATCTCGCAGATCGACGATGCGATCGGCCGCGTGATTGATTGGCTGCAGGCACACGGCAAGCTGGAGGACACCGTCATCATTTATACCTCGGATCACGGTGACTATTGCGGTGACCGCAGGCAGATGGATAAGCACTACGCCATGTATGAGGAGATCACGCGTATCCCGCATCTGTGGCATTATCCTGCGAGATTTGCGCAGGGGCTGACCTCACTCGCCTTGAATACCAACGCGCTGGATATTCCCGCAACCATTATGGATCTTGTCGGCCTGCCTGCGGACGGTATGGTGGGCAAGAGCCTTTTGCCCGTGCTGACAGGGCAGACCGACGTGCATCGCGATGCGGTTATGGTCACCTACAATGGCCAGCAGTTTGGCCTTTATTCGCAGAGAATGTTGCGCATGGGCAATATCAAATACAGCTGGAATCTGACCGATACCGACGAGCTTTATGACCTTGAAAAGGATCCTTACGAGCTGCAAAACCTGATTTCCGATCCCGCGTATGCCGAGGTGCTGCGCACCATGCGCCTGCGTTTGCTTGCCGAGCTGCAGGCAGAGGATGATTGCATGCTCAACGGCTGGACGGTCAGACAGCTGCAAGAGGGGCGGAAGATCTGATGAGCGGATACGAAGCTGTGAATCAAACAGAGCAGGGCGCGTTGTTTGCCGAGGACGTGTACGTATACGACCTGAATCGGCCGCAAAACGCCCCCTTGGCGTATCGCTCTGCAGACGGAGGACGAGAGCTGCCCGACCTGCTTGCATTGCTGGGACTCTCAGCGCGTCGGTGGCTGGCATATGAGGATCGGCTGTACGACATGCCCGTGTGCCTTTCGGACGCAGGCGGGGCGTTGGTGTTCCCCTTGTTTGGGGGCATTGGACGCTTTGCGATTGTGATCAAGCCGCACCTCTCTCTGCCTGCGCTGTCCTATTTGTTGGCTGCACGCGCATTTGGCGAGGTGTATGCGGACGAGGGCTTTGCTGTGATCGCGCCCAAAATACAAGCGTGTGACCGCGCAGCTGCCGAGCATGCGGTAAAGGCGGTTGCGACCATCAAACTGCTGATCGAGTCCTGCGCTACGTCAAAGCACGCATACGAAGTCGGCGAGTGTATCTCGCTTGCGGCAGATCTGTGGGGCGTGGAGCTGATGGATGAGGAAACGGTTGAGTTTTCCGCTATGAAAGGGCAGGGCTTTTTGCCCGAAATGCAGCTTTCGGGGCAGGCGCTGGCGATTACCCTTTTGACACTTTTGTCGGTCATGCGTAACTGTGCGCATGCACGCAGTGGCTGGCTGTATGCGCTGCAGGATGAGCAATGTGCGGTTTTGCACGCGGTCTTGCGTGTTTCGGATGATGCATCCGTGGACGCGCTTGCGCGTCTGCGTGGCCTTTTGGAGCAGGGCGGTGTGGTGATCGCGTCACGCAGCTTTGCAGCCCCTGTCAAGCCGCCGCGCCAGTATGCTTATATGAACCGAAAGATCACAGATCCGCGCCATCCGTTTTGTGCGCGTTGCGGTTGCCTGGACAGGCGCTGTGAGCGCTGCACAGCCTTGCAGTGGGCGGTGCTGCCTTACGTGTGCGACGCAGCCCTTTTGGGAATCAAAAACCTGCCGATCTTTCAGCCTTTGGATGCGGATTGAGTTGTTTAGAAAATAAAAAAAGCAGCCCAAGAGATGCCTGCCATAGAGCAGTATACTCGAACTGACAGGAAAAGGACAGAGAGTGTTTTACATTCTCTGTCCTCTTTTCTTGACAAGCACTGCATTTGTAGACACAAATGCCATATCAAATTGGAAGTGATATGCTGACCGTGTC
>JAZQYT010000190.1:0-3146 GCA_045633665.1 Eubacteriales bacterium | reverse complement strand
AGGGGAATGCTGCGGTCAGGTACTTCTTCTCGCCGTTAGGATAAGTTACGCCGAGGATGAGCATGTGCTCAGCCATCCAGCCCTCTTTTCTGCCAAGGTAGGAAGCAATACGCAAAGCAAAGCACTTCTTGCCCAGCAGTACGTTGCCGCCGTAGCCGGAGTTGACCGACATAATGGTGTTATCCTGGGGGAAGTGGGTGATGTAACGGTTGTTCTCGTCCAGATCAGCTCTTGCGTGCAGACCCTTGATGTAGTCGGGGGAGTCGCCAAGTGCTTCCAGCACGTCGGTGCCGACGCGCGTCATGATCAGCATGTTGAGCACAACGTAGATCGAGTCGGTCAGCTCAATGCCGTACTTTGCAAAGGGAGAGCCTACGATAGACATGGAGTAGGGGATGATGTACATGGTGCGTCCCTTCATGGAGCCTGTGTACAGCTTCTTGAGCTTGGCGTACATTTCATCGGGTGCCATCCAGTTGTTGATATTACCTGCCTCTTCCTTAGTAGGCGTGCAGATAAAGGTTCTTGCTTCAACGCGAGCAACGTCGTTGACGGCGGTGCGGTGCAGATAGCAGCCGGGCAGCAGATCCTGATTGAGCTTGATCATCTCGCCGGTAGCGCATGCTTCTGCGCGCAAAGCCTCGGCCTGCTCCTTGCTGCCGTCGATCCAGACGATGCTGTCGGGGCGAGTCATCTCAGCCATTTCGTTGATCCAATCCAATACGTATTTGTTGTTGGTCATAATGGAGGTCTCCTTTATATGTTCAAATATTTTTTAAACAGTGCCTTGGGTGGAAGCCCAATTTTCACCCACTATATATTATAGTGCAAATTCCGACACTTTGCAAGAGCTTTTTTCAAAATCGTCAATATAAACACATCGTACAAATCAAGGCGCGAAAGATTGTGAAAAATGTCAATATGGAAATACAGAACAAATGTTTGCAAAATAAAAGCGCTTGTGATATAATTAGATTGTAACGTTATGAAACGGAGACTTTTTTGATGCAAAAGCTGAATGAAAGAGAACAAAGGGTGTACGATTATATCGTCAAGACCATCAATGAGCGCGGCTATGCGCCCAGTGTGCGCGATATCCGTGAGGCCCTTGGGTATAAAAGCACGTCTACAGTACATATGTATCTGGGCAGATTGGAGATGCTTGGCTATATTCTCAAGGACGAGGGCAAAAGCCGCGCGCTGCGCCTTTGCGACGATCAGCCGAGTGTGGGCGGTGTGCCGCTGCTGGGTAAGGTCACGGCAGGTATGCCCATCCTTGCCGTGGAGAATTATGAGGGCAGCATCCCGTTCGTGCCGCACGGCGGATATCAAAAGGACAATCTGTTTGCGCTGCGCGTGCAGGGCGAGAGCATGATCGACGCGGGCATTCTGGACGGGGACGTGGTCATTGTCAATCGTTGCTCGTATGCCGATAACGGTGAGATCGTGGTGGCCATGGTAGAGGACAGCGCCACCGTCAAGCGCTTTTACCGCGAGGGCGGACACTACCGCCTGCAGCCCGAAAACAAGACCATGCAGCCCATCGTGGTAGAAAAGGCAGACATCCTTGGAAAGGTCATTGCAGTACAAAGATATTACTGAGAATGATGGAGATCCGATATGAATCTTTTTAAGCGAACGGTCAAAAATGCGTTCCGCACCGTCATATACAGCCGGCGGGAATATGCGGGCTTTTTCCTTGCGCTTTTGGTGGTGCAGAGCATATTCTGGTCGCTGACGTTTTCGCTGGATACTAATAATATGATCGCAGAGCACACAGTCACCGAGTCCTATTCCTATCACGTCATCGTGCCTGATCTGACCAAAACGCAAACCGCTACCTTCAAAAATATGCTGAATGCACAGTCTGCGGTGGACGATTCCTTTTACAGCGTTGAGATCGTGGACAAGGGCGAGGTCAGTGAGGGACACGTCACGCTAAAAGGGGCCGACCTTGAGCGCAGCTTTTCCAAGTTCCGAGACCGCTGCATGCTGCAAAGCTGGAGCTTTTCCTTTACGCCTTTGTATACGTATCAGACCGAATACGTCACACCCGGTGTGTGGAGATATGCGCTGATCTGCTTTTGCATGCTCTTTTTGTGCGCTGCGGTGCTGACCGTGCTTTACAATATCCGTATTGAAAATCATCAGTTCCAGTACGGTATCTATATGACCTGCGGCGCGGACTTTGGCATGCTGTTCCGCGTGGCCTTCTGGGAGCTTTGCGCCATAGCCGCGCTGACCTTTGTGCCTTCCATGCTGCTCTCGGCCGTGCTGATGCTGTGCGTATATCTGCCGCAGGGTGTGTTGTTCCGCTTTGCGTGGACAGCACCGCTAATTGTGCTGCTGCTTAGCGCTTTGACCGTGCTTTTAGCGGTGTTTTTGCCCGTGCGTGCCATGAACGTCAAAACGCCCATGACGCTGATCACCTCGCGCGACAACGCAGGCCTTGTGACCTCACCGCGCCGCTCCTTCCGTTTGGTGGGCAAGAGCTTCCCAAGGGATTATGAGCTTGCGGGCATGTGGAGATTGCGCAAATATTACGTGCGCCTTGTTTGCTCTGCCGTGGCCTTTGCTTCACTGTTTATCTCGGGGCTTTATATTTCGGATATGATCACCACCAAGCAGCAGCTTGCCGTGGATGAATTCACCCTTGCCTATGGTACAATGCCTGGTGAGGAGGTTTTGGACGAGGACGGCAACGTGATCCGTCCCATATATACCTTTGATCAGGCGGACGGCATGAACGACGACGTGCAATTCATGAGCGAGGCGATCCGCGCTATGGAGGGCGTGGCATATGTCAATGCGGATGAGCTTGTGCGCGCGGATGAACTGCTGGCGCATATGCTGATCAAAAAAGAGAATGCACACGCCTACGGAGAATACGGTGTGCTGAGCGAGGGCGAGCGCGACGGCTATGAGATCGCTACCAATTCTTATAAGTATACCGCTGTGGACAAAGCGTGGATCGACGGAGCGATTGCGTCCGGTCTTTACAGCTTTGAGGGAGATCCCTATGCCGTGCTGCAAAATCCGCACGCGATCATGATCAGTGAAAAGATCCTTGGCGCGCTTCGCTTTGATTTCTCTGTCGGGGATACCGTGTATTTTGCATCGTACGTTGAGGGTATCATCGCGGATAA
>JAZQYT010000189.1:0-2797 GCA_045633665.1 Eubacteriales bacterium | reverse complement strand
GAAATCAAAAAAGAAATCTGCGACATCGGTAAGAGAATTTACGATCACGGTTTCGTAGCAGCAAACGACGGTAACATCTCCGTCAAGGTAGGCCCCAACGAGTACTACTGCACTCCCACCGGCGTATCCAAGGGCTACATGACTCCCGACATGATCATCCGTATCGATGGTGACGGCAACAAGATCGACGGCAGACTCAACCCCTCCTCCGAGATCAAGATGCACATGAGAGTCTACAAGGAAAGACCCGACGTTAATGCAGTTGTTCACGCTCACCCCCCTGTAGCTACCGCTTTCACGGTTGCAGGCGTAGAGCTTGACCAGTACATCCTGCCCGAGGCTATTCTGACCATCGGTAACGTTCCTACCTGTGACTACGGTATGCCCTCCACCATGGAGATTCCGGACTCCCTGATGCCCTACATCCAGAAGCACGACGCATTCCTGCTCAAGAACCACGGCGCTCTGACCGTTGGCAACACCCTTCTGCGCGCTTGCTTCACCATGGAAGAGGTTGAATTCAACGCAAAGATCAACCTGTACGCTCGCCAGATCGGTGCAGGCGCAAACAGCCGCATCGACGAGATCTCCTGCGAAGAGCTCGAAAGACTTATGGAGCTGCGTAAGAAGATGGGCCTGCCCGGCAAGCACCCCGGCTGCCAGAAGTGCAAGAACCTCGGCACCGCTAACTGCCGCTGCAAGGACAACGTAAAGGCTTCCGCTGATTGCGCTGACGCAGCACTCGTTGCTGAGATCACCAAGAAGGTTCTCGCTTCTCTGGGTAAGTAATTCTTCCCGGACGAAGAATTTACCGAAAGGAGAGTAAGAACGGTGGCTATTAACTGGACCGAAGCGCAAATTGCCGAGGTAGTATCCAAGGTACTGGCGCAGGTGCAGTCCCCCGCTCAAAGCTCCGATAAGGAATGGGACAGCACCCAGTATCACGGCAGAAAGCTGATTGGCGTCTATGACACCATGGAAGAGGCGATCGCCGCTGCTGAAGCAGGCTACAAGGCCATTCGTGCCATGAGCGTTGCGCAAAGAGAAAAACTGATTACAACCATTCGCGAGTACACTCGCGCAGAAGCTCCCGCCATGGCGGCTCTCGGTGTTGCCGAGACCAAGATGGGCCGCGTGGAGCATAAGGTCGCAAAGCACATTCTGGTCGCTGACAAGACTCCCGGCACCGAGGACATCGTTGCCGAGGCCAAGACCGGCGACTGCGGCCTGACATTGACAGAACGTGCGCCCTTCGGAGTCGTCGGTGCGATCACTCCCTCCACCAACCCCTCCGAAACCGTCATCTGTAACTCCATGGGTATGATCGCCGCAGGTAACGGCGTCGTATTCAATCCCCACCCCGGTGCCATTGCAACCTCCAACTACGCAGTTGACCTTGTCAACCGTGCAGTTCACGCTGCAGGCGGCCCCGAGATCCTGGTCGCTTCCGTCAAGAAGCCCACGCTGGATACCGCAAACGTGATGTATAAGCATCCCGCGATCCGCCTGCTGGTCTGCACCGGCGGCCCCGGCGTTGTCAAGGCTGTGCTTGCTTCGGGCAAGAAGGCGATCGGTGCAGGTGCGGGAAACCCCCCTGTTATCGTTGCCGACACCGCTGACATCGAAAAGGCAGCCAAGGATATCATCGACGGCTGCACCTTTGACAACAACCTTCCCTGCATTGCCGAAAAGGAAGTTTTCGTCTTCGACAACGTCGCAGACAGACTGATCTCCGGCATGCTCAAGAACGGATGCTACAAGCTCACCCGCGCACAGGCCGACGCGCTTGTCAAGGTGGTGCTTGACGAAAAGACCAACCCCAAGACCGGTAAGACCTCCCTGGTCGTCAACCGCGATTGCGTAGGTCGCGACGCACGCGTCATTCTCGCAAAGATCGGCATAAACGTCGGTCCCGAGATCCGCTGTGCCATCGCAGAGGTTGATTTCGATCATCCCTTCGTACAGGAAGAGCTGATGATGCCTATTCTCGGCATCGTTCGCGTCAAGGACATCGACGAAGCGATCGACCTGGCGGTCAAGGCAGAGCATGGCAACCGTCACACGGCGCACATGCACTCCAAGAACATCGACAACCTTTCCAGATTTGCAAAGGCTGTTGAGACCACCATTTTCGTAAAGAACGCGCCCTCGTATGCGGGCATCGGATTCGGCGGCGAAGGTCACACCACCTTCACCATCGCAGGTCCGACCGGTGAAGGTATCACTTCCGCAAGAAGCTTTACCAGACTCCGCCGCTGCGTCATGGCAGACCATTTCAGAATCATTTAATCCAATACGCAGAAAGGAAAAAAACTACATGGACTATTCTGCTTCTCAGATTGAAAGCATCGTCCGTCAGGTCCTTGAGGGCATGAACAACGGCGGTCAGAAGCATGAGTGCAAGTGTGGCGGCAACGGCAACTGCAAGTGCGGCGGCCACGGCCATCACGGCGCACTTCCCAAGACCGCGCACGTAGCCCTGCTGACAGGCGAAAAGAAAATTGAAGTCAAGGAATACCCCGTCCCCGAGCTGGGTGACGACGACATCCTCGTGAAGGTAGAGGGTGCAGGTATCTGCGGCACAGACGTTCACGAATGGAAGTCCGACCCCTTCGGTCTGATCCCCGTAACGCTTGGCCACGAGGGTACCGGTGAGGTCGTCGCTGTCGGTAAGAACGTCAAGTTCGATACCGCAGGCAAGCCCATCGGTGTTGGCGATAAGATCGTCACCTCGGTTATCAGCTGCGGCGAATGCTACGCATGCCGCATGGTTCCCGGCAGAACCAACCTCTGCGAC
>JAZQYT010000188.1:0-4664 GCA_045633665.1 Eubacteriales bacterium | reverse complement strand
AGGTTACCGAGCTTGGCGGTAAGGTGGTCACCATTTCCGGCCCCGACGGCTACGTATACGATCCCGACGGTATTTCCACCGAGGAAAAGATCGCGTACATGCTTGAAATGCGTGCCTCCGGCCGCGACAAGGTACAGGACTATGCCGATAAGTTTGGCGTACAGTTCTTTGCCGGCAAGCGTCCTTGGGAGCAGAAGGTGGACGTTGTCATGCCTTGCGCTACCCAGAACGAGGTCAACCTCGACAACGCAAAGGATATCGTTGCCAACGGTGTCAAGTATTACGTAGAGGTTTCTAACATGCCCACCACGGCTGAAGCGTTTGAGTACCTCAAGGAGAACGGCGTGGTCGTTGCTCCCTCCAAGGCAGTCAATGCAGGCGGCGTAGCAGTTTCCGGTCTGGAAATGAGCCAGAACTCCATGCGTTACTCCTGGACTGCAGAAGAGGTTGACGCAAAGCTGCATCAGATCATGTCCGATATCTTCAATAACTCGGTTGCCGCTGCCAAGAAGTACGGCATGGAGGGCGATTTGGTTGCAGGTGCTAACATCGCAGGCTTTGAAAAGGTTGCGGATGCAATGCTCGCACAGGGTATCGTCTAAGATATTTGCAAAATAAAAAGGAAACGGCGAGAGTCGTTTCCTTTTTTGATCGCTTTGCGCACAAAGGAGGGAATAGGACGATACTCGGGAGATACTCTCGTCAACCCTTGACATTGATCGCGTTTGGTGATATAATATACCATGGAAGAATGTGTGAAAGGAGTGCCTTTATGAACACGTATGATAAGGAATATAAGGCCTTGACGCTGCGCTTGGGCTTTGCTTTGCTGTTGATGTTCGTGCTTTTGCAGGGGCTGATGACGGCCTTGGGCTTTGGACAGATGCTGTTTGCATCGGTTTTGTCCGAAAAGATAGGCAACCTCTTGTATTGGGGGCTGTATAACGTGTTTTATTTTGCATCCTTTATGCTCCCCGTGCCGTTTTTTATGCTGATCTCTCGCAAGCAAAGTACCCAAAGAATGGCGCTTGACGTTCGTTTTCCGCGCCATTTTGTGCTGATGGCCGTAGCCTCGGTCGGCATGATCATGGCGGCAGGACAGATCAATTCGCTCCTGGTTTCGCCCTTTATAGGGGAGAACGAATCCACGCAGATCCTTTTGGATCTGATCAACGGGAATAACGGCTATATGGTGGTGCTGGTCTTTGTTATGCTGGTCATCGTGCCGCCCTTTTGTGAGGAATTTTTGTTCCGCGGACTTGTGCTTGGCAACCTCTTGCCGTATGGCAAGGGCATGGCCATTGTCAGCAGCGCGCTGCTGTTTTCTTTGATGCACCAAAGCTTTTCGCAGTTTTTGTATACCGCGGTCGCAGGCGTACTTTTGGGACTTTTGTATGCAGAGAGCGGCTCGATCTGGCCGTCCACGCTGGTACATATGCTCAACAATCTGCTTTCGTTTGGGCAGATGATACTCATGGCGCGCATATCTGACCAGATGCTTGCCAACAGGATCGTGATTTGTATGAATCTGCTGGTCATTTTCGCAGGCTGCATTTGCATGCTTATCCTTGTGCTCAAGGCAAAAAAGCAGCCGGAGCAATCGGAGCAGCCCAAGCTTTTGGGCAGTATGCTTGGCGTCACCCCTGACCGCGCAAGCCTTGCAGAGCCCAAGGTGCTGTCGCACGGTATGTCGCTGCGCGGCCTGTTTACACCCTCTGTGGCGGTATTCGTGGCGCTTAGCATCGTCATGGCACTCTTTAATTTGATTGTGGAGAATATAGCGTGAGTAACGTAAATGATATAACGTATATGAATTTGGCGCTCGCCCTTGCAAAGCAGGCAGCGGACTTGGGTGAGGTGCCTGTCGGTGCGGTGATGGTCAAGGATGGCAAGATCATTGCATCGGCACACAATGAGCGCGAGCTGCTTCCGGATGCCACCGCGCACGCCGAGGTGCTGGCCATTCGTCGCGCCTGTACAGCGCTTGGCACCAACCGCTTGTCGGGCTGCACGCTGTACGTGTCGCTGGAGCCTTGCCCCATGTGTGCGGGCGCTGTGGTCAACGCGCGCGTAGACCGCGTGGTGTTCGGTGCGTATGACGCGCGCGGAGGCGCGTGCGGGAGTCTTATACGCATTCAAAAATATCCGCTGTATTTCATGCCCGACTTTGTCGGTGGTGTGATGGAGCGCGAATGTGCCGAGGTGCTGACCGAATTTTTTGCAAAAAAACGCTGAAAAGCTACAGTATGAGTTATGAAAGAAAGGAGAGAGCAGTATGATCCTGATACTTGCCGAAAAGCCCAGCCTTGGCAGAAATATTGCCGCTGCCATTGAGCAGATCCCCGGAAACGGGCGTATGCACAAGTGTGACGGATTTTTAGAGGGCAACGGATACTTGGTTTCCTGGGCGTTTGGTCACCTGTTTTCTCTTGCCGACGTGGAATATTACACTCCGAGTCCGGATGGACGCTGGAGCATGCAAAATCTGCCTTGTTTTCCGGGGCAGTTTCATTTTGAGCTGCGCCGCGGCAGCGATAAGCGCGTGGACAGCGGCGTGGTCAAGCAGTTTGAAACCATTCGCGCGCTTTGCAACCGCGCTGACGTGGACACGGTAGTCAACGCAGGCGACGCGGACCGCGAGGGCGAGATCATCATCCGCCTTTGCATGCAGCACGCGCTGACAAGCCCCAAAGTCCTCAAAAGGCTTTGGCTGCCCGACCAGACACCCGAAACCGTGATCGCGGCTCTTTCTGATCTGAAGGACGCGGTGGAATATGATAACCTTGCGGGCGAGGGCTTTGCACGCACGTATATCGACTGGCTGTACGGTGTCAATCTGACGCGCTACGCCACGCTCAAATGCGGCTCTTTGATGCGCGTCGGTCGCGTCATCGTTCCCATCGTTCGTGCCATTTATGAGCGCGATATGGCCATCAAGAACTTCGTGCCTGGCAAATATTGCGTCATAGCCAGCAAGGAGCAGACCAACGGCGAGGTGGTCGAGCTTGTCGGTAAGACCAAATTCAAGCCGGAGGAATATGCCAAGGCCGAGCAGATGTGCCGTGCCTACAATGCAGCCGATGCGATCGTAACGGCTGTCAAGCGCAAAAAGGATACTATCATGCCGGGTAAGCTGTATTCGCTTTCCAAGCTGCAGAGTACGCTGGCAAAGAAATATAAAATGCCCATGAAGGATAGCCTTGAGATCGTGCAGAAGTTGTATGAGCAAGGGTATCTGACCTATCCCCGAACAAACTCGGAGTACTTAGCCACGGCAGAAAAGGACAAGGTCAAAAAAATCCTTGAGGGTATTGCAAAGATTGGGTATCCCGTGACCTTCAAGGACAGCAAAAAGATCTTCGACGATGCCAAGATCGAGTCGCACTCGGCTATTACTCCCACCTATAAGATCCCCGAAAAGGGAAGGCTGAGCGAGGCGGAGAATCAGGTGTATTCCACCGTGTTCCGCAGATTTGTGGCGGTGTTCTGCGCTAAGGATTGTCTGGCAGAGCGCACTGAGATCACGGTCAAGGTGGGTGATTATGAGGAATTTTCGCTCAAGGGTACGGTCATTCTCGAGCCGGGTTGGATGAAATACGATGATGGTGGTGCCAAGGATAAGGTGCTGCCCAGACTTGAAAAGGGTGACAAGGTCAATCATATCTTCAAGCCTACCGAAAAGGAGACGTCACCCCCCAAGCATTATACCACCGAGACGCTTTTGAACTATCTCAAAAACCCCTTCCGCGAGGAAAAGGCGGCCGACGACGAGCAGGCAGCACAGCTGGCTGACAGCATGGGCGTCAACGACGCAGCCGAGTATAAAGCCATGCTTGATGGCGTGGAGCTGGGAACCGAGGCCACGCGCACGGGCATTATCGATAACGCGCGCAATTCGGGCTATATTCAGCTCAAAAAGGATGTGTACACCATTCTGCCCGGTGGCATTTATCTGGTTGAATCCCTGGATCGCATGGGAATCGGTATGGATAAATATAAAACGTGCGAAATGGGCCGTGCGCTCAAGCAGGTGTTCCGCGGGCAGTCCACGATCGGGGACGCGGTAGGACTGGCCGAGCGCGAGATCGGTGCGATTTTCCGTGCCCAGCACGAGGGCGTAGGAACGGACAACGATATCGGCATGTTCGGTGACCGCATCGGCACGTGTCCCATGTGTGGTAAGGAGATCTTCCGCGGCAAATACGGCTACGTGTGCGCAGGCTATAAGCAAGGCTGCCCGTTTACCATCCGCACCTACATTTGCGGCAAGACCATCTCGATCGGCATCGCCAAGCAGCTGATCGAGTGCGGTGAGACCGAGGTGCTGGACGGCTTTGTTTCGCAAAAATCGGGTAAGAGCTTTACGGCAAAGCTCAAAATGAAAGACGGCAAGACCACATTCGTTTTCGTGGATACACCGCGTCCGCAGCAGAGTAGCGCACCCATGAGCGGTGGAGCGTGGGCAGATCCTCCAAGTGAATTCCCGCCAATTCCCGAAGAACCGCCCGCGTGGCTGTGAATTTGGAGCATTTCCCCAATCCGTAGGGGCGATTTAAGAATCACCCGCACGAACCCCCAAAACCGTAGGGGCGATTCAAGAATCGCCCGCACGAACCCCAAAACCGTAGGGGCGATTTAAGAATCACCCGCACGAACCCCAAACC
>JAZQYT010000187.1:0-13230 GCA_045633665.1 Eubacteriales bacterium | reverse complement strand
CAGCATTACGCAGGTAACACCGTCCGCATACAGCGTCATACCGTTCTCGGCCACGCTCATGATCTCGATCTTCATTTGCGCGGTATCACTGTCCTGTGCATCTGCCGCAATATCCGAAAGCGTACCGCCCAAGGCGTTGAGCAAAGCTCCGGTCTTTTTCATATACGTGCCGATATCGCTGTCCCCGCGCACCGTGATCTGAGAAGAGCCGTATGCGGTGAACATTTGCTCTGCGTCAAACTGCAGCGCCTTGACATCCTTGTATTCGTCAAGCGCCTCTGCACCGACCACCGCACAACCGCTCTCTGCCAACGTTTTGCCTGCGGTGAAAACGGGAATTGCGGTAAAGAGCAGCATGGAAAGCGGCATAGCACCGTTCAGGCAGACCATAAACGCGGTCATAGCCCCCAAGCCCTCGCCCGTGGCAATATACGTAGCACAAGCAGCCGCGACGGAGCAAACAAGCAGCACGATATAGATCACGCGCAGCGCAGAGCCCTTTTCGGCATTGACACCCGTGCGACGGAAATACCCGCCCACGTGGCGTAAGCGACGCACGCGATACGTGCCTGCCTGCGGCTTTTGTACCGCATCCTGCCCATGCACAGGCAAACGGGAATGCGCGGCAACATCCGCCACCTTTTGGATGCCGTATCTCGGCTTACCCGAGCGCACCACCTTGAAATTGCGCTCCTGGCTGTAAAGCTCCAGCACGTCGGCGATCGTGCAAAGCGTCAGGGAAAGCATGGCAATGCTGCCAAACATCATGTATTGCTCATGCGTAAAGAATACAAGCACGATATCGTAGATCACGGACGCTGCAAGCAACACGGCCGGTACGGAATACAGGCTGTGCCTTTGCGTAAACAGGCTGCGCAAGCCCTCCCACAATCTGCGCCATGCAAATGCTGACGCGATCAGCACGGACAGCGCTGCAAAGAGCGGATAGACGGGCGTGGTGATCAGCGCAGGGACGCTTCCCTGCAGATATCCCAAAAGATACGCGTTATCCAGCGCCATCAAGCAAAACAGCATGACTATGCAAACGGCAAGTCTTGCGATCACCCACGGCTTTTCCAGGCGGTAAGCCTGCTTGATATCGGCTTCATCCGCGGCATCCAGATATTCCTTGCCGCGCCATGCAAAGCAAAGCGCGTTGTCACTTCTCTGTCTCGGGTGCTTCGTCTTTTGTATGCGGACAGCCTTTTGCTCGCGCTCACCGTCCTCCTTGATCTCTTGCTCAGAGCCAAGCGCACGCATGACGTGCATGTCCCGCTCATTGAGATCTACGCCGTGCGCCGGCTGATCAGAGGACTGCGCGTCACTCTGCACAAGCCGTCCCTGCATGGGATCGTCCACAGGATAGTCGGGGGCATCTGCAGCCGGCAGGTCGTCCTGCTCTTGCTCCAAAACGCGCTCTTGCGCGACAGGCTCCTGCGCAAGCTCCTGCACAAGCTGCTGCACGGGTGCTTTCTTGGGCGTCTGTTGTGCTTCGGGGGGATCGACGGGATGCTCCGCGCGCATCTGCGCCTTGATTGCAGCCACCGATTGCTTCCAATCGTCCAGCGAATCAAACAGCATGTCCACGTAATCCTTGCCCTGCTCCAACTCGGTGATCTCTTCTATTTCTTCGGGTTCTTCGATTTCCTCGATCTCTTGGTCCTCTTCGGACTCTATGTAAAACTCTTGCGCAAAATCATCGTTTTCGATGACCTCGTCTTCGACGATCTCTTCGATGACCTCATCTTCGAAGATCTCCTCGTATTCAAAAAGCTCTTGTTCGTCCTCGATGAATTCTTCGATCAACTCCTCGTCGAATTCCTCGTCGAATTCCTCATCGAATTCCTCGTCGAAATCATCCTCTTGGTCGAAGATCTGCGTCAGCTCCTCCAGCTCGCCCTCGGCCACCAACGCTTCGTACTCGGCGATCTCCCGTGCGTCCTCCTCGTCAAGCTCGTCCTCAAGCTCGTCCTCAAACCAAGGCAGCTCCTCTGCGGGGATCTCATCGGGTTCGGGCTCGGGATCGGGTTCGGGCTGCAGCTGCTTCGGCAGCACCTGCTCCTGCTTGATCTGCTGCTCGATCTGCTCCTGCGCCTGCAGTCTGATCTGCCGGGCAAATTGCTCGGCATCTTGCGCATATTCTTCATCGACTTCAAGATCGATCTTTGCATCAGGTTCTTCTTCGAAGTCTTCCTCGAAGTCTTCCTCGAAGTCTTCTTTCGGTTCCGGATCCGCTTGCGCCTTGTCCTCATCCTCATCATCCGACATGAAATCCTCGGCGCTGTACAAATCGCTGTTCTTTTTGGCGGCAGTCGGCTTGCTCTTGCCCTGATTGCCGAACATTTCTACCAGCATTTTTGCAAACGCCTCGTCATCCGCGCTCGGATCTGCATCCTCGTCATCGGCATGATCCGCATTTTCATAGGATCGCTTCAGTCTTTCTACCATTTCATCCACGTTTTCGGTGGAAAATTCTTGCTTTTTCTTAGCCAAGCTGCTGCCTCCTTTCATGCAAATTTTTGCATTGCTTAACCCTGTCTGTGCTGCTTTGCGGCCTCAGCCAGAATGACGGATGCCGCCGTGGACACGTTGAAGGAATTGACCTTGCCGTACATGGGAATGGACGTGATCATGTCTGCCTCCTTGGTAACCAGATCGGAAACACCGTTGCCCTCGCTGCCGAATACCAGCGCACAAGGGCCGCGGAAATCGGTTTCATAGTAAGGCTTACCGCCTGCCTCAGCAGCAAACACCCAAACGCCCTCTTTTTTGAGCGCGCGCACGGTCGCGCCAATGTTGGAGACCTTGGCAATGGCCAAATGCTCCACGGCACCCGCAGAGGCCTTGGATACCAGCGGCGTCAAGCCTACGGCACGGCGCTTGGGAATGATCAACCCGTGCGCACCGCAGCCCTCGGCACAACGGATCAGCGCACCGAGATTATAAGGATCGGTGATGCCGTCCGCGATCACGATCAGCGGTGCTTCACCGCGCTCGCGTGCGATCTCCAGAATGTCCTCGGGCGTGCAATATTCCTTTTGTGCGGCCATGGCAACAATGCCCTGGTGCGGTGCAAAGCCTGCCATGCGATCCAGCTTGTCCTTATCCACCTCGACCACGGGAATACCGCGCTCCACGGCCATTGCTACAAGCACCACGATCGATCCCTCGCGATCTCCGCGTCTGACCAAGATCTTGTCGATCTCACGGTCGGATTTGAGCAGCTCGCGCACCGCGTTTCTGCCAATGACAAGACCGCTGTCCTCCATCTCCTCAAGCTCCTGCTCGTTGACCTGCTTTTGGGGCTTGGGGGCATTGTACTTATCGCGATTGTCGCGATACTCACGGCCTGCGGGATGCTTTTGCTTGTTGCCTGCCGATGCGGATTTATACTTCTTGTTATGTTCCATATAAAATTCCTTTCTCTTGGATCACGGACATCACTCCATGATTTCCCGACAATATTTTTGCATATGGATTGCTTGATTACATACACTATCAATTATACCATACCTTGTTCGTTTTGTACAGGGCTATTTGCGAAAATTCTCACATTTACAAGGGCTTTGAGGGCAAAAATCGTTCGTCACAGGGCGACAGGCTTTGCCAATTTTTGCCATTTCCCGATATTTTCCCGACTTTGTTTGCAGAAAATCTTGCACTGCGCACGCAAATATGCTACAATTGTCCCATCGTTTTATTTTACCCGCGATGCCTTTTGCGACACCGCCTCAAGGAGGCTACCACATGATCTTCGATTTTCACACCCACTGTTTTCCCGACACACTCGCACCTCGCGCCATTGCGCACTTGGCCGAGATATCACTCAAATGCGGTCTTACTCCCACCACCGACGGCACAGCCCGCGGCGTGCTGGATCAGATGCACGCGCACGGCGTGGACAAAAGTCTGATCTGCAACGTTTCCACCAACGCCCATCAAATGCCAAAGGTCAACGCCTTTGCCTGCGAGCTGGCAAGCACGCAGACAGAGCTTTATGCGCTTGGCTCTCTGCATCCGCACGGAGAGGACCTGGAAGGTCAGATCCGTATGCTCAAGGATGCGGGCATCAAGGGACTCAAGCTGCACCCCGACTATATCCGCATTGAATTTGACGATCCCGTGCTGCACCCCATTTTTGAGCTTTGCATCGCGTACGATATGTTTTTGATCACCCACGCGGGCTACGATCCCAACTCGCCCGACCATATGCACTGCAGACCGGAACAGATCCTTTCGGTCATGCAAAACTTTCCCAAAATGACGCTGATCGCAGCCCACATGGGCGGCATTGCTTGCGAGCAGGAAGTGCTGGACACGCTTTGCGGCAAGCAGCTTTATATGGACACCTCGCACTCCGGCTCGTATCCGCGCCGCCATCCGCTTTTGCATAAGATCCTGCAAAAGCACGATCCCGCACTTTTGCTCTACGGCAGCGATTGCCCCTGGTCCGGACAGGAGCGCGAACAGAAATTTGTACGCGAAGCACCCGTATCGGATCAGGTCAAAGAGGATATCTTCTGGAATAACGCAGCAAGACTTATGAAAATTTGATTGACGTCTATCATACAATGCGCCCTTGGCGCAAATCATGAGCAAAGCTCAATTCATGGCATCCGCCATTTCATGCCGTCGGGCAATTCATAATGAATTGCTGCTAGACAGCATGATTTGAAGTCTGTGACTTCATGAATTCTCGCGCTTTCGCGCTCCATGATTTGCGCCAAGGGCGCATTTTCTATTATTTTGTCGGCAGCACCAGAACCACGGTAAAGGTATCTCCCTGCTTTTGCGTGCGGAAGCTGCCCTGCAAGGAATGCATAATGCTCTCACAGGTCAAAAGCCCCAGCTTGGTGCTCTCCACCTTACCCGAATGCTTGGCGATTTTGTTTTCCCCCGTCATTACGATCACGCGGTCACGGTACTCCACGCGAAAGATCGCGGGATCGGTCGGATCGGCATACTTGATGATGTTACTATACAGATTATCCAGCACACGACTCAGATAGTCTACATTGGTATAAACGCGCACCTGGGCAAGTGCGGGAGAAACGCTGTACTCCAACTGCACGTTGGAAAGCTCGGCAGTCATAAAACGCTCGGCCAAAAGCTGCTCAAACAGTACCTCCGCATCATATTCCTGCAGGGGAACAACCTCTTCCTTGTGACCGTAGGCAAGGAAATAATTGAACAGCTCGTCCGACTGACGCTTGATACGCCCCGCATTCTCCGAGCAAACGGACAGATATTTTTTCTGCTCCTCGGTCAGATTTTCCTGATGCGATTCGATCAGCTCAAGATACCCAAGCAACGAGGTCAGCGGTGTACGGATATCATGCGAGATCGAGGTGATCAGATCCTGATTGGCACGCCATGCCTGCTCCTTCTCTTCCATCTTCTGCAAAATCGAATCTCGCATACCGTCCACGTGTCCTGCCAGCTGCGCGATCTCGTCGTGGCCGCTTTTGGAGATCTGCCCCTGCAGATCTCCGCCCGCAATGGCCTTTACGTCACGCGACAGGCGCATGATGCGTGCAATTTCCGCCTGATAATAGACCATGACCAGCAAAACGAAGATCAAAATCGCAATCCCAATCGCCGCAACGTCACCCAGCAGATACAGCACCTCGGAATAGTCCTGTACCGCAACAAGCACCGATTGATCGGCAAAGTCCACCACGATGCTGTAATCATACTTCTGCGTATCCGGCACGGTATCGCTTTCCACACCCTCCAGCAACAAAAGCTTGAAGTTGTCGTTATTTCTTACCCACTCAATAACCGATTCCATATCGGTCGAGTTGATCTGATTTTCCTCCACAAAGCCCTTGAAGCTCTGCAACGCCTCTTCCACGCGCTCCTGCTCCTTGGCATCGGTCATATATTCCTGCTCGATCACGTAGCCAAACAAGGGGGCGAGCGCAAAATAGGTTGCAAAGCCGACAAGAAGCGCCACAAGGATCACGGTAATATGCTTCCATACAAGCGAAGAGCGTCTTTTTCTTTTTGCTTTAGTCAATGACGTACCCCTTTCCCCACACCGTGCGGATGATATTCTGATCCTCTCCCAGCTTCTTGCGCAGGTTGGCTATATGTACAAGCACCGTGTTGGAGGAGCTTGGCAGATACGTTTCCTGCCAGATGGTTTCGTAAAGCTCCACAGGACTGAACGTGCGGCCGCGCTGACTGTGCAGCAAGGAGAACAGCTCGTATTCCTTTTCTGTCAAGGAGATCTTCTCGCCCTGACGGCTCACAGTCTTATCCTCGATGTTGATCTCCAGCTCATGGCCTGTTTCTTCCGTGGATTCGGCTACTTTTTCGTGTAGATTGCGAAACATATCCCAGCGGCGCAGCATAGCGTTGACGCGCAGCTTGAGATCGGTCGCGTAAAAGGGCTTGACAATATAATCATCTCCACCGCTGCCAAACGCCTGCATCTTGTCGCTGTCCGCGCTCTTGGCACTCAGAAACAGGATGGGCAAGGAGGAGATCTTGCGGATCTCGGCCGCTGCATTGACGCCGTTCATCCCGGGCATCATGATATCCATAATGATCAGGGAAAGCGCGGTATCGCAGCGCACGATCTCCACAGCCTGCTCCCCGTTTTCGGCCTCGAGAACCATATACCCTTCCTTTTCCAGGACGATTTTGAGCAGCTGACGGATATCAGGCTCGTCGTCCACAACCAAAATTTTATAAGAATCGGACATGAATAGCCCTCCTTTTGCATTTTGATAAGACTATTATACCATAAGAATTACAGAAAGAAAAGAAAAATTTTCGGTTCTTAACAAATCTTTATAGTTTTCAAAATTTTTTTCAAAAAACTATTGCTTTTTAGAAAAAGGTGTGGTATAATACATGTCGTTGCGGAGGCATAGCTCAGCTGGTTAGAGTGCTTGCTTGACATGCAAGAGGTCACTGGTTCGATTCCAGTTGTCTCCACCAAAAAGAGAAGAGGGAGTTCGAACGAACTCCCTCTTCTCTTTTTGGTGGAGCTTCTTCGGTGAATCAGAACCAAGCCCAACGCAGCAAGCACCTTTCGGTGCTTGCTGCGTTGGGCTTGGTTTGCGCAGGTTGCGTTCCCCATTTCAACGCCTTTTGGCGCAAACTTTGGTTCTGATTCCGGCCATAGCCTTGGAACTATTCCAAAACGAAGCGTGCGGACGACCGATGGTCGCCCCTACATAAGGCCATAGCCTTTGAACTATTCCGAACCGTTTTAGTGCGGGAGGGAAACCCTCCCCTACGGCAAATTTTTTCAGTGGTCCTTGTAGGGGAGGATATTATCCTCCCGCCCGTAGGCATTTTTTACCCGAACTTATTCCCCTTTTGCCAGCAGCGCCTTCATGACCGGCCAAGCGGCATCGGCATAGAAGCGGTGTCCCTCATGGCCGATCACCAATGCGCAGTTGGCGGGCGCGTCAAAAGCAGCGTAAAGCCCCTTGATAATATCAAAGGTTTCGCGAACAGCGGGCAACGGGAAAATATCGTCGTCCTTACCGCAAACCACAACCAGCTTTTTGGGCGCGATCATGGCCGCCAGGTCGCCCATGTCGAAGTAGCGGGCGATACCGGGAACGTAGTTACAGGTACAATGGTGGATGGCTACGATGGAATCGTGATAAGTACAAACCGCACACGAGGGCATGTAGCCGTCAAAGCGATGCTCAAGGCAAGCGGTATAATAGGTAGCTGTGCCACCGCCCGAGTTGCCCATGAGAACCGAGCCTTTCATGGTGATCAGATCACCGAAATGGGCTTCTATTGCATCCAACACCCGCATCACATCCCAAACGCGCTCGCCTATGATGGTGCGTCCAAGCAGCAGAGCTGTCATGGCAGGACGCTCGCATGCAGGACCGTGCTCTGTACCGCCGCATTGACCGAATGCTCTTTGCTCAATGGCAAGGGCTGCAAAGCCCTCGGCTACGGCGCGGATGCAGAAATCGCGGTCGCCGCCCGAGATCAAATCCTCGTCACCGGGGTACTTGGGAACACCCAAGGAGATATGAGCGCCTTTGGAATGCCCCTGGAGCGTCACGCAGAGGGGAAGCTTATCCGTCTGCTGCTTGGGTAAAAGCAGGTCACAATGGGTAAAGTAGCCTTGCTCTGTCTGCAGCGTGAAGTGAATGTGTCTGTGTCCCTTCAGCTCGTCCTGTGCGGTGATCTCAAAAATGGGCTCACAAGGGGTAAAGGTGTCCAGTCCAAGCAGCTGAGTAAGCCTTGCGGTGCAGGCCTTTCGATGTTCCTCTATGGGCGTAACACCGTCCCAACGCAGAGCGGGCGTCATGGATGCAGAAAGCGCGATATGATGATTGAGAGGTAAGGTGTTCATAATCATTCTCCTTTCGGGGTAGCCGAACGGCTATGCGTTCATTATAGCACAAAGCGTCGGCCATGGCAAGGATTTTTGCGTGATTTTATCACTTGCGACCATTTTTCTGAATTATTAAGAATTATTAAGATTTGCCGATCCTGCATTTGTGCTATTGACTTTTCCCATCTTCTCTGTTATAATGCCCCGGACGACAAAAAAAGACATCACAGGAGGACATTATGCTCTGGGGCTCTTACGGCATCGTGCATATCGCAACGCTGCTCTTATCCGCCGCAATCATCACAGGCTTATATTTCATACTCAAAAACCGTTCCGACAAAACAAAAGCCATCGTTCTGTTCATTCTTTCCTTTTCGGGCATCTCGGCCATCATTTTCAATTTGGTGACCTGGGGCTCACCCATTGAATACCTTCCCTTCCATATGTGCTCGATCACAGCTATGCTGCTGCCCTTTGCAGTTATTACCAAGAACAAGGTGATCAATAACCTTTTACTGCTCTGGTGCGTAGGTGCGCTGATTGCACTGGTACTCAACCAGGCTCAGGCTGAATATGAGATTCTGTCCTGGACCTTTTTCTTCTACTACTTCCCGCACACCTTGGAAGTTGGCATTCCGATCCTCATGTTCGCGCTGGGGCTGACAAAGAAGAAGCTGATCTACATACCCACCACGATCGTGCTGACTGCCATGATCTATACCGGTGTGCATCTGATCAACGTATGGCTCAATAGCTACGCCGTGGCAAATAACATTGTGGACTGGGCCGGCAATATCGTCAAGCTCAACTACATGTATTCGATCGATCCCACCAACCCCGTCCTGCAGATGATGTACAACCTTGTGCCGCACCCCTATTGGTACATGTTCGTGGCAACACCCTTCATCGTGCTGTATCTCTGTATCGTCTATCTGCCCGAGATCATCAAGGCGATCAGGAACAGGAAAAAGGCGTAAAAATCGCATATCGCAAAGCGCACCGCATTAGCTGCGGTGCGTTTTCATCTTCATTTTTCCTTGGCCTATCTTCTTGCGTATTTTTCTCTTGATTATTCTGTCATTTTATGTTATAATGCAAAATGAAATATTATGCAATCGAGGACTTTATGAAACTGATTTGGAAATATTTACGAAAATATAAGCTCGAATGCGTCGTTGCCCCCTTGTTCAAGCTTTTGGAGGCCTGCTTTGACCTTTGCGTGCCTTTAGTGGTGGCAAGCATTGTGGACGGCGGTATTGAAGCGGGCGACACAGGCTATATCTGGCGCATGTTCGGGCTTTTGGTGCTGCTCTCGGTGGTTGGTCTTTCCTGCACGCTGGTCGCGCAATACTTCTCCGCCCGTGCGGCCGTGGGCAGCGCGAAGGCTTTGCGCCACGACCTTTTTGCACACCTGCAAAGCTTTTCGCACGAGCAGACCGACTCGCTGGGCGTTTCGGCAATGATCACGCGCATGACCAGCGATACAAGTCAAATACAAACCGGCATCAACCTGACGCTGCGCCTGCTTTTGCGCTCCCCCGTCATTGTGTTTGGTGCTATGATCATGGCCTTTTTGGTCAAGCCCGACCTTGCGTGGATCTTTGTGGCGGTCATTCCCCTGCTTTCCATTGTCGTCTTTACCATCATTCTGACAGGCATTCCGCTCTACAAGCGCATTCAGAGCAGACTGGACGGTGTGACCGCCAAGACGCGCGAAACGCTGCGCGGTGTGCGCGTGGTGCGTGCGTTTGGCCTGCAGGAGCGTGAGATCGAGGAATTTGGCAAGGTCAATCGCGCGCAGACCGCGCTGCAGAATTTTACGGGCAGGATCACCGCACTCATGAATCCCCTGACCTTTATTTTAGTCAACGGCGGTATTGCCGCGCTTGTGTGGTTCGGCTCTCGTCAGTTCGGTTTACCCGAGGGTGTGACGCAGGGTGAGCTGATCGCGTTGGTCAGCTATATGTCGCAAATCTTAGTCGAGCTTGTCAAGCTGGCCAACACCATCATTACAGTTACCAAGGCGGTGGCTTGCGGCAGCCGCATTCAATCGGTCATGGACATCCCCGCAGGCATGCCTGTATGCACCCCCGCCCCCGACAAGGAGGACGGCAGCGGCGTTTGCTTTGAGGACGTGACGCTGACCTATCGCGGTGCAGGCGCGCCCTCGCTGCAAAACGTCACCTTCTCGGTCAAGCCCGGCACCACCGTGGGTATCATTGGCGGTACCGGTTCGGGCAAATCCTCGCTGGTGGGGTTGATCCCCCGTTTTTACGATGCCACCGAGGGACACGTTTACGTTGACGGCAAGGACGTCAAGGGCTACGATCCCGTGGTCCTGCGCGACACGGTCGTGACTGTGCCGCAAAAGGCGGTGCTGGTCAGCGGTACTATCCGCTCCAATCTGCTCTGGGGCAACGAAAATGCCACGGACGAACAGCTTTGGGAGGCACTTGAGGCTGCGCAGGCCAAGGATTTCGTAAAACAAAAGCCAGAGGGGCTGGATGCACCCGTGTCGCAAAACGGCACCAATTTTTCGGGCGGCCAGCGTCAAAGACTGACCATTGCCCGCGCTTTGGTTGCAAAATCCCCCGTGCTGATTCTGGACGACAGCGCAAGTGCGCTGGATTTCGCCACCGACGCCGCATTGCGCCATGCGATCAAGGCGCTCTCGCACAAGCCCACCGTCTTTATCGTTTCCCAGCGCACCGCATCCATCGCGCATGCAGATCTGATCCTTGTGCTGGAGGACGGCTGCGTGGTTGGCCAAGGCACGCACGAATCTCTGCTGCAGAGCTGCGAGGTATATCGCGAGATCTATGATTCTCAGTTCAAAGGAGGACAGGGCGCATGAAGACCAAAACCATCCTCCGTACACTCAAATACTTAAAACATTACCGCCTGCTTTTGCTGCTCTCGCTTTTGTGCGCAGCCATTTCGGTGGTGCTGACGCTCTGCATCCCCGTGCTGACGGGTGATGCCATTGACCTTTTGGCCGGCAGCCAAACCTTTACCGAGCGCGGTACGTTTGACCTGCTTTGCAAGCTGGTTGCTCCGTTTGGCATCACGGCCGAGCAGCTCAACACCATCCCCGCCATTTTGATCCTGATCTGCATCGCCATCGGTGCAACCGCCCTTTTGCAATGGCTGATGAACGTTTGCAACAACCGCATCGCCTTTGGCATTGTGCGCAGACTGCGCCAGGACGCCTTTGAGCGCATTCAGATGCTGCCGCTCTCCTACATTGACGCACACCCCGTAGGCGACACGGTCAGCCGCGTCATCTCGGACGCAGACGCTGTGACCGACGGCCTGCTTTTGGGCTTTTCCCAGTTCTTTACGGGCATTCTGACCATTCTCGGAACGCTGCTTATTATGTTCTCGGTGCATCCCGGTATTGCGCTGGTGGTGGTGCTGGTCACGCCGCTTTCCTTATTCGTGGCAGCCTTTATTACTAAGAAGACGCACACGTATTTCCAGAATCAATCCAAAACGCGTGCCGAGCAGACCGCCATTGTGGACGAAATGATCGGCAATCACAAGCTGGTGACCGCCTTCAACCGCGGTGACGAAGCCTTGGCGGATTTTGACCGCGTCAACGACCGCCTTGCGCGGATCTCGCAAAAGGCAACCTTCTTCTCTTCCCTGACCAATCCCTGTACCCGCTTTGTCAATAACCTTGTGTATGCGGGCGTGGTGCTGGTGGGTGCGCTGATGGCCATCGCCACGGGCGGTGTTGCGCTCAGTGTCGGCCAGCTTTCCTGCTTCCTTTCGTATGCAAATCAGTATACCAAGCCCTTCAACGAGATCTCGGGCGTGATCACCGAGCTGCAAAATGCGCTGACCTGCGCGGGCAGACTGTTTGAGCTGATCGATGCGCAGCCCGAAACACCGGACGCCCCCGACGCGACCGTGCTGGAAGAGGCACGCGGCGAGGTTGCATTCGATCACGTCAGCTTCTCCTACGTACCCGAGCGTCCCTTGATCAAGGATCTTTCCCTTTCTGTCAAGGAAGGCCAACGCGTGGCCATCGTCGGCCCCACGGGCTGTGGAAAAACCACGCTGATCAACCTGCTCATGCGCTTTTACGATACCACCGAGGGGGATATTCTGGTGGACGGCACGCCCACGCGCAACGTAACGAGAAACAGCCTGCGCGCCAACATCGGCATGGTGCTGCAGGATACGCACCTCTCGCACGACACGGTTCGTGCCAACATCGCGCTCGGTCATCCCGACGCGACCGAGGAGCAGATCGTGGCTGCTGCCAAGGCCTGCCACGCGCACTCGTTTATCAAGAGATTGCCAAACGGCTACGATACCGTTATTGGCGGGGACAACGACACGCTCTCCCAAGGCCAGCGACAGCTCTTGTGCATCGCGCGCGTCATGCTGCGCCTGCCGCCCATGCTGATCCTTGACGAGGCGACCTCCTCGATCGATACGCGTACAGAGCAAAAGATCCAGGGCGCATTTGCGCAGATGATGCAGGGACGCACCTCGTTCATCGTGGCGCACCGCCTTTCCACCATCAAGCAATGCGATCTGATCCTTGTCATGCAGAACGGCGACATCGTCGAGCGCGGCACGCACGACTCGCTGCTTGCAGACAACGGTCTTTACGCAAAGCTGTACCATAGCCAGTTTGAGGAATAACACAAAAAAGGCTGTCACATTGGACAGCAAAATTAGCGGAGAAATCCGCACGAAATAAATATCCACCCGCCATAGCGGGTGGTATTTCAGTTTCGGGCATAGCCCTAATACTACTGGCTGCGCACAAGTGCGCTCTTTATTGGCCTGCCAGCCATGCAATTGTTACTTACTACCCGTAAACGGGTTCTCTTTGAGTTTATTATTTTCTGTAGGGACAGGCGTCCCCGACTGTCCGTTTTAGAGTGAATTTAATT
>JAZQYT010000186.1:0-1707 GCA_045633665.1 Eubacteriales bacterium | reverse complement strand
AATTACGAAGATTTCCGCCGGACGCTCCATGACACCGCCCGTTCAAAAGATTATAAAAGCGGGAGTTTTTGTAGAAAGCAAACCACGATACCACCGGAAACATGGGAATCTTGTTCAGTTTTATCCGTTGACTTTGCCCGTGGCTCTCGTCTAAAATAGAAGCATCTTGCAATTGCAGTTTTCGCGGCATTTTGCCGCGTTTCCCCTTGGTAACATTACATAATTTCGCTATTCTCAGATCGCCTGCTCAGCGTCCTCTTCAGCCTGAGGCTCAACGTGCTTGACGTCAACGTCATGGTAGCAACGCATACCCGTACCTGCGGGAATGAGCTTACCGATAATCACGTTTTCCTTCAGACCAAGCAGGTGGTCAACCTTACCGCGGATCGCAGCCTCGGTGAGCACCTTGGTGGTTTCCTGGAAGGATGCAGCGGAGAGGAAGGATTCGGTCTGCAGCGATGCCTTGGTAATACCCAGCAGCACGTGAGAGCCCTCAGCATGCTTGAGCCAGGTCTCGCCTGCATTGATGCGATCGGTCACCTTGTTGTTCTCCTCCTCAAAGGTGTTGACATCCACCAGAGCGCCGGTCAGCATCTCGGTGTCGCCGTTATCCTCGATGCGGATCTTTCTGGTCATCTGACGTGCAATGATCTCAATGTGCTTGTCGTTTACGTTACAAGACTGAGAACGGTAAACCTTCTGAACTTCCTTAATGATATATTCGTAAACGGCATCCAAGCCGAGGATTCTCATGATATCCGCGGGAGCCTTGGAGCCCTCGGTCAAAGCCTGACCTCTTTCCACGTGCGCACCGTCGGTAATTGCCAGACGCATACCGTAAGGAATGGTGTACTTATGGAATTCGTTGGTTTCATCAGCAGTGATCGAAACGTCGTGCATACCGGGAACCTCGCCCACCTGTACGTGAACAGTACCGGACTGCTCTGCCATAATGGCAGCCTTCTTGGGTTGACGTGCCTCAAACAGCTCCTCAACTCTGGGAAGACCCTGCGTGATGTCGCTACCTGCAACACCGCCCGAGTGGAAGGTTCTCATGGTCAGCTGCGTACCGGGCTCACCGATGGACTGTGCCGCGATGATTCCGACTGCTTCACCGATCTGTCCCGGCTTACCGGATGCCAGGTCAGCACCGTAGCAGTGTGCGCACACACCGTACTTGGAGTGACACTGAATAACCGTTCTGATATAAACCTGCTTGATGCCTGCAGCCGAGATTGCCTTTGCATGCTCCTCGGTGATCATAGTATCGTCCTCTACGATAACCTCACCGGTCGTGGGATTGACCACGGGGCCGATGGTGTATCTGCCGACGATTCTGTCAGACAAAGGCTCAAGAACGTTCTTATCCTTTTCATCAATGATATCGCTTACCCATGCGCCCTTGGTGGTATCGCACTTGTCCTCGCGAATGATCATTTCCTGAGAAACGTCAACCAGACGGCGCGTCAGGTAACCGGAGTCTGCGGTACGCAGAGCGGTATCCGACAGCGACTTACGGGAGGAACGCGCACCCATGAAGTACTCCATGATGTTCAAGCCTTCACGGAAGTTAGACGTAATAGGCAGCTCCACGGTCTTCCCGTTGGTTGCAAACATCACACCACGCATACCTGCCAGCTGACGCCTCTGGGGCATAGAACCTCTCGCACCGGAGTCTGCCATGATCTTGATAGGATTGTAGGTGCT
>JAZQYT010000185.1:0-3536 GCA_045633665.1 Eubacteriales bacterium | reverse complement strand
AAAGAATATCACTAAAAGCAGAAAAAGAGAGAGCAAAGCGGTTTTTCTTTCCGCATTGTTCTCTCTTTATGTTTTTATCGCAAGTTTCGCATTTGTTTAACAAATGCATTGGGCTATGCCCATACCCCTATTATAAATTCTTCGATAAGAACATCACGCACATTCGGCGGGGGAATTGTTATAAGAGCGGGTGCAAAGAACGTTTGTAGGGGAGGAATATTTGCAAGCAAATTCATCCTCCCCTACATTTATTTATTCTGCATACTTGCGAAAAAGGGGCGGAAAAATCCGCCCCTATGGTATTTTACTGTCTTCCGATCTCCTCAAACAGGTCGATGCCCTCGACGAACGCAGGCAACAGACGAATGCTGAAGGTGAATTTCTTCTCGGCAAACTGCCACTTGGGCTCAAGTGCCGGGCCGCAGGAGTTGGAGCCGATGCCATCGTGGCGATAGTCAAGGTTGATTACCGTTTCCTTCAGAGGTATAAGCTCGTCGTTGTGCGCGGTGGCGGCCAGCTGTTCGGGTGTGAAGTGCGAGCAGTTAAAGCTGAACGCACGCGCGGTGCTGACGGCGGCTATGCCGTGGCCGATCAGGGAAGAGAAGCAAGCCCAGCGCGTGTCTGCGTGCGCACCGTTTTCCTGGGGCTTGACGTAAGGCTCGTGATTGTCGGTAGCGGTGGTGCGGAAAAGTCCCATGTGCGCAGCGTGACGCTTGTCAGCATAGGATTCCACGGGACCCTTGCCAAAGTATGTCAGATTTTCCGTGCCATCGGGCATAGTGAATTGCAGACCAAATCTGGGCAGGTGGGGCAGATCTTGGCGGATCTCGGTGTCGATATCGATAGCTATGCCTTCCTCGGCATATACGGTGTAGGTTGCGTGCATCTTGGCGATCGGCTCGGCACCGTCGTTTCCGAGCGTCATGGCAGCCATGATCTGAATGGATGCGTCGGTCTGCTCGGCAATCTTGCAGTCCGTACAGGTCACGGTTGCGGTATCCATGCCAAGGCGCTGCCATTCGTTACGGATATTCCTGTCGTTATCGGTAGGCGCACGCCAAACGGTAGGCATCATGGGAGAGGTCAGCAGCTGCTTGCCGTTGTCAAGGATGCCGCTGATCAGGCCGTCCTTGAAGGTGTAGACCGTCTTGGCGGTGGTGACTGTGATCTTGCCGTCAGCCTCTTGTGCCGTGACGGACGCATAGGGAGAGGCCTTTGTGCCGAGCGGTGCTTTCTCTTCCACTTCGGTCAGAATCTCGAACTGCGCAAAGCCTACCTCGTGACCGACTGTCGCCCAGGGCTTGTCGGTGTTTTGCACCATCGAAACGGTCAGATATACGCAATCGATCAGCGCTGCATCCCATGCAATGGGGAAGTCCGCGCTTGTCTGCGGTGCTACGTTGGGAGCGTAAATGCTGCCGTTGGCTACGACTTTGCCGCGGCACTCCAGCTTCCAATGCAGATCCAGGTCGCAAAGCGAGGTAAAGTAGCGCAGATTGGTCAGCGTCAGCGTGCCTGTGCTTTGATCAAATGCGGCGCGGAAGGGCTTGATGACCTGCTTGTATTCCATCAGTCCCGTGTGCGATCGACGGTCGGGATACACCAAACCGTCGGTGCAGAAGTTGCCATCGTGCGGTGTATCGCCAAAGTCACCGCCATAGCGGTACTTGGGATTGGTATAAACGTCACCGATTGCCGCCGCGTGGTCAATGAACTCCCAAACGCAGCCGCCAAAGAAGGAGTCGTGCGAGTAGATCAGATCCCAGTAATCGGCAAGACATCCGGGGCCGTTGCCCATGGCGTGGGAGTATTCGCAAAGGAACAGGGGCTTGGAGAACAGCTTGCGGTCAAAATATACGTCCTGAATTTCCGCAAGCTCGGGGTACATGCGGCTCTCAATGTCCAAATGGTCGTCCTTAACCAGCTCACGGATCTCCTCGTCGCTCTTGTCCTTGTAGATGGTGCGGATATGGTCGGTATTGCGGCGGGATTTGTCCTCCCAGTGTACAAGACACCCGGGCATGCGGCCGTGATAATAGTCAGCCATGGCCTCGTGGTTGCGGCCAACGCCCATTTCGTTGCCCACGGACCACATAAGCACCGAGGGGTGGTTTTTGTCGCGCTCCATCATCAGGCGTGCGCGATCCACGTAGCTCTCGGTCCAGTCGGGGGAGTCGGAAAGCTCGTCCCATCTGCCAACCATGGCCATGCCGTGGGTTTCCAGGTCTGCCTCGTCCACCACGTAAAAGCCATAGCGGTCGCAAAGCGTCAAAAAGCGCGGATCGTTGGGGTAGTGGCTGGTGCGTACCGTGTTGACGTTGTGCTGCTTCATGATCATCAGATCACGGATCATATGATCTATCGGTGTGGTCGAGCCCAGCACGGGATGGCTGTCGTGGCGGTTGACGCCCTTGGCCTTGACCTTTTGGCCGTTGATATACAGCACGCTGTCCTTGACGGCTACGTGCTTGAAGCCTACGGGGATGTCAATGTATTCGCTGCCTGCGTGCAGGTGAAGCGTGTAGAGATTGGGGATCTCGTCGCTCCACAATGCGGGGGCGTCGAGGGAGATCTTGATCTCAGCCGAGCCGTCTGCTACCAAACTGCCGGATGCCACGGTTGCACCGTCGGGCGCGGACAGGGAATAAGCCACCTGCGCCTTGCCCGAAAGCGTCAGCTCGCAACAAAGCTCTGCGCTTGCAAGATCGTCCGCCACACGGGGATGATTGTAAATGTCCGTAATATGCACGTCATCGCGCAAAAGCAGATATACGTCACGGAAAATGCCCGACCAGCGGAATTTGTCCTGGTCTTCCAGATAGCTTGCCTCGCACCACTTGAATACCAGTACAGTCAGCGTGTTCTCGCCTGCGTGCAGGTAGGGAGTGACGTCGATCTCGCTTGTCATATGGCTGACCTGGCTGTAGGCTACGAACTGATCGTTGACGTAGAGGTAGAAGCAGGAGTCTACGCCCTCAAAATTCAGGCACAGCGTCTTGTTCAGCATTTCGGGGTGTATTTGCACGCTGCGCTGATAAACGCCGCAGGGATTATTTTCGGGGATATAAGGGGGATTTACGGGGAAGGGGTAGACCACGTTGGTATAGTTGGGGGTGTCGTAGCCGCGTCCGAGCATGGTCTGCCAGGAGCGAGGAACCTCGATCTTGTCGGGGCAAGCGCGCGGGGCGATGGGATCGGGCAGCTCCTTTGCAGAGGAATAAAAGGAAAAATCCCATTCACCGCCCAGATTGATAAAGAATTGGCTTTGGTCGCGCAGATCGCGCGCAGCCGTGTCGGCAGAGTGATAGGGAATGAAATAAGCACGGGGAGAGAGCGTCCCCTTGTGCAGAACGTCGTATGAAAGATGGTAGGTCAGATTCATAAAAAGGCCTTCCTTTCGATGTTGTTGTCATTTGTATTATATCATGTTTCGACCTTTCGGTCAAGGGAAATTTTCTGCTTATATTGGGCATAATTCTCGGTTTTCGCGCGTGTCAGGGGGGACAGTTTGCAGGGGCTGGCGCCCTCGACAGCCC
>JAZQYT010000184.1:0-4252 GCA_045633665.1 Eubacteriales bacterium | reverse complement strand
TGTGACAGCTCGTGCAACAGCGAAAACATGATATGCTCAATCTCAAACCGCTCGCGCACCCATCCAGCAACGTAAATCTCCGGATACAGCTTTTTCTTGGGGTAGACGCCCTCGTTATCATAAAACACACCGTAGTACACGTGTCCGTCACGCTCGGATCGGTAGCTTTCATGATCGGTGATGCAGACGTTACAGCGCATGGGAAAGAAATACAAGCGGCGCAGATAACGGATCAGACCATCCAGATTTGTTTTGATCTCCCGATCAATGCCATCCGCATAACGTACACGAAGCCCTGTTGCTGCAGCCCTGTCGCAGTAACTAATCCGATCTTGGCGCAAGATCCATAAATGACTCGAAGTATTCCGCACGCGCTCCCCCCCTTTTTCTTTATTTTATCACACACCTTGCTACTTTGCAAGCATATTTTGCTATTTGCGCGTTCACGGTGTTGACAAATTTTGCAGTTTGTTGTAATATTAATATATCAAATATCATTTGGAGGTACCGATGTATCACGGAAAAATTACTACGAAGATTCTGTGTGGCGCAATGACTGCTCTGCTGGCTTGCACACTGCTTGCAGGATGCGATAACACGTCACAAAACGAAATCCCGGAAACTCCCACCACCGAGATCACGCAAGAAAGCACTTCCCAAGAAACGCATGAAGAAACCCTGACAAAGCAAGAAGAAACTACCAAGGAGGACCAAATGACAACCGAAGACATCACTGTAATGCCCGAGGATGCGGATCATTACAAGAACGACGTCAAGCTTTTCAATAAATCCATCATGTTCTGTGCCAATGAATTCAAAGGCGAATTTCACTCTGTTCATTTCGAAAATCACGGCCTTGTGCTGGATGAGGGTGCTACAGAGGGCTATTTCATCTCGGAAGAAATCGATCTTGGCGGCAGCTTTAAAAACATGCTTTCGTCTTGGAATGCAAGCTCCGCGGGCGGCACGGTAGAGGTGTCCGTATCCGTCAAGCTGGACGATGGCAGCTTTACCACGTGGTATTCCTGGGGCGAATGGAGTGCCATTCCCAAAACCTCGGGCAGTAAATCCAACAAGGATGCCCACGGCGAGGTAGGCATTGACATTCTCACGCTCAAAAAGCCATGCCAAGGCATTGTCAGATACAGGGTTGATATCAAGCAAACAGGCGATCAATCCCCCGTTCTTTACAATGTCACGCTTGCTTGCGATAAGAGCGAAGGAAATCTCAAAGTACCTGCCGAAACCTATAAGAAATTGGACGTGCCTTACAGAAGGCAGATGGACGTTCCCGAGATCGGCGGCAGCATCTGCTCTGCAACCTCGCTTTCTATGGTGATGCTCTATCACGGTGAACAGATCGAAAATATCGCGGATATCGCTTGGGGCGTGCGTGACTGGGGCGAAGAGATATTTGGCAACTGGGCATTCAATGTCGCCTATGCGGGCGAGCTTGGATACCAGGCTTACATTGACTACTACGACATTGACGCCATCAAATATGCGGTATCCACGGGACATCCGATCGTTTCCTCGATCAGAGTCAAGGCAGGCCAGCTTGCAGGAAGCGGCCATCCGAATTATACAACCAACGGGCATTTGCTTTGCGTGGTCGGCTACGAGGAGCGCGACGGACAGGGCTGGCTTTTGATCAACGATCCTGCGCATCCTGAGGTCAAGGCAATGCTTGAATCCGAATTCGAAACCATTTACAGAGGCGTTTCCTATATCGTGCAATTAAGGCCCGATACTTACGCAGAATAATCCAACTCAAACATAAAGGCAGGAGGTATCGCGTGAAAGTTCACGTTATACTCCCGTTCGGCTAACCATTCGCGCTTAAACTTCACTTAAAAAGGGGACCCAACCCATTTTTGGAGCAAAGCTCCGCGGTGAAGTTTCCATCACGATTTGAGCCGCCATAGGCGGTATGGAGATTAATATGACTGACCTTGAAAAGATCGCGTACGCCAAGTCCTTTATTGACAAATTGGCTTCCGGGATCGATCCGACGGACGGCTCGATCATTCCCCAAGACGACGTGGCGGCCAAGGCTCGCGTCGTAGGCTGCTTTTCCTACGTTTCGGACGTGCTTGGCAAGCTGATAAACGCCCCCGATACCGTGGAAAATCTTTATCGCGTACCGGAGCGCAAGCTCACTTCCGAGGTACTTGCCCGTATTGAATGCTCGCAATACCCTGTCAGCGCAAGCGCTTTTGCGCAAAGAGTGGATCAAGCCCTGCGCTCATCCAAGAAATTTACCGCACACGAGATCAACGCTTGGCTGATGCATCAGGGATATTTGGAAAAGCTGATCGATTACAGGGATAAATCCTTCAAAAGGCCGACGCAGAAGGGCGTCGAGATCGGTATTATCGTCCAGCAGTCCACTACGGCATCGGGCAGAGTCACACGATCGGTACGGTTCAACCAGTTCGCACAGCAGTTTTTGCGCGATCACCTGAAACAGATCCTCGCCTTCTCGCAAAACCCACCAAGACTTTTCGACCAGCTGCCAAGCGTCAGCTTCACGCTGACGCAGGCGCAGCTTGCAGCGTACAAGTTCTCCGAGATCCCGCTCTCGATCTCACAGATCGCAAGCAAGATCAGCGCGCTTAATCTTGACGGCTCCCAGGTCGGCCTCAAAGCGGGCGATCTGGCAGATTGGCTTGCGCACCTGGGGCTACTACAGACTGTAGAGCGAGGCGGTAAAAACTATAGGCTGCCTACACAAACAGGCCGCGAGATCGGCATTTTCACCGAAGAACGGCATGGCCCAAACAATGACTACCCGATTACGCTGTACTCCACCGAGGCAGAAAGGTTTATCGTGGACAACCTACATGGGCTGATTAAGATCGTTTGATGCGCGAATTGAACAGACACGCTGCTTGAAATGATGCACTATTAAACAGACACACTGCTTGAAATGATGCGCTATATAAAGTGATGCACTTTTCAAATGATGCGCTTCTTGTAATGCCCCCGGCCAAGAAAATTACACGATTACCGCACAAAGCAGGCCATTACAGCTCTCTTTTTTATAAGCACACGCAAACCATAATCGTACCTATTCGCATTTTGAACAAAAATAAACGTATTTTACGGGTAAAAATTGAAAGAAAAAAAGTAAAAATATTTTGAAAAAGGTATTGACATTTACTTCGATTTGTGCTAAAATATACAGGTCGTCAGGGAGCAACAGTTCCCATTGACGCATCTGGGTGTGGCGCAGCTGGTAGCGCGCTACCTTGGGGTGGTAGAGGCCGCAAGTTCAAGTCTTGTCACTCAGACCAAACGGACAATCTTCGGGTTGTCCGTTTTTCTTTTGTTTACAAGGGTTTTCGGCACTCTTGTGATAATCATGTGGGAGCGGTGCAAATCGCTCCTTTTTTGCTCTTCTACTAATTTTCTACTAATTTCTATTGGATTGCATACAGATTAGGACTACTTTTTACATCTTTTGCATCACTTTTTGAATCTTTTGATTCACTTTGTAAGCGGTTCAAATGTTCCAACGAGCTTTTGAGAAAGATGTTTCTTGCGATTATTGGAGATGTGAGTATATATATCAGCGGTCACATCGATGCTTGAATGCCGCAACCAATGCTTGATGTCCATTATATCCCATCCCATATCGTACAGAATGCTTGCTGTGCTGTGGCGCAGAGTGTGATACGTTATCTCCGGCAAGCCACGTTCGCGCAAATGTCGTTCCACCGTTCTTGTAACTGTGTCGGGTCTGAATGGCTTGCCGTTCTCCCATTTGAACACGTAATCATTATTCACGTATTCGCTTTGAAACAGCTTGCGGTTCGCCTCTTGCGTAGCTCTGAGTTCAAGCAACAGTTTTCGTACATCTTCAATCAACTCATATTCGCGGTAACTGCTTGCGGTTTTCATTTGCTCCTTGCAGATACTGCCGCCCTTCACTTTTACAACAGAATGATTGATGGTCAGCGTGTTCCGACTAAAGTCAATGGCACTCCATTTCAATCCAAGAACCTCACTTTTGCGCAAACCGTAATAAAGCGTTACGTAAATCATCGCTTGGAGCGGATGCCCTGCAAACGCCTTCAAAACCTCATTTGCTTCGTCAAGTGTGAGAAATTTTTTCTCACGCACCGGCACTTGCTTGGCCGGCATCTTTACGACTGCTGTTGGATTGGAAGGTATGAACTCCTCCAAAACCGCACAATCCAATGTCTGCTTCAGAATCAGAGCGTGCTTTTTGAGAGCGGTGATTGACAAG
>JAZQYT010000183.1:0-2080 GCA_045633665.1 Eubacteriales bacterium | reverse complement strand
CGAGAACGTACAGATCGCGCACAAAACGGGCGAGGATGACGGGCTGAGCAATGATATCGGCATCGTGTATGCCGATCAGCCCTTTGTCATTTGCTTTACGGGGCATGATACCGACGTGTACCCTTGGGAGGATCTGATGCGCAGAGGAGCGTATGATCTTTACTTTGCCAACGGGGCGGAGGATGAAATCATATAAGTGAAATTTTTTTGGGGAGGTTTATGATGCGTCGTTTAACCATTAAGAGAAACAAAACCTTTGTAGGCTGTGCGGGCAAGCTGAAGGTTTACATAGAGGATGCTGCGTCTGCCCAGATCGAGATCAACGACGTTGCCTGTCGCAAGCTGGGTGAGCTGAAAAACGGAGAAGAGAAGACCTTTGAGATCTCCGAGGATGCGGCAAAGGTTTACGTCATTGCCGATCAGTTAAGTAAAAGCTATTGCAACGAATATTACCAGCTGCCTGCGGGAGCGGAGGAAATTGCGTTGGCGGGACAATGCAATTTCAATCCCGCAGCGGGCAATGCATTCCGCTTTGAAGGAAACAACAGCGCAGAGGTGCTTGCAAACCGCAAAAAAAGCACGGCCAAGGGGGCTGTGGTTTTGGCGGTTGCCTTGCTTGTAGGGCTTATCTTCGGCATTTTGATGAGTGCGGCAATTTTTGCAGGCCCGTTTTTTGTCCGGGACAAGGAGTTTTCCGCAGAGGGTGTGACCATCACGCTGACCAACGAATTTCACAAAACGCAGGTGAGCGGATTGACGGCGGCTTATGAATCTCGCGACGTTGTCGTTGGTCTGCAAAAGGAGGCGTTTGGAGCGAGCGGTTGGGAGAATTATTCGGCACGGCAGTATATCGATGCGATGATCGATCACAATCCTGAAAAATTCGCCTCGGCAATCGTGAAAGAATCGGAGGGATTGGTTGGATTTACGTATCAGGCGATCGATCCCGGAACAAAACAGATGTGTAATTATTACTGTTACGCATATAAGACGGACGATGCGTTTTGGCTGGTTCAGTTTGCGGTGTTAAACAAGGATGCACAGCAGCACGAGCAAAGCATCGTTGACTGGGCAAAATCGGTGAAGTTTGAAAAGTGATCCGATAAAAAAGCCCGATGGGGATGAAAAATTCGCGGAATAAATGAAAAAGCCATCACGTATTGTGGTGGCTTTTTTATGCTTGTCCCTCTGCCGTTTCGCGCGTCAGCTTTTTTGCCCACTTATAGCGATTGGCCTTGATGGCGGCGGCTGCGCATTTGAAGATCTGGTCGCTGTTCAGGCAGAACAGCACGATGGTGGGATCCCAATGAAAAACGAACGCGCCAAGGAAGGATACGGGCAGCACGATGCCCCAGATGCTGATCAGGTCGTTGATGAACACGAACTTGGAGTCACCGCCGCCGCGTACAATGCCGATGTTGACAGGCATTTGATATGCCGTACCCATGCCCGTGATGCAAAGTACCAGCAAAAAGCTCTTGGCCGTGGCGTAGGTTTCGGGGGTAAGGTCGTAGAATTCAAGAATAAACGAACGGATGATGAAGAGCGTCACTCCTGTGATCAGGCTGATGCACAAAAAGATGCATTGGAAGGTCTTGACGTATTCCTTGAGCTTTTGCATATCCCCCTTACCAACCGTCTTGCCAATGATAATGCCGGTTGCGGAGGCCGCTCCCACCGCCATGACCTTGAGCATCTGAAACAGCGTGCTGGCAATCGAGTTGGCGGCAATGGCACTGTCGCTCATGTTGCCAAGGATCACGTTTTGCAAGGCGACCGAGCTGCCGAAGATAAAGGACACCATGACAAAGTACGCGCAATGCTTGTAGTAATCGCGGAACAGGGAAAAGTCGGTTACAAAAAGGTCTTGCTTGCGCACGCGCAGGCGTTTGTCAATGAAAATATAATAACCGAGAATGATGCAGAACTCCAACGCGCGGGCGATCAGCGTACCGATGGCTGCACCGCGCACGCCCAGCTCGGGCGCACCGAGGTTACCCTCGATGAGCAGATAGTTGATCGAGCAGTTGGTGACCAGTGCCACAGCCGACACGATGGTAGAGATGCGCACGATCTCCAC
>JAZQYT010000182.1:0-6895 GCA_045633665.1 Eubacteriales bacterium | reverse complement strand
TTCCCGCAGGGCATATAGGCAATATGTCCAAGGGGAAAGATGCAGGAATCGGAGAAATCTGCACGTCAAAACCAACTTGGTTCGGCTCCCGTTCGGCTAACATAACACCGGCAAAAAAGAAAGGATCATTTTATGAGGCTTTTGAGATTCATCGCATGCGTGCTTCTGGTAGCAAGTCTTTTGTCCGTATTGGGTGCTTGCACGCCAAAGCCGCCTGTCTCCGATCCCGATACCGATACCGAGTCGGGCGCGTCCTCCGAGCATGTCGAGGAGTTGTCCACCGAGCAAGAGGTGGAGATCCCTCCCAGAGACGTGTATGAGGATCTTTCCTTTGACGTTCCCGCCTATACCGATCCGCAAATCAAGACCTATACTGCAAAGTCCGAGGGCGAGAATGCCTCGGGCAAGGTGCATTTGGATTTTTCGGTGCTCAACGGGCAGTATATCATATCACCGACAAAGATCAAGTTCAGCTGTCATGACGTTGCCTCCTGCGATTGCTGCGGCTACGTACAAACCGCGCAGGGTGGGGCTTATCTGATATCTTCAAGGGGGCTTGATCAGGGCGGTATCAGTGTCACGCTGGCTACGCCTATTCTTGCCTCCTCGGTGCAGGGCATGACCTTGACCTTTATGACCGATGCGGATGCCGGCAACAGCTCCATGCGTATCCTGACCGCTGATCAGACCAATAACGCAGCCTTTGTCAATTCCTGCGCACCCATGGGCAGCGCGACCGAGCAATGGGTGACGGTGGATCTTGGCGTAAAGGATTTTGCCGAGCTTGCCGACAGTGACGGGTATATCCGCACCTTCCAAATGTACTTCCGAAATAAAAACAAGACCGACTGCTACGTGCAGAGCATTGATTTTTCTATCAGTCCCGAGGAATTTTTGCAGGTGGATGAGGCCGCAGGAAATTGCTTTTTCCAATATGGTGCCGTGCAATCGATCGCAGAGATCATTGCCGAGCGATTCACCTCTGCCGATATTCAGGCCGAGATCACGGTAACAGGCACCAAGTATCGTAAAAATTCCGGTAAAGCAACCGGATCCCTGACGTATTCGGCAACCGCAACGCTTGCCGACGGTACTGTGTTGAAATTGAAGCATTCTGCCACCGTCCCCGCGATCTCGGGCGTGTGGCTGGACGCGACCGACGGGCAATACGGTGCTGCGCATGATGCCAAAGGGCAATGGCAGCAAACCTTTGATCCCTCCGGCATGCTGTTTTTGACTGACAGCACCCTGTCCTGCGCCGAGGGCGTTGAAACGGTGGAATACGCCGTGGTCGCCAAGGACGTTGCCTTTGATGCCACGCAGATCGTGTGGCTCGCTCCCCAGCTTTTGGAAATGTGCGAGGACGGCATTGCGCATCTGCTGGTCAATGCGTTCTTAGATTACGGCTCTTTGCTGACCGAGGGCGAAACCTATCGCCTTTTGGTGCGTGGTGTGACCAAAAAGAACAATTATATTTTACACGTAGACATTCCCTTTGCGTACTCGCCCCTGTCTGCCTCTGTGACCGATGCGCTGTGTAAAGCGCAAAAGGCTCTGGAGCAGGTGGATTTCATTTGCCCCGAGGAGGTAGAGGACAAAGCGGCATACGTGCGCGAGCAGCTTGCCGCGCTGATCAATGACGAAAGCGTTCATATGGACGTTGCGGTGCTGGGAGAAGGGCTGGGATCCATGCGCGTACGCGTGGCCGTCAAATATGTGCCTGCCGTTACGGTGGCAAGATTGCCCGTATATGAGCTGGACGGGGCCGTGGTTGCCGACGTGTATAATTACAGCGGCAAGGCATTTACCAAGGAGGCTATCACCGTGAAATATTCCGATCAACAATCGACCATTACCCTGACCGCTCCTTACGACGGTGATCGCCACGTGATTCTGGCAGCCGACGTGATCTATCATCATGCCCATGCGCCCTTGGATGAGATTGAAAACGTGCATTACGGTTACCTTGCGGGCGAGTATTGCACGCCCGTTCCCGTCACCCTGACATGGACGGATACGGGCGCAGCACAGGGTAAGAGCTATACCGTGCTGCTGTCCGAGCATCGCGATATGCGTGACGCAACAGAGATCACAGTCACAGAGCCCTGTGCACAGATTGAGCATCTGAATATCGGAACAACATACTACTGGCAGGTCAAGTCGGGCAGTGAGGCTTCGCCCGTGCAGATTTTTGCCACCGAGGACGGATATCCGCGCTTTGTAAGGCTGGACGGTGTTTCCAACGTGCGCGATATCGGCGGATACGTGACCACCGATGGCAGACGCGTCAAGCAAAATCTGGCTTACCGCTCGGCACAGCTGGAGTCGATTACGGAAGAGGCACGCAAAATCGCGCTTGATCAGCTGCATATTCGCACAGACCTGGATCTGCGCGGTGGCCATACAAGGCCGTTGGGAAATACCGTGCAGCATATTTCAATTCCCATGCAATGGTATGAGCATATCTTTGCAGAAAAGAATCACGAGGTGGTCAGACAAACCATTTCCGAATTTGCAAAGCAAGAGAATTATCCCATCATCTTCCATTGCTCCATGGGACGCGACCGCACGGGTACGACCACGTTTTTGATCCTTGGTCTGCTGGGTGTGGACGAGGATACGCTGCGCCATGAGTATTATGCATCCTTCTTCTCCACGCAGGGCGCCTTTGACCAAAACGAATTTCCGCTTCTGATCACCAACATGAACAGATTGGTGAAGGGATTTGAGGACTATGGAAACGAAGGTGATACGCTGCAGCAAAAGATCCATGCATATCTGTTGCACATTGGCGTCACCGAGGCAGAGATCCAAAGCATTTGCGATATCTGGCTGGAGTGAGCAGCCTGTGAAATAAGACCCCCGATGCTGTGAACAAGTCTGTGAAAAACGGACTTGTTCAATGCATCGGGGGGTCTTTCTATATTTATGCCATGGTCGCAAGCATTTGCTCTGTGACCTCGTATCTGACGGGACTGCCCTGCAGATAGCGAGCAAATTCATTCGCCATGTAGGCCGACATACGCCATACCTCGTTGCCGATGCTGCCCGCAATATGCGGTGTCAGAATGCAGTTTGAGAGGGAATAAAGCGGGGAATTTGCCACGGGCGGCTCGGGATCGGTCACGTCCAGAATGGCGGTTAGGTCGGGGCGATCGCCAAGCACGCGGATGAGATCGTCCTCAATCACCTGCGCACCGCGGCCTGTGTTGAGAAATGTGGCGTAAGGACGCATGCGCGAGAATTGTGCTTCGGTCAGCATGCCGTGCGTTTCTGCGTTGTTGGGCAGGTGATTGGAGACCACTGCGCACCTCTCGAAAAGCGTGTCAAGCGCACAAAGCGTCACACCCAGCGCGTCCGCTCTTTCGGCAGGGAGATAGGGATCGTAAACAAACACGTCCAGCTCGTATGCCTTGAGCATTTCTGCAACGAGTGAGCCGATCATGCCGCAGCCGATCAGTCCCACGCTCTGCCTGTAGTTGCCAAGGTAAGCGGAGCTGCGCGGGGCGGGCTGCTGTATTTTCATATCTCTTGCCTGCGCAAAAAAGCCCTTGTTGGCAAGCAGGATCTGGGATACAGTATATTCCGCAACCGGCACGGCGTTGGCCGCCCATGCGCTGAATATGCGCACGCCGCAGCGCAAAAACGGACGCGCGAATGCCTGCACGCTGCCCGCTGCGTAGAAAACGCATTGCAGGCGGGGCAGGTGACGCGCGATCTGCGCCTCGGTCAAGGACGGCATGCCCCAGGTGGAGAAGATGATCTCGGTGTCCGTGGGGACTGCGGCAAGATCTGCGAGGGTATAAATGCGCTTGTCCAGCGTGCAGAGTGCGTGCAGGCGCTCCATGGCGTCCGCGTCGTACACGCGGCGCACGTTTTCGGGGGAGTTACATAAAAAGATGGCTTTCATTCGCGTTCTCCTATGATGACGCGCAGAGCAGAGGCCTCTGCGCGGAGTGTGTCAAGCTTGTTGTCCGGCATAAATTCCAGCAAAAGCGTGTGGGGGCTGTCCAAAAGCGCAAGGTAGCCTTGCCATTCGACCATGCCGTCGCAAAGGGAATAGCGATCGTTTTGCTTCCATTGAAAGACGTGCAGGTGCGTCACGTACGGCAAAAGCGTGCGCAGATAATGGAGATTTTGTTCTAACGTGCGCCATTGGAAGGGCTGCCAGTAGGTGCGAAAATGCGGGGAGTTGACCGCCTGCATCAGCCAAAGCGCGTCCTCGGGACGCTCGGTGAAGGTGTTCATGTGGCACTCGGTGCAAAGCAGCACACCGTGCTTTTCTGCCATCTCGGCCGCTGCGCGGCAGTCGGCAAGCAAGGCAGCGATCTCGGCCTTTGACATGTCCGCGCCCGATTTTGTGCCGCACCAGATGCGCAAGGTGTCCGTCCCCAAACGCTTGGCGGCAAGAATGTAGGCCTCCAGCTCGCAAATCGGTGTCTGCCCCAGGCGAAAATACGTGCCGTACGAGCAGCAGGAAACACCAAATTCGCTTTGTAATGCCACCAATTCGTCAAGTTTTGCCGTGTCTTGACAGGGCGCATGCACGTCACTGCCCCATTCAATCAAGGAAAGCCCCGCATCCTTCATCGCGCGCAGAATCTCGCGCGGCGAATGCCCGCGGAACGATACCGAAACCAAACCCGTGCGGTGTTGCGTGCTCATGGCGTCACCCCCTTACGTAGTATCTTCATTATACCTTGCAATATCCGCTGTGTCAAGTGGAGCATGATAAATTATGATTTGTCATGACAAATGCCATGCCACAAGCGGCGAACGGTTTATCCCAACCCCGTGTTAGGGACAGGCGTCCTCGACTGTCCACCCGATACGGTTGCTTTATGCATGCTCGCGCCGCACGTACTGGATCGGTTCACCGAAAACGCAGCCCTTATGGAACTTGGCGATCTCGTACGCGCGCGCCTCATGAATTTTGTGATTGATTTCCTCACGAATCTCTTTGGTTTTCTGTAATATCTTTGTCTGACCCCGATACTCATTCCATAGCGTCTCGATTTCGGACTGGTTTTGACAGTGTACCGCGTATGCCCTGTTTACTTCGTCCCTGACATTGGCTGCTGTAATTTCTCTTGTTTCGGAGTAGATTTTGCATCGGCCGTAGCTCACTGTATCACCTTCCTATTCTACCTGTACTATAACACCAAATGTTGATTTAGTAAACCCTACCAATACTAGATGTAGTATGTGGATGACAAAAAAACCACGGCTCATTGTGAGCCGTGGTTGATTGTTGAATTATTTTATAGTTAAATCAACGCCACTAAAAGATCCACCATTCAGTCGATATGAATAGCATATGCTATATTGCTTTGAACCAAAAGTACCATCGTTAAGGGGAACATCAAATGCTATTTCACCCACATCATCAATTATATAAACTCTCACCATTATATTGTTTTCCCACGGTTGATTGTTGTAAGAATCTGTATATGTGATTCCGTTACTCTCTGTATTAAGTGCACCATATATCTGACCAGTGTATCGGTTGTATATTACATATTGATATTGATAATCCCCAATTCCACCTATTGCATTGACAAAAAATCCATATTTGGGATAGCTTCCATAAGAAAGATTCATTGAGAATGTTGCAGAAATAGTCTTATATTCTGCGCTATAATCATTTCCGCATCTATCGCAAGACCATGTAGCGAAAAATCTTTCTCCATTTTGTTCTGCGGAAATAAAAACTGCCTGGTTATGACCAAGTTTTGTAATTATTTCGGTCTTAATGGTGGCAGCACATACAGAGCAAACTTGATGCTTACTGCCATTTTCGGCACAAGTAGCATCAGCATCGATTATCCAATCACCGTCGGAGTGACCAAGCGCATCAACTACTTCTTGCGAAATGAGAACTTCGTTACATACGGAGCAGTGCTTACCTTCGGTAAGACCAGTTTCGGTGCAAGTAGGTGCTACAGCAATATCAATGGCTTCAGTATGTTCGATGGTGGCAATATAACTGGTTTCAGTATAATTACATGTCAAACACCATCTCAAGTTGATTCCCATTTCAGAACATGTGGGGGTCTTTAGGCAAATCCAATCACCGAAATCATGAGAATGTTCGGTCTTTTCGGGCAATTCAACAGGATCAAGAACGGTACCATCTGTGAGCGTAATGATTAACCGGCCATACTCATCGAACTCCACCTTGAGGATGGTTGCACCGGCGTCACCCTTTTCGCCTTGAGCACCTTGAGCGCCGGTGTCACCCTTTTCGCCCTTTTCGCCTTGAGCGCCGGTGTCACCCTTATCGCCCTTTTCACCTTGGGCACCAGTGTCACCTTTATCGCCCTGAATGCCTTGCTCACCCTGTGGGCCTTGTGCACCTTGCGTATCACAAGCGGTGAACAGCATAGACATTGCTAAAAGGATAGCCAACATCAACATTAACGTTCTTTTCATTTCGTACTCCAAAAGTCTAAAACTCGGTAGCCGCCAAAGACGGTATAACCTGCCATTATTATAGCACTTTTTGGCAAAATATGTCATTATAATATTATACGAAAATAACATATTAGGATTGTTCAAAATGACAACCGCCCCCGTTTGGGGCGTTGTCTTATATCAAAACGGTCTCTTCGCCACCGTCACCACTTTCGGTCTCTCAGAGAGGTATCCTGCCATCATGGCAAGGGAATCGGCTGCGTCGTCGTGCAGGTTTTTCGCCGTGAAAGAGAAGGCGGTCAGCTCGTTCATGGCTTTGCGGTAATCCTCGTCGCGGCATTTACTGTCGCGGAAATAGAAAGCACGAATGGTCGGCGCGCGCTGTTCGATACGTGTTAGGGTGGTCAGGGGGACGTGAGGGCATAAGGAACATATTGTACGGACAGGCGTCCTCGACTGTCCGCCGGATATTTTCTTGTCA
>JAZQYT010000181.1:0-14982 GCA_045633665.1 Eubacteriales bacterium | reverse complement strand
GACCTACGCAAACATTCCCCAGATCATCCTGCACGGCGCAGAGTGGTTCTCTTCCATCGGTACCGAGAAGTCCAAGGGTACGAAGGTATTCGCACTCGGCGGTAAGATCAAGAACACGGGTCTGGTTGAGGTTCCTATGGGAACGACTCTCCGTCAGATCATCGAGGAAATCGGCGGCGGCATCCCGAACGGCAAGAAGTTCAAGGCTGCGCAGACCGGTGGTCCTTCCGGCGGTTGTATCCCCGCATCCCTGATCGATACTCCCATCGACTATGACAACCTGACTGCTATCGGCTGCATGATGGGCTCGGGCGGTTTGATCGTTATGGACGAGGACAACTGCATGGTTGACATTGCAAAGTTCTTCCTGGAATTCACGGTTGACGAATCCTGCGGTAAGTGTACGCCTTGCCGCGTAGGTACTCGCAGACTGCTTGAAATTCTGGATAAGATCATTTCCGGTAACGGTGAGATGGAAGACCTGGATCGCATGGAAGAGCTGTGTGAGTACATCAAGTCCGCATCTCTGTGCGGCCTTGGCCAGACTGCTCCTAACCCCGTTATCGCAACCCTGAAGTTCTTCCGCGATGAGTATATTACACATATCGTAGACAAAAAGTGCCCTGCAGGCGTCTGCAAGAGCCTGATGTCCTACGTCATTGATAAGGAAAAGTGCATTGGCTGCGGCAAGTGCCTCAAGAACTGCCCTGCAGATGCTATCACCAAGACCGACTACGTAGCTCCCGGCCACAAGCTGCCTTCGCTGACCATCGACGCTTCCAAGTGCGTCAAGTGCGGCGCTTGCGTATCCGGCTGTAAGTTCGGCGCAATCTATAAGGACTAAGAAAGGAGAATTGTGGATATGGAAACCAAAATGCTTAATATCAAGATCAACGGTCAGCCCTATACCGTACCCTACGGAACCACTGTTCTCGAAGCTGCCAAGCTGGCAGGCATCGATATTCCCACCCTCTGCTACCTCAAGGACATCAACGAGATCGGCGCATGCCGTCTGTGCCTTGTAGAGGTCAAGGGCGCGCGCGGCCTCGTAACCGCTTGCGTATATCCCATCGAGCGCGAGGGTACTGAAATTGTGACCAACTCTCCCGCTATCATCAAGGCAAGAAAGATGAACCTTCAGTTGCTTCTGTCCAACCACAACAAGAAGTGCCTGTCCTGCGTGCGCTCTACCAACTGCGAGCTGCAGAAGCTGTGCCAGGAATACGGTGTGGAAGAGGACTACTACGCAGGCGTGAAGACCGAGAGCCGCATCGACGACTCCTCCTGCGCAATCATCCGCGATAACAGCAAGTGCATTCTGTGCCGCCGTTGCTCCGCAATGTGCGAAAAGGTACAGGGCATTGGCGTCATCGGCGCAAACGACCGTGGATTTGATACCCACATCGGCTGCACGTTCGATACTCCTCTTGCTACCACCTCCTGCGTCAACTGCGGTCAGTGCATCAACGCATGCCCCGTAGGCGCGCTGTATGAAAAGGATTCCACCGACGAAGTATTCGAGGCTCTGGCAGACTCCTCCAAGCACGTTGTTGTGCAGACTGCTCCCGCAGTTCGTGCAGCAATCGCTGAAGAGTTTGGCAATCCCATCGGTACCAACGGTGAGGGCAAGATGGTTGCAGCACTGCGCCGTCTGGGCTTTACCAACGTATTTGACACCGACTTTGCAGCAGACCTGACCATTATGGAAGAAGCTACCGAGTTCTTGGGCAGATTCAAGAATGGTGGCGTTCTGCCTATGATCACCTCCTGCTCGCCCGGTTGGGTGAAGTACTGTGAGCATTACTATCCCGAGTTTACCGACAACCTGTCCTCCTGCAAGTCGCCTCACCAGATGCTGGGTGCGATCACCAAGACCTACTACGCAGAGAAGATGGGCTGGGATCCCAAGGACATCGTTATGGTATCCATCATGCCTTGTACTGCAAAGAAGTTCGAGATCGGCAGAGCTGACGAGAACGCAGCAGGCGTACCGGACGTTGACATCTCCCTGACCACCAGAGAGCTTGCTCGTATGATCCGCCGCGCAGGCATCAACTTCAACGAGCTTCCCGAGGAGCAGTTTGATGCACCTCTGGGCATCTCTACCGGTGCAGGCGTTATCTTCGGTGCAACCGGCGGCGTTATGGAAGCAGCGCTGAGAACTGCTGTATTTGCTCTGACCGGCAAGAACCCCGAGAAGCTGGACTTCCACGAGGTTCGCGGCACCCAGGGTTGGAAGGAAGCAAGCTACACCATTGGCGATATCACGCTCAACGTAGCAGTTGCATCCGGCACCAAGAATGCTGCTGCTCTGCTTGATGCTGTCAAGAGCGGTGAGAAGAAGTACGACTTCAACGAGATCATGGGTTGTCCCGGTGGCTGTGTAAACGGCGGCGGTCAGCCTCACGTTGAAGCAAAGGTACTCAACTGGACCGACGTTCGCGCTCTGCGTGCAAGCGTACTGTACAATCTGGACGCTTCCATGCCTCTGCGTCTGTCCCACGAGAACCCCGCTATCAAGGAGCTGTACGACACCTTCTTGGGCGAGCCCAACAGCCACAAGGCACACGAGCTGCTTCACACCACTTACGTGAAGAGAGGCCTTTAATACATGAAAACAACCCGCGACGCAGTCGCGGGTTGTTTTATTTTGTACCCGCCACCATACGGTTGCCACGTTTGAAAGTTTCGGTCAAGCCTTTACAAAGGCTTGCGGGGTACGGGGCAGAGCCCCGAAAAACGCCGTTTTTTTGGTTCTTTTTTTGCGCCTACTTGCACAAAAAAGAACGGAGCGAATTCGTTCTACGTATCAAACAAGGGAACTACCTTGCAACGGGTAACTCCCTTTCTTCGTAGGGGAGGAATATTTGCAAGCAAATTCATCCTCCCGCACGCGATCAGACAGGTGGATGTTTGGAGATACTGATCGTAAACTGTTTTCGTGCGGGAGGATAATATCCTCCCCTACGGATTTCAACAAAAAAGGGAATTACCTGAAGGTAACTCCCTTTGTTTTTTACGTTGAGAAAATTCTCTCCGTTCTTTTTTGTGCAAGTAGGCGCAAAAAAGAACCAAAAAACGCCGTAACAAGTGTTTCGCCTCTGCGGAGGCGACGAGGGCTTCGCGCCCTCGACCTGCGCCAGCCTTTGTAAAGGCTGGACCGAAACTTTCATCCGAGGCAACCGTAAGGCTTTTCGTTTTTAAAATATGATCGCCAACACCAAAAGGTGCAGGGGATAGAACGCGTAAAAGCCGTACTTGACCACCGCAGCCCACACCTTGCTTTGGGGCTTTGGCCCCGGTTGCCCGTTATAGAGCACCATGGGAATAAATGCGACTGCAGCAAAAATGCCACGCTGGTAGACAGGCTCCTCCCACGCGCCCGTGGTCAGCTGATATCTGTAGGCAAACAGCATCGCGATCGGACACCACGCCCATTTGGACTGTGCGAAAAGATAGAACAAAAGGATCAGGACAACGCCCATCCAGCCGTAATCCACGCCTGCAAGATCCGCTGCGTATACAACTGCAACACTTACCGCGCAAAGCAGCAAAGCCCACAGCCACCATGCCTTGCCTTTCTTTTGCGCTGTGCGCTTGCCAAGCTCCAAAAGCCACATGGCGCAAAGACCTGCCGAGAGTGTAAACAGAATGTTCAGCCCGTCAAGGCTCCACCAAACTCCGTCAAAGCAGTAGGTGTAGATGGGCTGCGTGATCACGGCAAACGCCAAAAGACGCAACAGGTATTTCCACCTTGAGCGCGTGTGCAAAAACCCCTGTGCCAGCATAAAAGCGTATAAAGGGAAGGACACGCGACCGATCATGCGCCAGATCTCCCATCCGGGGAACGCGCCAACCGCCGCTGTGTGGTCGATCAGCATGGTCACCATAGCTATGATCTTAATCCAAAATATATGCAATGTAAACACCTCCCGACTCATTGTATCCATTATATCATAAATTCAAAAAATCTGCGCGCTTTTTTACAAAAAAATATTGCAATGAATTTGTGTTTGTGATAAAATAAAAAAGTAAATAGAATTTACCCTCAAGGAGATGCAGTATGAATATCGGTGAGAAGATTAAGAATCTTCGAATGTCCAAAATGATCACCCAACAGGAGCTGGCTGGCGATTTTATTACGCGCAATATGCTCTCGCGCATTGAGCATGGCGCGGCGCTGCCCAGCCTTCCGACAGTCATGTATCTTGCAAACCGACTCAACGTGCCTGCGGGCTTTTTGCTGGCAGAGGAGGAGAACGAATTTCTGTATCAGAAGATCCGCCACATGCCCAATATCCGCAGAGCCTATAAAATGGGTGACTGGCGCATTTGTCGTCAACTTTGCGAATCTGCGCTGTCCGAATCGGATGACGAGATCGCGCTGCTGATGGCGGGCTGCGCGCTGGAGATCGCCAAGGAGGAATTCTTCGCGGGGCATTTGCATAACGCCTGCCATTGGCTGGATACCGCGTTGCGTGACGCAGAGCAAACCGGGTACTATACCGAGCATATTACCGCTCCCGCGATCGTGTATTTCCGCTATATGCGGCATATCTCGCCCTCACTTGCGTCCTTTGAAGCGGAGAATCTTTTGCCGGGCGAGCGCGATTTTTCCGCATGGCACGAGCCGTTTTGCCGCTATATTCTGATTATGGAACAGGATGGGAAATCCGAATCCCTGCATCATTTTGACGATGCTTCTCCCATGGAGCGACAGCTTGCCTTACACGTACAGGCAGCCGCCTTGCAGTCCTATGGGGATCACGCAGGCGCGTATCGCGTGCTGCAGCAGATCATGGCGGACGAGCAGCCGCCTGTCCCCGTGCTTTTGTACCAGGTGCTGCACGATATGGAAAGCTGTTGCCGCGCACTTGACGACTATAAGGGCGCTTACGATCACGCGCTGCACAAGCTTTCGGTGCATGAAAAGCTGCTTGCGGAGAGCACGGTATGAAGCGTTTTACACTTTTTATATTGGTTTTGGCGCTGGCTTTGGTCGGATGCTCCGCGCAAAGGATGCGCACGGAAAACGGTGAGGAGCTGGGACGTGACGAGCAGCAATCGCTGTACGACGCTCGCCAAGAGCAGCAAGGTGAGCCGGATATCAGCGCTAAGGGAACGGTGTATTGGACACAAAGCGGTACGAAATATCACAGAGATCCCACGTGCAGCTATATCAAAAACGCAAAGGAGCTGCATTCGGGAACAGTTGCCGAAGCGGCCAATTACGGTGCGCACAGCCCATGCTCGCGCTGTGGTGGAGGGAAAGAACAATGAATCATCAAATCAGAATCAGACAGGCAACCTTTGAGGATATCGAGGCGATCATGCCTGTGTTTGACCAGGCGCGCGCAGCCATTGCCGCCTTGGGGATAGACCAATGGCAGGACGGATATCCGAGCAAGACGCATATCGAGGCGGATATCCAAAAAGGATATGGCATGGTGCTTTGCGTTGAAGGTGCGGTGCAAGGGTATTTTGCCATGCTTACCGAGCCGGAGCCTACTTATGCCAAAATTTATGAGGGTGCGTGGCTGAGCGACGGCGCGTATCTGACCGTGCATCGTGTGGCCATGTCGGACGCGCTGCGCGGCCGGGGCGGCGCAGCCGAGGCCATGCAATATGCAGTCAGCAGAGCTGTGCGACATGGTCTTGAATCGGTCAGGATCGACACGCACCAAGGAAACGTGCGTATGCGAAAATTCCTTGAAAAGCAAGGCTTTTTGGCATGCGGCATTATCTATCTTGAAAGCGGTGCGCAGCGCGTTGCATACGAAAAGGATCTGCGGCCTGTTCTTGCAGCCGCGCCAATCGTGCTGTATGAGGACAGGAGCATTATGATCTGCCAAAAGCCTGTCGGACAGCCCAGTCAGCCCGATCCCGCGCATGCGGACGGTTCGGATCTGCTCTCATGCATCATAGCGTGGCAAACGGCCTGTGGATATGCCCCCGCTGCTTACCTTGTGCATCGATTGGATACCGCAACGGGCGGTGCTATCCTGTTTGCCAAGGACCGCGAAAGTGCGGCAAGGCTTGGCGGTATGGTGGTGGGTAAGCAGATCTTCAAGCAGTATTTGGCCGTCGTACACGGTACGCTTGCACAGTCCGAGGGACGTATGGACGATTATTTGTATCACGATAAGGCCAAAAACAAGGCCTTTGTCGTAGATTCTGCGCGCAAGGGCGTGAAATTGGCAAGCCTGCGCTACAGAACGCTTGCGCAAAACGGGGATTGCAGCCTGGTTGAGGTCACGCTGGAAACGGGGCGCACGCATCAGATCCGCGCGCAGTTCTCCCATGCGGGGCATCCGCTGTTGGGGGACGGCAAGTACGGCAGCCGTGAAAAGGGCTGCACAACAGCCCTGTGGGCGTATAAGCTTGGCGTGATCAGCCCGGCAAAGCGCAGCTATCAAGAGGCACTCAGCATGCCCCCGAACGCATATCCATGGAATTTGTTTGATATATTTGGAGGTTAATATGGCATTTCCGAAAGACTTTTTATGGGGCTGCGCAACCAGCGCAGGACAGATCGAGGGCGGAGCTGCGGCAGACGGCAGAACTCCCAGTATCTGGGACACCATGGCCGGGAAGCCGGGCAAGATCTTTGGCGGACATACTCCGGAGATTGCCTGCGACAGCTACCATCAATTTGACCGTGACCTGAAGAATTTGTGCGATCTCGGTGTCAATTCCTATCGTTTGTCCATTTCCTGGTCGCGCGTTATGCCGAACGGCACGGGGCAGATCAATCCTGCCGGCATAGACTATTACAGACGCGTTTTTGAGCAGTTGCTGGAAAAGGGGATCGCGCCTTGCGTCACGCTTTACCATTGGGATCTGCCGCAGGTATTGGAGGACAAGGGCGGCTGGGTAAATCGCGACTCGATCGAATGGTTTGGCGAGTATGCCGATAAAATGTTCGCGGCCTATGGGGACATCGTGCCCATGTGGGCAACCATCAACGAGCCGATCGCCACCTACGTGGGCTATGCGCTGGGCGGCTTTGCACCCGGATATACCAACGAGGTCTGGGGCAACCAGGCGCGTCACAATATCCTTGTTGCACACGGCAAGGGCGTGCAGGCTTTTCGTGCGCACAATCTGCGGGACAGCAAGATCGGTGCGGTCATCGATATCTGGAAGCGGCATGCGCTGACAGAATCTCCCGAGGATATTGCACTGATGATCGACCAGGACGAACGCAACTGGAAATTCTACTGTGATCCGCTCTATGCGGGCAGATACAGTGATTATATCCTGGAGCACCTGGAGCGTGAGGGTACGCTGATGCAGATCGCGCCCGAGGATTATGGCATTATGAGTCAGAAGACCGATTATTTCGGCCTGAACGTATATAACCGCGTTCCCGTGACGCATAATCAAAAGGTACAGGCCGATTTCTCGCAGGGCGGCAATTTTCTCAATAACCGTACAGAGTATTATCCCAAGGCGGTATACGACGCGATCGTGATGCTAAAGGACATGTACAAGCTGGATATTCCGTTCTACGTCACCGAAAACGGTACGTATTTTGAAGGCGACGAGCCTGTGGGCGCGGACGGTATGATACATGACGACGACCGCATCCGCTATGTACAGGGCTTCCTTTCCTATATCGAAAAGGCAATCGAGGAGGGCTACGACGTGCGCGGCTACTATCTGTGGAGTTTGATGGACAACTTTGAGTGGAGCGCAGGCTACAATTTCAAGTTCGGTATCATGAGCTGTGACCGACGGGGAAAGACCGCTTGGAAAAAGAGCGCACATTTTTATCGTGATTTTATTGCGAAAAATAAATAAAGTGTGAATTATTTCTAAAAAAATCGAGAAAAGTGAAACTTTCTGTCATTTTTGGCGTCTATAATAGTGTAAGGTACTTTTGCAGCTTCGGAGGTGAACACGTTGATGATCTACGTAAGGAAAATTTTGGCAACTGTATGCGCAATATGGGTAAGCATGGCAGGAACGCTGACGGCCTTTGCGACCGAACAGGGGACTGAGCCTTTGGAAAGAGGTGCTTCGGGCTTTATGTTGACCATGGACGTGCTGCAAAAGGTTTGCCTTGTGATCGTGATCATTGTCGCGGTGGCCGTTCTTGCGTTTTACGCGGTCAAATTGGTACTCAAAAAGCTGTACGTACCGCCCCGTGAGTCAAGCGAACCAAGCAGTATTTCAGAAAAAGGAGAAGATGATGATCACGATCAGAAATAAGTCCTTGCTTGCCCTGCTTGTACCAATATTGTGTCTTGCATTGTTTGGCGGTTGCGCCAATGAGCTACTGCAGAATATGCCCGGACAAACTAAACAAGCCGTGTTTAACACCTATTACGATTACGGATTTCACAGACCTGACAAGGCCGTGCTGCTGATGGATGGCTCAACTGTGTTTGTAGATGGCGAACTGGTCGCGGGTGACGTGGTGTGCGTCAGTTATACAGGAGAGCTATACGTTCAGGAAACGTATCCAAGCACGGTGGTGTTGCATGGCGGCAGCGTGCAGGGCGTGGACGTGCAAAAGGCGAAAATTTGCGAGTTGCGCGTCGTACAAAACGAACAAACAGGCGAAAAGCGGTTGGTAAGCCCCTATGATACGCGTATTGAGTCTGCTCCTGATTACGTACTGACCGATACTGATGGAAGTTTTATCGCATGGAAAGACTTAGCGTCGGGCACGATTCTGTATTGCTCGTACACTTCCGAACAAGGAAACGCTCCTACCAATATCGCAGGATTGTATACCTATTTGCCAAGAGAATAATAGACTGATCGGCTCGATCGGGCTGCGTATTAACGAAAAAAGCAGGAACTTGTTCAATTATGAGCAGATTCCTGCTTTTTGCATATAAAAGAGGCGCTATCGCCGTTCCCGTTACTGCATTTGTATTGAAACCCATTATATGGCGCGGATATGCATAGAAGGTCGCCCCCTTCGCATGCAAATTTTTCCGCAGCACTTGATATTTGCCACAAAAAATAGTATAATGGTACCAAATGATGCACATCGCGTGCGGAAAGGAGGGAAACGGTGTCCTCTTACAATGAGTTGATCAAAAATTTTGAGCGGATTCGCTCGTATATGCGCGATTTTTACGTGTACGGCTTCAAGAGCCGCGACGACTATCAGACCAAGAGTGCGCGCTCCTATGACGACGAGCGCCGCCGCATTGAGAGCTGGCTGGGCGATCACATGAGCTTTGTCCGCACACCCGAGGGCAAAAACGTGTTTATCTCGATCGACAGCCGCACCATCAGCCACAACCCTCTGTACAACGCATGGAAGGCCAAGAGCTTTACCGACGGGGATATTACGCTGCATTTCATCATTTTTGACATTCTGCACGATCCCTCGGTCAAATGCACACTTGCCGAGCTGATGCAACGGATCGACGCGCAATATCTTTCGGGCTTTGAAGCCCCAATGATGTTCGACGAATCCACCCTGCGCAAAAAGCTCAAGGAATACTGCGATGCGGGACTGATCGTTACGCAAAAAGAGGGGCGGAAGATCTGTTATCACAGAGCGCCCGATACGAGCGTGGCCGATCTCAACGAGGTCTTGCATTATTTCTCCGAGGTCGCGCCCTGCGGTGTGATCGGCTCGTACATCCTGGACAAAGAGGAGTCAGACACCGATGCCTTTACCTTCAAGCACCATTATATCACAGGCGCGATCGACAGCGGCGTATTGGCAGCGCTGTTTTGCGCCATGCGCGAAAAGCGTGCCGTGACCGTTTCCAATCTCAGCCGCCACAGGGAGCTGCCAAGGCGCAATCGCATCGTGCCGCTGCGCGTATTTATCAGCGTACAGACCGGCAGACAGCACCTGCTTGCATATCTGCCCGAATATAACACCTTTTATTCCTACCGCGTGGATTACTTATCCAATGTCAAGTTAGAGGATCCAACGCCGCGCTTTGACGAGCTGCGTGCCGAGCTTGACCGCATGCAAAGCAAGATGTGGGGCGTCAGCATCCGACGCAACAAATGGGGCAAGGAGCTGCTGGAGCACGTGGAGTTTACCGTCAGGGTAGGGGAGCATGAGGAATATATCGTGCAGCGCCTGGAGCGCGAGAAGCGCGTTGGAACTGTGGAAAAGATCGACGAGCATACCTACCGCTTTTGTGCGGACGTGTATGATTCGGGCGAAATGCTTCCCTGGATCAGAACCTTTATCTGCCGCATAGAACAAATGAATTTTTCCAATCGCACGGTTGAAAATCGGTTCAAGAAGGATCTGGAAGCTATGTATTGGATGTATGGCATCAGGAAGGAGGAGGACGAATGATCTTTTCCGAGCTGTACAGTGCTTACTATAATACGGTTGCCTCCATCATTTCTGACATTCTGGACGGAAAGCGTACCGAGCGCGAGCTGCAAAAAACGGTGGTTGCGCATGCCTTTGGCGAGAGCGTGCTGACCATTCTGCCTGCGCTCAAAGGCGAGAAATGGCAGCTTGTGCATGCGGACATGACCACACCGCTTTTGCATAAGCCCACTCTGCCGCTGACGCTTTTGCAAAAAAGATGGCTCAAGGCGATCTCGCTTGATCCGCGCATCAAGCTCTTTGACGTGACCTTTCCCGACCTTGAAGGTATTGAGCCACTCTTTACCCCCGAGGATTATTACGTTTACGACAAATACGGTGACGGTGATCCCTTTACGGACGAGGAGTACGTCAAGCACTTCCGTTTTCTGTTGGAGGCCATCCGTCAAAAAATGCCCATTAAGGTCAATATCACCAACCGAAAAGGGCAAGATGTGTATACCAAGTGCATTCCCGTGCGCATGGAGTATTCCGAAAAGGACGATAAGTTCCGCCTGATCACAAGCGGCTGTCATTTCATGCCTACCATCAATCTCTCCAAGATCACGGCCTGTGCGCCGTACAAAGGAGAGCAAATGATCGGCACGACGCGCAAGCCCACACGCTACGATACGTTGATTGTGCGCGTGACCGACGAGCGAAACGCGCTTGAGCGGTTCATGCTGCATTTCGCCCATTTTGAAAAGCAAGCCGAAAGGCTTGATAAGCGGCACTATCTTGTCAAAATCAAATATGCCTATGACGATCAGCTTGAAATGGTGATCAGAATCCTGTCCTTTGGCCAGACGGTCGAGGTGGTAGGGCCGGAATCATTTCGGAGATTGGTGATCAAAAAGCTCAAACAACAGCTAAACTGCGGACTCAGATAATGAGTTCGCAGCTTTTTTTCCGTGAAAAGCGGTGAGCGGCATGGTAAAATAGGTACGTAAGGTAAATTCAAGCAGGTGTTTGAAAGAATCACCGCGGTACACAAGGAGGTTCCAAAGTGTATGCCCGAATGCGCCTTACCCTCAAAGCCTTACAAGCTTGCTATTTTCGTGGGTTCGAATCCCACCGTGCGCGTCAAGCGTATCGCCGGCGGAACGGAATTGTCCTTTACGGACGCAAACGGTATATGCAAGGTCAAGCGTGCATATGCGAGAACGTTTTTTTACTTGAATTGAACACTTGCCTGCAAAAAGCGGCCACGGCTGCTTTTCGCAAGCCGACGCAGCGGCCTTGCCTGCGCACGGATACCGTACAAACGAGAGAAGTGCCAAAATTTATTTCCGCACCTATCATCGGGTACTGAAATGCGCAGCCGCCGCGGCTGATCGCAAAACTATTTTTGAAAGGAGTATTTGCCATGTGCCTTATGTTTAAGTCCAAAAGAAAAGAATTGATCAAGCAGCTCTTGCAAGCGTTTCCGACGCATCTGTCCGAAGACGTCAAGGTCGTTTGCAATGCGCTGTTGCAAGTCAACGAGGATCGCGGATATGATTTCTATTACGACCACACAAGCACGTGGCTGCTGCCGTCGGGTGAGCGCGTGACTGTGCCGTACCGACTGTATATACGTGACGAATTGAAGCCTCTGACGCGTCTTACGGACGAGCAGCAGATCATATACCATTGCATCTGCTCGCGCAGCTATGACGGATACGCGCGACAGCGGCAGATACAAGCCCTGCTTGAAAAAGAGCTTCCCGAATGGGCGCTGCCGTATATCATCAAGATCTGCGATGAATACGTCATAGAGATCCTGCAGATCGTGTACAAGGCGCTTTCGGGACGCGACTGCACCGCGTATAAACGCATCTGTGCCTTGAACCTTGATTACGTCAAGCTCTGTCACAGCCGTATGATCAGCTATTGGAACGAATATTACAGATACGATTATTACAGGTATCGCGACTATATCGGCAAAAAGCTGTGGTGTGAATGCTTCGGGTACGGCAAGACGGGGCAGAAGTCCATTACGTTTCAGGAAGGAGAAATTTTTCCAATGACACTTGCGGAGTTTGAACAAAAGTGGCTCTGTGCCTTTGCCAAGGGCATATCCAAAAAGCAGTTGGAAGAGTACGTGTCCGGTCGCGGCGGCCACATTTGGCATCTCTTTTCATGGGACTTGCTGCCTAAGGACAGTTATCTGATCGGTGATGCTGCCCGGAATGCCTATGACAGTCTGCCCGAGCAAGCAAGGGAATCGGCCTTGTTTATCGAGCCCTTTGCATGCAAGCGTCCCCAAACGTTTTCCATGAACGTGCAAGAATCCGCTTCACACGCGCTGGATGGCCGCATAGAGATCTTCGTTGCGGCAGAGGACTTTTCATGGACGTACATCAAAACGCATGAAAACAACTGGTGCGGCCCCTATTTTTGCCGCATAAAACGGTAATGTCGTGATATTATCATTCAACGATAAGGAGATATACTTATGAACAAGATCATCATTCACGAAAACCAGAGAGGTTTTCTGTTCCATAACGGGAAGTACGTCAAGGTGCTGACTCCCGGCAGATATTATGCGTTTGGCGGCAGAGAGATCGTGGTATCGGATTTTGACCAGCCCATCGTCTGCTTCAAATGCACGCTCCAAACCCTGCTTGCGGACAAATACGTAGCCGCCCACACAGCATGCGTGGAGGTTGGTGATCAGCAGCTTGCGCTGCATTACGTAAACGGCAAATTCATCTCGGTACTGGGCTGCGGCAAGCACGCATTCTGGAATATGACCGATCAACATGAATTCGTGATGGTGGACGTTTCCACCCCCTGGGTGGACGAATCCATCCCCACCTACGTCTTTTCCAAAATTCCGCAGAGCCTGTACACCAAGATCGAGGTAGCCGAATATCAGAAGGCAAGATTGTACTTTGATAAAAAGCTGGTGCGCCTTTTGGATGCGGGAACGTATTATTTCTGGAACACGCCCGTCAAGGTCGCAGCAGACTTTGTGGACACGCGCCTTTTGCAGATGGACGTGACGGGGCAGGAGATGCTCAGCGCGGATAAGGTGACGCTGCGTATCAATTTCGTTTGCAGCTACCGTGTGACTGATTTTGTCAAGATCCTGACCGAGATCGACGATTATGCCGAGCAGCTGCACGTGGCAGCCCAGCTTGCCTTGCGCGATTACGTTGGCAAGCACAAGCTGGACGAGATCTTGGAGAACAAGGAGCAAATGTCTGCGTTCGTGTATGATCGCCTGACGGCAAAGGAGCAGGAGCTTTACGTCAAGATCGAGCAGGCAGGCGTCAAGGATATCATTCTGCCCGGTGAGATCCGTGAGATCATGAACACCGTGCTGGTTGCCGAAAAGCGCGCACAGGCCAACGTCATCATGCGCCGCGAGGAGGTTGCCTCCACAAGATCGCTTTTGAACACGGCCAAGATGATGGATGAAAATAAGACGCTTTACAAGCTCAAGGAGCTGGAATACGTGGAGCGCATCTGTGAGAACGTGGGCAATATCACCTTGAACGGCAGCGGAGATATCCTCTCGCAGCTGACAGCCGTTTTACGGTCGTAAAAAGGAGATTTGTTATGTTATTTCATTTAGCCGATGCTATCATGGACGTGGACGTTGAGCGCACGCGTGCCTTTTACGCGCGCTCCGACGTGCCTACCACAAGCCAAGGCTGTAGCTGTACGGGATGTCAGAATTTCGATAAGGCAATTCTGACCGTTCCCGCAACCGTGACCGATTTTTTACACTCGCTCGGTATAGATCCCCGAAAGCCTGTGGAAGCCTTCAGCGTCACGGGAGAGAGAGAAGCAGACGGTACGGTTTGGTATAACGGCTGGTATCACGTTTGCGGCAAAGTAATAAAGAGCAGCAACTCCGTACAGGTACGCGTAGACGACAAGGGCAGAGAGATCGTTACTTACGATTGGGAGAAAGCATATACCCCCAATGCAGAATACCCATTTGAAATCATGCCCGTGACGGAGGTGGATCTGCTCCACTCGGACTTTCCCGCACCGGCAATTCAGTTGGAATTTGACACGCATCTGCCTTACGTAACGTAAGAGAGCAGACAACCCAATTTCAGAAAGGAGCGAATGATCATGACAGAGATCATCGGAACGTATAACACAGCCAAGTGCTTTGCCACCACGATTGACGACGGTGCGCGCGAGCAGATCAAGTCGGTTTGTGATACGCCTGCATTTGCTGATGCAATAATCAGAATCATGCCCGACGTGCATGCAGGCAAGGGCAGCACCATTGGCACGACCATGACCGTGACCGATAAGATCGTGCCTGCCATGGTAGGCGTGGATATCGGCTGCGGTATGTATACCGTGTATCTGGGCAATATCGATATCGATTTTGAAAAGCTGGACGAGGCCGCACACTACATTCCCAGCGGCATGAAGGTATGGGAGGGCAGGCAGGAGCGATTTGACCTGACGCAGCTGCGCTGCTACCGTAGTCTGAAGGACTCCAAGCGCCTGGAGCGCTCGTTGGGTACGCTGGGCGGCGGTAACCACTTTATCGAGATCGACGTGGACGAGAATGGCGGCAAGTACCTTGTCATTCACTCGGGCAGCCGTAATCTCGGTAAGCAGGTCGCAGATCATTACCAGCAGATCGCGGTCGATCTGAACGTTGGCAAGGAGGCGTATTTCAAGGCGCGCGAGGAGGTCATCCGCACCTATAAGGAGCAGGG
>JAZQYT010000180.1:0-5814 GCA_045633665.1 Eubacteriales bacterium | reverse complement strand
GGACAGCCGATCAGCGTAATGTGGTTCCGCATGAAATCCTCATGAAAGCTTCCGTAGGCGTACGCCGTACAGTCCGCGGCGATGAGCAGGTTTGCCCCGTCGAAGTACGGTGCGTTGACGGGAACCAGCTTGATCTGACAGGGCCATTGCGCCAGCTGGCTGCCGATGGATGCGCGTTGCACCTGTACGTTTGGTTCGCGCTTAATGGCTTTTGCCATGGTACCGGGGCAGGCACATGCGGGCTTTGCGGCCTTTTTTTGCTTGGCGGTAAGCACGGCGGATTCGTTATAAGCGGGAGCTTCGCGCTCTTCAAAGGCAATAGCTCCCGTGGGGCATGCGGGCAGGCAATCGCCAAGCCCGTCGCAGAAGTCCTCGCGGACAAGCTCAGCCTTGCCGTCGATCATTTCGATCGCACCCTCGTGGCATGCCGTGGCGCAAGCACCGCAGCCGTTGCATTTTTCTTTATCAATGTTGATGATCCGTCTTTTCATGTGTTTCTCCTCTCAGAAGCATTTGCCGCTTTTGCAATCCTGTGCGCTGTCGCCGCGGAAACAAAGCTCGTTGGGGCATTGCCCGTTTTCTATCATTTGCTTAATATTTTGGGTGGTAGTCTCTGCAATATTGGAAAGGGCCTCTTCGGTCAGAAACGCTTGGTGCGAGGTCACGATCACGTTGGGCATCGAGATCAAACGTGCAAGCACGTCGTCCTCTAAGATATGCCCGGAAAAGTCCTCGAAGAACAGATCGGATTCCTCCTCGTAAACGTCCAGGCAAGCAGCACCCACCTTGCGGGATTTGATGCCCGAGAGCAGCGCCTCAGCGTCAACCAATGCACCGCGCGAGGTGTTGAGAATGACTACTCCTTTTTTACATTTTTCAAGCGACTGCTCGTTTATGATGTGGTAAGTTTCCTCGGTCAAGGGGCAGTGCAGGGAGATCACGTCGCTCCCCGCAAACAGTTCGTCAAGTCCTACGTAACGGATGTTTTCTCCGTCCGCAAGATCGGGAGCGGGGAATTTGTCGTATGCCAGCACCTTCATGCCAAAGCCGCGGCAGATGTTGATAAATACGCGGCCAATCTTGCCGGTACCGATCACGCCCACCGTTTTGCCGTGCAAATCAAAGCCGGTCATGTTTGCAAGGCTGAAGTTGAAATCGCGGGTGCGGATGTAGGCCTTGTGAATACGGCGGATCGAGGTCAGAAGCAGCGCCATGGTGTGCTCAGCCACCGCGTAAGGGGAGTAGGCGGGCACGCGCAGCACGTGCAGCTTGCCGTATGCGTGCTTGATGTCCACGTTGTTAAAGCCTGCACAACGCAGCGCTACGATCTGCACGCCCATGTCGTAAAGCTTGTCGATTACGGCTGCGTTGACCGTGTCGTTGACGAATACGCAAACACCATCGCAGTCGTGCGCCAGCTCTACGGTGTCCTCGGTCAGCTTGGTGTCAAAGTATTTATATTGAATACCGTTCTGTGCGCCATAGGCGTCAAACGAAGGCTTATCGTAAGGTTTTGCGTCAAAAAATGCGATTTTCATATAAACCTCTCTTGCTTTTCTGAGAATATTATAGTATAATAGGGGCAATAAATCTGTTGAATTTTCAACAAAAGGAGAAAATTTTGAGAAAATATTTTGGAATTTTGAAAAAATGCTCTCTGTTTTCGGATATTGAGGATCAGAATCTGATCGCTATGCTGTCCTGCCTTGGCGCAAAGCGAGAGAGCTTTGATAAAAAGTATACCATTTTTGCCGAGGGCAATCCGGCAAAATATATCGGGATCTTGCTTTCGGGTTCTGCGCAGATCGTCAGGCATGATTATGACGGTAACCGCAGCATCGTGTCGGGCATTTTGCCGGGTGAGCTGTTTGGGGAGTCGTTTGCCTGCGCGGGAATGGTGTCGCTGCCCGTTTCCATCGTAGCAAACGAGCCATGCGAGGTGCTGCTGATCGACAGCAGCCACGTGCTGCATACCTGTTCCAACGGCTGCGATTTTCACAGACGCATGATATATAATCTGATGCGCGACCTTGCCGCCAAGAATATTATGTTCCATCAGAAGCTGGATATCACAGCAAAACGCACAACAAGGGAAAAATTGCTTGCGTACCTGGCATATATGGAGCAGCAAACGGGCAGTCACGCGTTCGAGATCCCGTTTGACCGCCAGGAATTGGCGGATTATCTGGAGGTTGACCGTAGCGGACTTTCGGCAGAGATCTCCAAGCTCAAGCGCGAGGGCGTCATCGATTGCCGCAAGAATCATTTTGTGCTGCTGTAACCATACGGATGCCCCACTCTTGAAAGTTTTCGCCCGCCACCACACGGACAACACCTCATGAAAGTTTTTGTGTCGCTTTTTTCAAAAAGCGACTGGGGTTCGGGGCAACGCCCCGCAAAACGCCGTTTTGGGTTCTTTTTGCGGCAATTTTGCCAAAAAGAACGAAGAGAATTTTCTCACATAACATCCCAACGGATCAGGCGGGCGATCACTGATCGCCCCTACGAATGTTTGTTTGTGCGGGCGAGCGATTGGTGAATCGCCCTACAAGATATGGCGTTGATTATCCGTTTGGGTGTCAGAAACCCAACCCCTATAAGAAAAGACCTGCCGCGGCAGGTCTTTTTACTTCATTGATTTACCTCAACCCCGCAAGGTACAAAGCCCCTTGAATGGGCGCGGCCTTGGAGATCGACAGCGCATACGTCAGCGTGTCATTTGCCAAAGCATCCTGCAGAAGCGGCAGGATATGCCTGCTTTGCGCAGTCAAACCGCCGCAAAGCACCACGCGTACGTGTCCCTTGTCCAGGCGATTTCCGATGGCGCGGACAAGGTCTGCGATTGCGTGAACGTTTCGGGACAAAATCTCGGTTGCCACCGCGTCGCCCTGCGCGTGTGCATCAAAAACCAACGGCGCGTAGCGCGCGATCTCGGTTTTGCCGCCGTGGTAAAAATCCGCAAGCGCATCGAGCACCCGTGCCTTGTCGCACTGTGCTGCTACCAAATCATGCAAAAGCGTGGGTGCGCCGCTGCCGTCCTCGGCCTGCAATGCCGCCAGGATCGCACCTTGCCCCAGGGCAAAGCCGCTGCCTGCGTCACCAAACAAATAGCCATAGCCGCCCGCACGCAGGATCTGTTCGCCGCGCTGCGCGTACGCCACAGAGCCGGTACCCATAATAACTGCAATGCCGTCCTCATCGCCAAGGCATGCCGCCAAAGAGGAGCGCACGTCGCTTGCTGCATCAGCCTTGGCGAAGCCGAATGTGCGCAGGAAATCGGTGATTTGTGCCGCATTGTCACCCGTGGCCGCTCCCGCAATGCCTGCAAAGGCAGAAATGGCCGCACGGTCGTAGCCCTCGGTCGCTTTTTCGATACCCTTACCAAGCAACGCGCAGGTCGCGTCAAGCCCGATATCGTTGGGATTGGACGCACCCAGTATGCAAGAGCCGAGCAAAAAGCCCTCGGCATCGGTCAGGTAAAATTCGGTCTTGGTGCCGCCACCGTCGATGCCCAGATAATACTTGATATTTTGTGTCATAATCAGCTTTCCTTTTTGACAATGCGTGCGGGATAACGGATCACGTCCGTGCCGTTGTGGTTGTTGAGAATGGAAAATGAAAGCGAGGGAAGGACGTTGGGTGCGCTGATGGTATCATCGGGGAACAGCGCGTTGTAGTGGTTGCCAAAAGGCTTGCCGTCCTTGTAAACCACCTCCGGCTCGGACCAATGCACAAGATCGTCCGAGGTTGCAATGGACATGACGTAGTGCGGCCAACCCACACCCTCGATCTCGCCCTTCCATGCCTTGATGATGGGCTTGCCCGTCATGAGGTAGCAGCCAAGCGGCTCACACCAAACCACGCGTGCGTGCCACATATCGCGCACGATCGAGCTTTCCTTGCCCATGTTGCCCGCCTCGCAGAATGCACCGTCGTAGAATTTGACAAAATCACCCATCGTGCCATCGCTTCTCTTGCGGCAGCGTGCCACGTAAGCGTCGCAGGATTTCCATGCATCCAGCATATCCTTGCCGTCGAGTGAGATGGCCATGTTGTTGTAAAATAGATAGATAAACTCGTCGTCGGGTGTGGTGAACAGTGTGAAATCGCCGCAACCAAAGCGTACAAGGTCACCAATCTGTCCCAGCGCGTTGCCCGCACCCGGATTGTAACGCTCGGTAAAGGCCACCTCGTGGCCTGTCAGCACCCAGCGGTCAAAGGTCCAGGTCTGTCCCTCGTCGTCCGAGTGCATCAGCCCCACGTGGCGGAAGTCGGTGTCGTGCTTGGGCGTTTGGCAAGGACCGTACGCGTCGTATGCCGTGCCGCGTCCCGCCCATCCTGTCTCGTTATGAAACCAGCAGAAAAAGCGGTGCGTTCCGGGGCAGATATAAAGCCCGAACGGCCAGATGCTGCCGCGTGCGGGAATGCCCTCGGGATAGCGAATGCCGTTAAAAGCATAATCAGCGTGACCGAGCGAAAAATTGAGCTCGATCGGCCAACGCTCCACCATGTCGTCAAGGCAAGTGCCGGAAAACACGCTGATGTGACCACCGTGCGCGTGTCCGCTCATGGCCCAAAGCGTGCCGTCCGTATCGCGGCACATGGGCGTGGTGCCATCCTGATGAATGCCGTATTTCTTCATGAACGGGGTTTCGCACCCCTCGCCGATGATCAGGTCGTATTGATCAAAAAATCTTTCACTCATGCCTGCCACCCGTAAGCCAGTTCCATCATGCGCGAAAGGGCTCTGGCTTCGTCCATGCCGCAACCGGGCAGGGGATTGCCGCTGACAAATTGCTCAATGGGCAAGGGCAGCGCTTCGGGAAGCGCAACCTCGACCTGCTTGCCGCCGGTTACCTGCGTGCATTTGATGACGCGGTTACCCTCCATAAAAACGTAACCCCTGTCACCGTGTACCTCAAAAATGACGGGGGAGCAGCAGGAAACAAAGCCTGTTTCATTGACCGCAATCGCACCGTTCTCAAAGGTCATGATTGTGACCGCATTGTCCTCCACACCATCAACGTTCTTTGCTGCCGCACCGGGATTCTGATTGCAAAGTGTAAATGCGGATTTTGCCGTGATGGGCTCACCCAGGATCCAATGCGCAAGGTACATGCCGTGCGCACCAAGGTCGATCATAGCTCCGCCGCCGCACTGCTCACGGTTGTAGAAATGCGCAGGCAGCCAGTCACCGCTGCTGCCCGAGTGGCAGTTGCGAAAACGCAGATAGTTGATATTGCCAAGCTCACCGCTCTCGCAAACGCTCTTGACCGCGCGGCGGGGAGCAAGATATTTCTGAAACAGGGAAATGGTGAAGGATACGTTATTTTTCTCGATCGCCTCGGCCACGCGGGCACAATCCGCATCGGTCAGCGCAAGCACCTTTTCGGTAAAGATGTGCTTGCCTGCGTTGGCGATTTTGATCATATCGTCGGCATGGGTATTGGTTGCCGAGCAAACGATCACGCCCTCGGCGTCACTTGCCAAAAGCTCCTCGGCAGTCGCAAAGCGCGGAATGTCAAAATGCGCGGCAAACGCTGCCGCCAAAGCGTCGTCAGGCTCGTAAAAGCCAACCACCTCGCCGTATTTTTGTGCCGTTCTTGTGTAATCGGGTGCGTGTACGTGCCATACACCGTAAATTGCTGTTTTCATATAGTCCCCCTGTCGTTTTTCTTTTATTATAGCATAGATTTTTAGGGAATGCAAGAAGAATACGAAATGCAAGGCGCAAAATGCGAAGTAGTTGCCGCAGGCGCTGGCGATCAATGATCGCCCCTACGGAAATTTATGTAAGGAGTTTACAAAACAAAA
>JAZQYT010000179.1:0-11135 GCA_045633665.1 Eubacteriales bacterium | reverse complement strand
GCTCCCAAATGCTTTGTGCTGACCTTTGGCTGCCAGCAAAACGTGGCAGACAGCGAAAAGCTTTCGGGCATGGCGCAGGAAATGGGCTACGAGCTTTGCGATGATCCTGCGGATGCAGATCTGATCGCGGTCAACACCTGCGCCATCCGCGAGCATGCCGAGCAAAAGGCGCTGTCCATCGTGGGGCAGTATAAGCACCTCAAGGCCAAAAAGCCCTCGCTGATCATTGCAGTCTGCGGCTGCATGGTAGCGCAGGAGCATCGTCGTGAGGATATCAAGCACAAGTATCCTTACGTGGATATCACGTTCGGAACAGCCTCCTTGCACCGTTTCCCCGAGCTGCTCTTGCAAAAGATCGCACGCTCCCGTCGCATTTTCTGCCCTGAGGAGAGCGAGTACGCGGTGGCCGAGGGTGTGCCGATCTGCCGTGAGAGCAACTATCGCGCATGGGTTTCGATCATGTACGGCTGCAACAATTTCTGCTCCTATTGCATCGTGCCTTACGTGCGCGGCAGAGAGCGCAGCAGGGAAATGCACGAGGTGGTGGCCGAGGTCAAGGATCTGGTGGCGCGCGGCTACAAGGATATCACGCTGCTCGGGCAAAACGTCAACTCCTATGCCAAGGGCATGGGCTACGATTTTGCTGATCTGCTTGCCGAGCTTGACAAGATCGAGGGGGATTTTATCCTGCGCTTTATGACAAGCCACCCCAAGGATGCAAGCTACAAGCTGATCGATGTCATGGCCAATTCCCGTCATGTGGCGCGTCAGTTCCACCTGCCGCTGCAATCGGGCAGCGATAAGATACTCAAGGCCATGAACCGTCATTACGATAAGGCGAAGTATCTCGACATCGTGCGCTATATTCGCGAAAAAATGCCGGATGCCGCACTTTCCTCGGATATCATTGTGGGATTTCCCGGTGAGAGCGACGAGGATTTTGAGGATACGATGCGGATTTTGGAGACCGTGCGCTTTGATATGCTGTTCTCCTTTATCTACTCGCCCAGAAAGGGAACGCCTGCGGCAGAAATGGAGCAGGTGGATGCCAAGGTCACGGGCAAGAGGTTCGACCGCCTGCTTGCGCTGCAGCACGATATCGCGCTGGAAAAGAATCAGCCCATGGTGGGCAGGGCGATTCGCGTGCTTTGCGACGGTCCCAGCAAAAACAATCCCGAAATATACTCAGGCCGCGAGGAGGGCAATAAGATCGTGTTCTTCCACGCAACCCCCGAGGATACGGGCAAGTTTGTGGACGTAAAGATTGACCGCGCGGACGCCTTTGCTTTGTGGGGGGAGATCGTCAACGAAATGTTGACGAAATGAAATATTTCGCCCTTGGGGCAAAACGTGAAATTTTTGCTTGCGCAAAAATGAAATTCGCGCCATAGCGCGAGTGAAATGTTCCGCATAAGCGGAACATGATGGTGGAAATTTGCTTGACGCAAATTTCTGAATTGGAAAAATAAAAGAAAAGAGGATAAAAACAATGGAAATTTTTGAACTGGCAGCACAGCTTGGCAAGGTGCTCAAGGAGGATGAAAAGCTGGTACGCATGGCAGAGGCCAAGGAAGCGTACGAGAACGATATGGAGCTGCGCACGCTCATGCGTGAATATCAGGTACAGCAGATCGCGCTGGAAAAGACCGCAGGGCAGAAGGACGTTGAGGCAAGATTCTTGGAAATGATCCAGAACCGTATCAACGAGCTGTACGATCAGATCGTAGCTCACCCCGTGTACGTGGAGCTGGAGGCTGCACAGAATGAGGTCAATGCGCTCATGAATGCTGTCAATAATACGATCATGTTTGAGATCACGGGTGAGATGCCGTCATCTTGCACCCACGATTGCTCTACTTGCGGCGGAGGCTGCAGCCACTAAACGAAAGAAGTGAGGATAAGACCATGACTCCAATGATGGAGCAATATTTCGAGGTCAAAAATAAATACAAGGATCATTTGCTCTTTTACCGTCTCGGTGACTTTTACGAGATGTTTTTTGACGATGCCATCACCGCCTCGCGTGAGCTGGAGCTGACGCTGACAGGCAGAGATTGCGGTGAAGCGGAGCGCGCGCCCATGTGCGGCGTGCCGTTCCATTCGGCAGAGGGATACATAGCAAGACTGATCGCCAAGGGCTACAAGGTTGCCATTTGCGAGCAGGTGGAGGATCCCGCCACCGCCAAGGGGCTTGTCAAGCGCGACGTGGTGCGCGTGGTCACACCGGGTACGGTGATCGAGAGCGCGATGCTCCCGGAGCAAAAGAACAACTATCTCTGCGCGATATACGTGGGCGAGTACGCCATCGGTGTGTGCTTTGCGGACGTTTCTACGGCGCAGATCTGCGCAACGTCGTTTGACGGAGAACAGGCGGAAACCAGACTTTGCAACGAGCTTGCAACCTACGCACCGCGCGAGGTGATCGCAAATCTCTCCCGCAAGGCGTTTCCCGAAACTGCTGCCTTTGTGACCGACCGCCTGGGCGCGATGCTTGGCGACAACCAACCCGGCAGATTTGAATATGCCGATGCCATGGAGAGAGTCAAGGAGCGATTTGGCGAGAGCGTCAAGACGCGCGACGCAGCGGACAAGCCGCTGATCTGCGCGGTGGGGGCGCTGATCGATTATATTTACGAAACGCAAAAGACCGAAAGCCCCTACTTAAAGGAGCTGCAGGTTTATTCGGACGGCCAGTATCTTGAGATGGACGCCAACACGCGCCGCAACCTGGAGCTGACCGAAACCATGCGACAGAAGGAGAAAAAGGGCTCTTTGCTCTGGGTGCTGGACAAGACCAAAACCTCGCCCGGAGCGCGACTGTTGCGCAGCTGGGTGGAGCATCCGCTGCTCTCGGTCGGCACGATCTCCAAGCGTCAGAGTGCGGTAGAGGAGCTGCACGGCAACTTTATGCTGCGTGAGGAGCTTTCCGAATTGCTTTCTTCTGTGCTTGACAGGGAAAGACTGATGACGCGCATTGTGTACGGCACGGCAAACGCAAAGGATCTGCGTGCCGTGGCCAATACCGCAGCCGTGCTGCCCGAGGTCAAAAAGCTTTTGCAGAGCTGCAAGAGTGAGGAGCTTTCAAGCATTTATCGCGAGCTGGATCTCTTGGAGGATATTTGCGCAAAGATCAACGCAGGTATTTGCGAGGAACCGCCCTTCTCGGTTCGTGACGGCGGTATGATCGCCCCCGGCTACAGCCAAGAGGTAGACGAGTTGCGCACCATCATGCACGACGGCAAGACATGGGTGGAGCAGACCGCTGCTGCCGAGCGCGAGCGCACCGGCATCAAAACGCTCAAGGTGGGCTACAATAAGGTGTTCGGCTACTATATCGAGGTCAGCAAAACGTTTGTGGATCAGGTGCCTGCACACTACATCCGCAAGCAGACCTTGGTAAACGGCGAGCGTTACATCACCGACGAGATCAAGGAAATGGAAGCCAAGATACTGGGCGCTGGTGACCGCGTGTGCGCTTTGGAATACGAGCTGTTCCAGGAGATCCGCGCTTTCGTGGCGCAGAACAGCGAAAGAGTGCAAAAGACCGCTGCGCTGCTTGCCAAGACCGACGTATATCTGTCCTTGGCTACGGTTGCCGCGCGCAATAAGTACGTGCGTCCCGAGGTGGATACGAGTGACGTCATAGAGATCAAGGACGGCCGCCACCCCGTGGTGGAGCAGTTTGTCAAGGATACCTATTTCGTGCCAAACGATGCAAATCTGGACACCAAAAATAATCGTCTGATGCTGATCACAGGCCCCAACATGGCAGGTAAATCCACCTATATGCGACAGGTGGCACTGATCACGCTGATGGCGCAGATCGGCAGCTTTGTGCCTGCGAACGAGGCAAGGATCGGCATAGTGGACAAGATCTTTACCCGTGTCGGTGCGTCGGACGACTTGGCTTCGGGACAATCCACCTTTATGCTGGAGATGACCGAGGTGGCGTACATTTTGCAAAACGCTACGCAAAAGAGTCTGATCATTTACGACGAGGTCGGCCGCGGCACCTCCACCTTTGACGGTATGAGCATTGCGCGTGCCATCGTGGAATATACCCACAGCCGCCGCATCGGTGCAAAAACGCTTTTTGCCACGCACTATCATGAGCTGACCGTGATGGAGCAGGAATTTGAGGGCGTGGTTAACTATAACATTGCCGCCAAAAAGCGCGGTGACAGCATTACCTTCCTGCGCAAGATCGTGCGCGGCTCGACCGACGACAGCTACGGCATTGAGGTTGCCAAGCTGGCGGGGCTGCCGAACGACGTGATCAAGCGTGCAAAGCAGGTGCTGCTTTCGGTCGAGCAGACCGCCAAGGCGCTCAGCATGGCCGAGCCTGTGCAAAAGAAAGAGAGCGATGAGATCACCATCGAGGATCAGATCAACGAGCAGGTGATCGAGCAGCTCAAAAACGTGGATATCAACACGCTCTCGCCTTATGAGTGCATGACGCTTTTGTTTGATATCAAAAAAAGATTGATTTAATGGAGAAAATATGGGTAAGATCAACGTGCTTTCCTTTGAGGTCGCCAACCTGATTGCAGCCGGTGAGGTGGTGGACAGGCCTGCCTCGGCCATCAAGGAAATGATGGAAAATGCAATAGACGCAGGGGCGTCACGCATCACCGTGGAAATTCAGAACGGCGGCGTGACCTTTATGCGCGTGTCGGATAACGGACACGGCATGCCGCCCGAGGATCTGCCCATGGCAATACGCAGACACGCGACCAGCAAGATCAGCGAGGCAGAGGATCTGGACGGCATTGCCACGCTGGGATTCCGCGGTGAAGCGCTGGCGGCCATTGCGGCAGTTTCGCGCTTGCGCATCCTTTCCAAGACGCCCGACGCTGCGCTTGGCGCGCAGATGGACGTGGATTGCGGTGAGATCGTGGACATTACCGAGCGCGGCTGCGCGGTCGGCACGACGGTCATCGCGGAGGATCTGTTTGCAAACGTCCCCGCGCGTCGTAAATTTTTGAAGCGTGACGTTACCGAGGCCATGGCCGTGAGTGCCAACGTGGAAAAGATCGCTCTTTCCCACCCCGAGATCGCGTTCCGACTGATCATAGACGGCAACGTCAAATTGGAAACGGCAGGGGACGGAAGCTTAAAGAGCGCGATCTGGTCGGTGTTCGGCAAGGATTTTGCCTCGCGCCTGATCGAGGTCAACGGTGAATACGACGGCATTTCGGTCAAGGGCTTTATCGGCCGTCCCGATAACGTGCGTCCCAACCGCAACTATCAGAATTTCTTTATCAATTCCCGCTACATCAAGAGCAAAACGGCCAGCGCGGCCATCGAGCAGGCGTTCACCTCCTATTGCGCGCCCGAAAAGTTTCCGTGCTGCGTGCTGTTCATCGGGCTCAATCCCGTGCGCGTGGACGTCAACGTGCATCCTGCCAAGTTAGAGGTCAAGTTTACCAACGAAAAGCCGGTCTTTGAGAGCGTGTATTACGCGGTCAGACAGGCGCTTGAAGAAAATACCGCACGTCCCGAGCTGCAGATCCCCAAGCAAAAGCCCTCGGTTTCGGACGCTTTTACCTCGGTCGAGCGCGGTGAATCGCTACAAAAGCGACAGATCAGCATGGATACCCCGACTCCGACTCAATCGCAGCCCAAAAAGGGCGAGGCCTGGGAGCATCTGAGCGCACAAGAGTACGTGGAGCAATACATTCAGGGCAAAAAGCCCGAAAAACAGGCCTCAGCTCCCGCCGCAAAGCCGGCGCCCGTACCGACACCTACACAACCTACAAAGCCCGTAGGGCAGGGGCTTGCTCCTGCCGCCGCACCGACATCCGTAGGGACCGGCGTCCCCGACGGTCCGAAAAACGCTACCCCCACAATTTCCGTAGGGGCCGACGTCCTCCACGGCCCGAAAAACGCTACCCCCACAATTCCCGTAGGGACCGGCGTCCCCGACGGTCCGCAGGACATCGCAACCTCTCGCACCCCTCTGCCCACGCAACCCGAAATCCCCAACCTTCCCACTGCAGAAAAGGGAACCTACCGCTTGGTCGGTCAGGTCTTCAACGCATATCTGATCGTGGAGATCGGGGAGAGAATGCTGCTGATCGACCAGCACGCAGCGCATGAGCGCATCCTGTTTGAGCAGCTCAAGGCCAATATGCGCGCCAAGGAAGCAGCCTCGCAGCTGCTGATGCTGCCCATCGAGGTTATGATGACCTCGGGCGAGGTGCAAACGCTTGGCGACTATCGTGCCGAGCTGGAGGCGGTTGGCTTCAGCTTTTCCACAGGCCGCTTTACCGTGACCGTGGACGCGATCCCCGTGGGACTTGAATCCGAGGCTGTGGCGCAAATGCTGCCTGTGATCGCGGAGAGATTGCAAAGCGCAACGGGAAACGCATCCTTGACGCGCGATATCGTGTTTGAAAAGGCGCTGTATCAGGGCGCGTGCAAGGCCGCCATCAAGGCAGGACGCGTGTACGCTCCCGAGCATCTTTCCTGGGTGGTGGATAAGCTGATGGAGATCCCGGATATTACGTATTGTCCGCACGGAAGACCGGTTGCCATGGAAATGAGCAAGAAAAATCTGGACAGACAATTTGAAAGATCGTAAATAAACGAATAAGTAAATTACAGGCGGCATCCTGTACTGATGCCTGCCGAAGAAAGGAACACAGCATTATGTTCGAATTGAAAAAACAAGAGGGCAGAGCGCGCAGAGGCGTGCTGCACACCCCCCACGGCGATATCCAAACGCCGGTCTTTATGAACGTGGGTACCTGCGCGGCCAACAAGGGCGGCGTATCCACCGTGGAGCTCAAGACCATTGATTGCCAGGTTGAGCTTTCCAATACCTATCATTTGCACATTCGTCCCGGTGACAAGCTGATCCACGATATGGGCGGCCTGCACAAGTTCATGAACTGGGACAGACCGATCCTGACCGACTCGGGCGGATTCCAGGTATTCTCGCTGTCCTCCTTGCGTAAGATCAAGGAAGAGGGTGTGTATTTTGCCTCGCATATCGACGGCAAGCGCATTTTCATGGGACCCGAGGAGTGCATGCAGATCCAGTCCAACTTAGCCTCTACCATTGCCATGGCGTTTGACGAGTGCGTGGAAAACCCCGCAACCTACGAATACGTCAAGCAATCCTCCGAGCGCACCATTCGTTGGCTGGCACGCTGCAAGGCCGAGATGCAAAGACTCAATTCCTTGCCCGAGACCATCAACAAGCAGCAGATGCTGTTCGGTATCAATCAGGGCGGCACGTACGAGGATCTGCGTATCGATAACATGCAGCGCATCGCAGAGCTTGATCTGGACGGCTATGCCATCGGCGGCCTTGCCGTAGGGGAAAGCACCGAGGATATGTACCGCATCATTGACGCGGTCGAGCCGCATATGCCTAAGAACAAGCCCAGATACCTCATGGGCGTTGGCACTCCCTGCAACATTTTGGAGGCCGTGCATCTGGGCGTGGACTTCTTTGACTGCGTTATGCCCTCGCGTAACGCCCGTCATGGCACGCTGTTTACTTGGGAAGGCAAGATGAGCGTGCTGAATGAAAAGTACGCACGTGACGCGCGTCCCATCGGTGTGACCTGCGACTGCCCCACCTGTCAAAATTACAGCCGCTCCTATATCCGCCACTTGATCAAGGCCAAGGAATCGCTTGGTATGCGCCTGGCTGTACAGCACAACCTGTATTTCTACAATCAGCTCACGCGCCGTATCCGCGAGGCCTTGGACGAGGGCAGATTTGAGGAATTCTATCAGAGATATCATATAGCCCTTGGCGAAAGGAATCCCGACTGATGATCAAGGCAGTCATTTTTGACAAGGACGGCACGCTGCACGATACCGAAAAGGTATATCACCGCGCTTGGCGTGAGGCGGCAGAACAGACAGGTGTGCCGCGCATTATGGAGTTCGTCGCCCTTTGCACGGGCACGAATTTTGCAAGAACGGAAGAATTGTGGCAGGATTTTTACGGTGATACCTTTTCGTTTAGGCCCTTCTGGGCATTGCGCAATGCGCTTTACGATCAAATGATCGAGCAAGAAGGTCTGCCGATCAAAGACGGTGCCTACGAGCTGCTTGATTATCTCAAGGAGCATGGCTATAAGATTGGCCTTGCCACCTCCACCAACGCACCGCGCGTGGAGCGGCATCTGGTGCAATCCGACATGAAAAAATATTTCGATGCTGTGGTCACGGGCGATACGGTCAGCCGCGGCAAGCCCGCCCCCGATATCTTTCTGATTGCGGCCGAGCGCCTTGGCGTCGATCCTGCGCTTTGTATGGGCGTGGAGGACTCCTTCAACGGTGTGCGTGCGGTCAAGGCGGCCGGCATGTATACGGTCATGGCGCCCGATATGATCGCGCCCACAAAAGAGATACTTGACCTGACTGATGCCTGCGTGCAGGATCTTGGGCAGATCATTCCAATACTTGAAAACATGAAAGGAAGCAAGGATCATGATTGAAAAAAGACTTGCCGAGGAGATCCTCGGTATCGCGCTCTCGGGTGGCGGCGACTTTGCCGAGATCTACCAGGAGCTGACGCAAAACGGCAACATCCGCATGGTGGACGGAAAAATTGAAGCCATTGGCGATAACGTGCTGTCCGGTGTGGGTATCCGTACCTTTATCGGCACGCAGACCGTCTACGCAACCACCACCGATATCACAAGAGAAGGACTTATCCGCTGTGCAAAGTCGGTAGCAGAGGCTGTCGGCCAGGTCAAGGGGGCAGTTTCCTTGCAGCTTCGCGAGCGTATTTTCCCCAACATTCACCCTGTTACTACAGTTCCCGCAAGTGCGGACATGAAGTATAAGATCGATCTGCTCAAGGCTGCTTGCAATACCGCCAAGGATTACGATCAAAGCATCGTACAGGTGGCAGGCACGCTTCTGCTGGTGGATCATTCGATCTTAGTTGCCAACTCCGAGGGACTTTATACTACCGACAGACACATCCGCACCCGCATGGCAGTCAATGCCGTTGCTTCCAACGGACACGAGAACCAGTCCGGCTCCTGCGCTCCCGGTCGCGGCATGGGACTTGAGGTATTTGACCTGTTCCGTCCTGAGGACATCGGCCGTGAGGCTGCAAGACAGGCCGTGGTCAACCTGGGCGCTTCCTATTGTCCTGCAGGCAAGATGACGGTTGCCATTGAAAACGGCTTTGGCGGCGTGATCTTCCACGAGGCTTGCGGACACTCCCTGGAGGCAACCTCGGTTGCCATCGGTGCTTCGCAGATGGCAGGCAAGCTGGGGCAAATGATCGCAAATCCCAAGGTGACCGCCATTGACGACGGTACCATCCCGAACGCATGGGGCTCAGTCAACATTGACGACGAGGGTAACCCCACGCAGCGCAACGTGCTGATCGAGAACGGTGTGCTCAAGAGCTACATGGTAGACCGCCTCGGCTCTCGTCGCATGGGACTTCCCATGACAGGCAACAGCCGCAGACAGGGCTACGATTACGAGCCCACCAGCCGTATGACCAACACCTTTATCGATAACGGCCCCGATAAGAACGAGGACATCATTGCATCCATTGAATACGGCCTGTACGCCAAGGAAATGGGCGGTGGTTCGGTCAACCCCTTGACAGGTGCGTTTAACTTCTCGGTGCGTGAGGGCTATATCGTGCGCAATGGTAAGATCTGTGAGGCTGTCCGCGGCGCATCGCTGATCGGTACGGGCTCTCAGATCCTCAAGGATATCGACATGGTCGGTCAGAATCTTGCTACCGGCCAGGGTATGTGCGGCTCTTCCAGCGGCAGTGTACCCACCGACGTAGGTCAGCCTCTGATCCGTGTATCCGAGATCACGGTCGGCGGCAGATAAGGAGGAACGAGATATGGAACTGACTTTAGCGAAAAATATTATTTTTGAAGCTGCAAAGGCTGCAGGTCTTACCGAATATGAGATCTATTACATGAGCAGCTCCAGCCTTTCCGCAGAGGCACTCAAGGACTCCTTGAGCGGCTTTAGCTGCGGACAGGGCGGTGGCATCAGCCTGCGCTGCATGGTGGATGGCAAGATGGGATACGCTTCCACCGAGCTGTTTACTGAAGCAGAGCTGACAGACCTTGTGCGTCGCGCTTGCGATAACGCAAGATACATTGAAAAGGAAGACACAGCCCCCATTTTCGCGGGCTCCGAAAGCTATGCAACGCTCGACCTGCCCGAATTTACGCCTCTGAGCGCAGCAGATGCCAAGGCTATGACGCTGGATATGCAGAAGCAGATCTACGCAACCGATGAGAGCGTGACCGACGGTACGCAGGCGGCTTGCATGTCCTCCTCGACCGAGATCTATCTGTGCAATTCGCACGGTCTGGAGCTTTCCAACAGCATCGGCCTTTCGGGTATTTACGCCATGCCCATTATCAAGGTGGGCGAGGAAAGCGCGGATGCGTTTGAATTTGCACTTTGCTCGGACAAAGAAAAGATCGCAACGCTTGCAAAGGCCGCAACCGATAAGGCACTTGCCAAGATCGGTGCGGGCAGCGTGTCCTCGGGCAAGCACAATATCGTGATCGCAGGCTCGCAGATGCGCTCTATTCTGTCCGTGTTTGCAAGCGCGTTCTCGGCAAAGAACGCACAGCTCGGCCTTTCCTTGCTGGCAGGGAAGGAAGGGGAGAAGATCGCTGCCGATTGCGTCAGCATCGTGGATGATCCCATGAGAGCGGGCGCACCCGTACAAACGCATTTTGACGGTGAGGGCGTTGCAACTTACAAAAAGGATATCGTCAAGGACGGTGTGCTGACCACGCTGCTCTACGACCTGACCACCGCTGCCAAGGCAGGCGTGGCCTCCACCGGTAACGGCATGCGTGCGTCTTATGCGTCGCAGGTCAACGTCGCTCCCTTTAACTTTGGCATCTGCCCCGGCACGCTTTCCGAGGACGAGCTGATCGCAAAGGCAGAGAACGGCATTTATATCACCGCGGTCAAGGGCCTGCACGCAGGTGCGGATGCCACCACGGGTGACTTCTCGATCGAGAGCGAGGGCTTTTTGATCGAGGGCGGCAAGAAGACCACCTACGTCCGCTCCTTTACCATCGCGGGAAATTTCTTTGAACTGCTCAAAAACATCGACAGCCTGTCCGATACGGTCGAATGGGGCATTCCCGGCGGCTTTACCG
>JAZQYT010000178.1:0-4860 GCA_045633665.1 Eubacteriales bacterium | reverse complement strand
CTTCCCGAATACATGCTGACCTATCCCACCGTGTTTGCCGTGGGTGACCAATACCAGATCTTTATTGCACGAGGGCAAGCTGCTGCTTGCCGTTTGGAATCTGGGCGGAGAGCGGGAGCTGCGCATTCCGCTTACGGATCTGCAGCCCGTGGGTGCACGCGTCGCTTACCCCGCAGACGCGCGAGGTGTGACCTACACGCTTGACGCAAACACCCTGACCGTACACTTTACCGAGGACTACCAGGCAAGAATGCTTGAGATCACGCTCAACTAAGGAGAACGCCATGATCATAGAAAAAGCGCATGAAACCATGACCTCGCGCGAGCGCGTGCGCAGAACCTTTGCATTTGAAAAAACCGACCGCGTGCCGATCGGCTACGATGCCAACGCAGGCATTCACACGCGTCTTTGCGCAGCTCTTGGCATAGCACTGCACGACATGGAGGGACTTTACGAGGCGCTCGGTGTAGACACGCGCCCCATTACCGCACCCTATATCGGTCCGCAGCTGCATCCCGTCCCCGAAAATCGCATGGTCAATCAGCTGGAGGGCTGCATCATGCGCTGGGTGGAGCATGCCAGCGGCGGCTACTGGGATTTTTGCGATTTTCCCTTAAAGGATGCAGAGGACGAGCTGTTTGACACCTTCCCCATCCCCAATCCCGATCATTTTGACTACGATGCCGCGCTTGAGAGAGCCAAAAGCTATGGCGGCAAGTACGCGCTGTACGTGGGGGATCCCGGTGTTCCCGACATCATCAACTCCAACGGCCGCATCATGGGTATGGAGGACGTGCTCTGCCATCTGATTCTGGACGACGAGGCCGCCATGGATTTCATGCGCCGCCGCGCGGCTTTCCAGCTGGCGCACATGGAGCGACTTTTGGACAAATGCCGCGGTCACATTGATTTCGTATGGCTTGGCGAGGACCTGGGCACGCAGATCGCACCCATGATCAGCCTTGACCTTTACAGGGAGCAGATCAAGCCCATTCACAAGCAATTTATCGACCTTGCTACCGCGCACGGTCTGCCCAGCATGATGCACTCCTGCGGCAGCAGCTCGTGGGTTTACGAGGATCTGATCGGACTTGGTTTGCGCGGTGTGGACACCCTACAGCCCGAGGCGGCCAACATGTCCCCCGCCTACCTTGCCGAGCATTTTGGCGGCAGGCTGAATTTTCGCGGCTGCATCTCGACCGCAGGCCCGCTTGCCTACGGCACGGCAGAAGAAACCGAGCAGGTCTGCCGCGAAACCCTTGAAACCATGATGGCTGTGCGCGGCTACCACTTTGCCCCCACGCACTCCATTCAGGACAACTCCCCCGTGGAAAACGTGCTGACCATGTATAGAGCAGCGCACAAATACGGACAGTATTAACCAAACGAAAGGCGGTAAATGATATGACGACTCCTTCCCTTCCCGCATATATGCTGACTTACCCGACCGTTTTTGCGGTGGGTGACGAGTACCACGTTTTCGTTCCCTTTGACGCAGAGGTAATTGTTTGGATCAAGGTAGGCGAGCACACCTACTTTGACCATTGCAACGGCATTTTGCGCTCGAATACCAACATGCACCGCGTCAGGCTGCCTATGTCCGTGCTGGACGAGGCGCGTGAATACACGGTAGTCTATCGCAAAATGATCGAGCGCAAGCCCTATTACCCCACCTCCGAGGACGAGCGGACGCTCACGCTGCCCTTCAAGCCGATCAAGGCAGAGGGCGAGATCCACCTTTATCACATCGCGGACGCGCACAATCTGGTGGCCGAGCCGATCGCGGCAGGACAGCTGTTTGGCGACGATCTGGATCTTTTGATCCTGAACGGTGATATTCCCAACCACAGCGGTGACGTGCGCAACTTCAACGCCATCTGCGAGATCGCGTCTGGCATCACCAAGGGACAGCGCCCCGTGGCATTTGCGCGCGGCAATCACGACACGCGCGGCATTCATGCCGAGGATATGCCAAACTACATTCCGATCAAGGACGGCCGCACCTACTACACCTTCCGCGCAGGCTGCGTGTGGGGACTCTTAATGGACTGCGGTGAAGACAAGGACGATTCCAGCATCGAATACGGCCACACCGTCTGCTTCCACCAATTCCGTCTGGCCGAGACCGAATACCTCAAAGAGATCATTGCAAACGCGGACAAGGAATTCGACGCACCGGGCGTGAAATACCGCCTGATCATCTCGCACATCGGCTTTACGCATATTCAGAAGCCGCCCTTTGACATTGAGCAGCAGCTTTACGGCGAATGGACACACCTTGTGACCGAAATGAAGCCCGATCTGCTCCTGTACGGCCATCACCACACGGTCAAGATCTGCCCGCCCGGCTGTGACTTTGACCACCAAGGCCAGCCCTGTACCGCCATCATCGGCTCAAAGCCCATCTTTGACCGCGAAAAGGGCAACTCCTTTATCGGCTGCGGCATCACGCTGTCCCCCGACGGCACCAAGCGCGTGATCTTCAACGACGATAAGGGTGAGATCCTGACCGACGAGATTATCAAATAAAAACGTAAAGCAAAGGCAGAGCCACGGCTCTGCCTTCGTTTTGCCGCAATCATCCACACAAATATCTTTTCCAAATGCCCCTTTTGCCTTGACAAGCGCGGTGTTTCAATGGTATAATAAAGTGACAAAACGTTGCAACGAAAGGGGAAAGTCCCATGAATACAGAAAAGCTGCAAATGCTCAAGGAAAAGGCTACGGCCATTCGTCTTGGCGTGCTGGAAGGCACGCACGCTGCAAAATCAGGTCACCCCGGCGGATCGCTTTCGATCTCCGACCTCTTGGCATACCTGTATTTTGACCACATGAACGTTGATCCCGCAAACCCCAAGGATCCCGATCGCGACAGATTGGTGCTGTCCAAGGGGCATTGCGCTCCCGCACTTTACGCAGCACTTGCTGAGCGCGGATATTTTGATAAAGCTCTGCTCGGCACGCTGCGCCAGCACGATTCCATTCTGCAGGGGCATCCCGATATGAAGCACATCCCCGGTGTGGACATGTCCACAGGCTCTCTTGGCTTGGGCTTCTCTGCTGCCTGCGGCATGGCTTTGGCAGCAAAGATCGACGGCAAATCTTACCGCACCTTTGCCATTGTGGGCGACGGTGAGAGCGAGGAGGGCCAGATCTGGGAGGCTTGCATGTTTGCAGCGCACTATGCGCTGGATAACCTCTGCCTGATCATCGACTACAACGGCCTGCAGATCGACGGCCCTGTTGCCGAGGTCATCGGCCCCGCTCCCTTTGAATCCAAGCTGGAGGCTTTCGGATTCTTTGTACAGACCATTGACGGTCACGATTTTGCACAGATCGAAGAGGCTCTGGAAAAGGCCAAGGCTGTCAAGGGCGCGCCGAGTGCCATCGTGATGAACACGACCAAGGGCAAGGGCGTTTCCTTTATGGAAAATCAGGTCAAGTGGCACGGCTCTGCTCCCAACGACGAGCAGTACGAAACCGCCGTGGCCGAGCTGACTGCAAAGGAGGACTGAGAGCATGTATAAGATTGGTGATAAGGTAGCCACCAGAGATGCATACGGCAAGGCGCTGGTGGAATTTGCAGAGCAATATGATTTCGTAGTTTTGGACGCCGACCTTGCGGAGGCAACCAAGACCGTGACCTTTAAGAAGGCTTACCCCGACAGATTTTTTGATTGCGGCATTGCTGAAGGAAACATGATCTCCGTAGCGGCAGGTCTCGCGGCGGCAGGCAAGATGGCATTTGCTTCCTCCTTCGCTATGTTTGCGGCAGGTCGTAGCTTCGAACAGATCAGAAACTCCATCGGCTATCCCCACAATAACGTAAAGATCGGCGCAACTCACGCAGGTATCACTGTTGGTGAAGACGGCGCTACACACCAGTGCAACGAGGACATCGCTCTCATGCGTACTATCCCCGGCATGGTAATTCTCAACCCCGCTGACGCTACAGAAGCTCGCCTTGCTGTTAAGGCTGCTATCGAGCACAATGGTCCCGTATACCTCCGCTTCGGCAGAATGGCAGTTCCCACTCTGTTCGACGAAACATACGATTTCCAGATCGGTAAGGGCGTAAAGCTTGCTGACGGTACTGACGTTGCTCTCGTTGCAACAGGTATCGAAGTTGAACAGGCTCTCCTTGCACGCGACATTCTCGCAGAAGAAGGCATCTCCGCTTCCGTTATCAACATTTGCACAATCAAGCCTCTTGACGAAGAGCTTATCGTAGCTGAGGCTGAAAAGTGCGGCGCTATCGTAACATGCGAAGAGCACACAGTTATCGGTGGTCTTGGCGCGGCTGTTTGCGAATGCCTCGCTGAAAAGTGCCCCACACCTGTACTCCGCGTTGGTGTAAACGATGAGTTCGGTCGCAGTGGTCCTGCAAAGGAACTTGTTTCCTACTACCACCTCGACGCACAGTCCATTGCTGACAAGGCTAAGGCTGCTGTTGCACTTAAGAAATAAGTTAATACGAGAACGGGCATCCGAGTGGTGTCCGTTTTTTCGTTTCAACTACAGGTTGAGCAGCATTTTTCACCGATTCAATTACTGCTTGCTGTATTGTGAGTGAGAATTTTGCTAAAATTCAGACACAAGCAGGAAGGGAAGTGAATGATATGCTTGGTGAAATAACGGCCGGAATTAAAATTGTTAAGAACGGCAAAAACGTATTCGAAAGTAGGAAAGGTGGAGTAATTATGTTTGATATGACAAAGGTAGCAGCAAATATCGCAAAGCTGCGCAAGGAAAAGGGACTTACGCAAATGGCTCTTGCGGATAGGCTTGGCATCAGTTTTCAGGCTGTCAGCAACTGGGAGAGAGGACTCAGTATGCCTGACATTTCAAAGCTTGGGGAG
>JAZQYT010000177.1:0-12011 GCA_045633665.1 Eubacteriales bacterium | reverse complement strand
TACAACCGTCTTCAAAAGTGACGCTTTCCGTAGGCAACATATTCAGCCTTTTCATCCCCAAAACCTCCAAAAAATCATTGGACACATCACATAGGAAAACCCTAAAATGATGTGTCCAACTCTTTTTTTCTCGAAAGTTGTAAAAAAGTTACCTTACAATTGCCTTGAACTTACCTTGAAGTTTTTTCAAAGTTGCTCAAAACTCTTATAAAATAAGACTTTTTTCACAGGATTACTTGCAAGCCTCTTCGATCGCAACTGCAACAGCCACGGTCATACCAACCATGGGGTTGTTACCTGCGCCGATCAGACCCATCATTTCTACGTGAGCGGGAACGGAGGAGGAGCCTGCGAACTGAGCGTCGCCGTGCATTCTGCCCATGGTGTCGGTCATGCCGTAAGAAGCAGGGCCTGCTGCCATGTTATCGGGGTGCAGGGTTCTGCCCGTGCCGCCGCCGGATGCTACGGAGAAGTACTTGACGCCGTTTTCGTTACACCACTTCTTGTAAGTGCCTGCAACGGGGTGCTGGAATCTGGTGGGGTTGGTGGAGTTACCGGTGATGGAAACGCCAACGTTCTCCAGTCTCATGATTGCAACGCCTTCCGGAACGCTGTCGGAGCCATAGCACTTAACCTTTGCTCTGTCACCGTTAGAGTATGCGATCTCCTTGACGACCTGAACTTCCTCGGTGTAAGGATCGAACTGCGTCTGTACGTAGGTAAAGCCGTTGATTCTGGAAATGATCATAGCAGCGTCCTTGCCAAGGCCGTTGAGGATAACGCGCAGAGGCTTGGTTCTTACCTTGTTTGCATTCAGAGCGATCTTGATTGCGCCTTCAGCAGCTGCGAAGGACTCGTGGCCTGCCAGGAAGCAGAAGCACTCAGTTTCTTCGGAGAGCAGCATCTTACCCAGATTACCGTGGCCAAGACCAACCTTACGGTTCTCAGCAACAGAGCCGGGAATGCAGAAGGACTGCAGGCCGATACCGATTGCAGCAGCAGCATCAGCAGCCTTGGTGCAACCCATCTTGATTGCGATTGCAGCGCCTACGGTGTAAGCCCACTTTGCATTCTCAAATGCGATGGGCTGGGTTTCTTCAACGATCTTGTAAGGGTTGATGCCCTTAGCATCGCAGATTTCCTTGCATTCGTCGATGGAGGAAATTCCATACTGATTCAGTACGCCAAGGATCTTGGCCTCGCGTCTTTCATAACCTTCAAAATGTGCCATTACGTTCTTCCTCCTTCAATTATTCCTTGCGGGGGTCAATGTACTTTACAGCGTCAGCAAATCTGCCGTAAGTCCCCATTGCCTTTGCATATGCTTCGTTAGGCCCCATGCCCTTCTTGATGAAGCCGGTCATCTTGCCCAGAGATACGAATTCGTATCCGATTACCTGATCGTTCTCGTCAAGAGCCATTCTGGTGCAGTAGCCCTCGGTCATTTCCAGGTAACGAACGCCCTTTGCCTTGGTGCCGTACATGGTACCAACCATGCTTCTCTCACCCTTGCCAAGGTCTTCCATGCCTGCGCCGATAACAAGGCCGCCCTCGGAAAATCGGGACTGGCTGCGGCCGTATACGATCTGGAGGAACAGCTCTCTCATAGCGGTGTTGATCGCGTCGCAAACCAGGTCAGTGTTCAGAGCCTCCAGAAGAGTCTTGCCGGGCAGGATCTCTGCAGCCATAGCTGCGGAGTGCGTCATACCGGAGCAACCGATGGTCTCAACCAGTGCTTCCTCGATGATACCGTTCTTTACGTTCAGGGACAGCTTGCATGCGCCCTGCTGGGGTGCGCACCAGCCCACACCGTGGGTGTACGCAGAAATGTCGGTGATCTGCTTTGCCTGTACCCACTTGCCTTCTTCGGGAATGGGAGCAGGACCGTGATCAGGGCCCTTAGCGACTTTGCACATGTGCTGCACTTCCAGGCTCATTGCATATTCGCAGTTGTTTTCAATGCTCATGATTGTTTATCTCCTTATATTAGTTTTACTTGTTGGATGCCAATGCTTCGATCAGGGGGCTGACCGCCTCCAGATACTTCTGTGCGATCAGGCACGCACCGTCCTCGGTGGGATGTACGCCGTCAGCGGCATACACGGTCTTGTCCTCTGCCTCGTCGGCCTGGAAGATATCGTGCATGGGCAGGTACACGTCTGCGTACTTATCTGCCAGCGCTTTCACAATGGCCTGCTTTTCGACAAACTCGGCTTGGAGCTGCTGCTTGTCGGGTACGTCCATCAAATACGGCTGAATGATCATGATCTTGGCATTGGTCTTTTGCTTGATCTCTTCAAGCAGCGTGGTGTAGTTTTGCTCAAACGCCTCATCCGAGGTGTAGGTGCAAGAGAAGGCATAATGATGCCACACGTCATTGATGCCAATCATAATAGAAACTATATCGGGTTGTATTTCAATGAAATCACTTTGCATTCTGGCAACGAGGTCCTCGGTGCGGTTGCCGCTGATACCGAGATTTACGAATGCAAAATCAATATCGGGAAAAGCATCCTCCAGCATAGCAGATGCATATTTGGGATATCCCAAACCCATGTCGGAGGGGTTACTTCGGTCTCGGCCTGCGTCGGTTACGCTATCCCCTTGAAACAAAATCTTCATAATCTCTTTATTGTTCCTTTCAGTCTACGATCTCGCCGTAGATCTCACCGAATGCACATGCAGCGTTGCACTCGTCGGTATCGATGTGCATAGCCAGAGCGAACTTGTCGCTGACACGGCAAACAACGTCGTCAAAGATCAGAGAACGTGCGGAATTTACGCGCACCTTCACGATCTGACCGTTGGTCACGCCCAGAGCCTCTGCCTCTTCGGGACGCATGTGGATGTGTCTTTTTGCGATGATGACACCGCTATCGATCTCAAGCTCGCCGCAAGGACCAACCAGCTTTACGCCGGGGGTGTTTGCAACGTCGCCGCTCTCACGTACGGGAACACCGGCAAGGCCGAGTGCGCGCGCATCGGAGAAGGACAGCTCTACCTGGTTAGCGGGGCGGGTGGGGCCCAGAACGCTGACTGCAAGAGCGCCCTTGGGGCCGACCAGGGTGATCTTTGCGTTGCCGGTTGCGAACTGACCGGGCTGGCTGAGCATCTTCTTTACAGTCAACTCTGCGCCTGCGCCGTACAGAACCTCAACGGCTTCTTTGGTCAAGTGGATGTGTCTGGCGGAAGTTTCAACCAGAATTTTGTTTTCCATAATGACATCTCCTTATGTATATTAATTTTTATTTTTGCAAAAAACCGGATTTCTCCATTATCATCCTATATTATATCACGATTCTACAAAATTGTAAAGAGATTTTTTGAATAATAACACGTGCATATCATGATATTTTTAGGGCATACTGTCAATATATACAGTAACGGAGGAAGATATGAAGAACAAGGACGAGATGCAAGATAAGCAGAGCGAGCAGTTGGAAAACATAAAGGAGAGCGGAGGCATTGTGGCCAAGGGCGCACACGAAACTATCCATTGCCTTTCGATCGTGGGACAGATCGAGGGACATTATATTCTGCCGGACGGACAAAAATCCACCAAATACGAGCACCTCATCCCCCTTTTGGTTTCTATTGAGCAGGATCCCGAGATCGACGGACTCCTGATTCTGCTCAACACCATGGGCGGTGACGTGGAGGCGGGGCTGGCGATTGCCGAGGTGATCGCGTCCATGACCAAACCGACAGCATCCGTGGTGCTGGGCGGCGGACACTCGATCGGTGTGCCGCTGGCGGTAGCGGCCAAGCGATCGTTCATCGTGCCAAGCGCGACCATGACCATTCACCCCGTCAGGATCAACGGGCTTGTGGTAGGCGCGCCGCAGACCTACACGTATTTTTCGCAGATGCAAAAGCGGATCATCAATTTTATTTGTAACCATTCAAGAGCAAATGCGGACGAGATCAATGAACTGATGATGCGCCCCGATATGATCGCCACCGACGTGGGATCTGTTATTGAAGGCAGCGAGGCGGTGGAATACGGTCTGATCGACGCAGTGGGCGGCATTGATACCGCCCTTTCCGATCTGCGCAAGCAGATCAAAAAGCATAAGAAAAAAGGCTAACCGCCACCAAACGGACAAGCCAACTCATAAAAGTTTGCGCCCGCCTTTTTCAGAAAGGCATGGTGGCGTGTGATCGTTGCTGGTTTTTCGAGTGTTCATAACGCCACCCGATGCTGAATTTCTGCGAAATTCAACATTCAAAAGGCAACCGGCAGCGCCCTCGTCGCACTCCGCAGAGTGCGAAACGCCTGAAATGCCTTTCTTTGGTTCTTTCTTTGGCCTACTTCTCCAAAGAAAGAACGGAGAAATTACTTCAACGTAACAAATAAAGAAACTTTCTAACACAAATATAAGCACCCCGAACCATTATGGCTCGGGGTGTTCTCTCTTTAATCTGCGCCTTTACAAGTACCGCAATTCTTGTAGCCTTGATCGAAATAGGCTTCTAACTCTTCCCATGTTCCGTCAAAATACAGCTTGTTCTTTTCACTCATTTGTGTTACTCCGGAGCAGTTGGGCTTATGGATTTTTTTGGAGCTTTTATTCAGTACAAAATGCAGCAAACCGTCATCCGGATAGGTCGTTTCCTCACCGGGCGTGGTGGGGCCGCCGTCGGCCTCCAGATAGCTCTCGCCCGTTGCGTAGTCGATTACGACCTCGGGCTGTACGTTGTACATATACACGTTGAAGCATACGCCCTCACCGTCGTCCTCAACCGACCATGCCTCCATGACAGCCCCGCTTGCAACAAGGTTGTTGCCCTCAAATATGGGCGTGACACGGTACATGACGTGGTTGTTCGTTTCCTTGATGTAGTCCGCGATCATATTCTCAAACGGGATCATATTCTCGTTGAAATATCTCGTACCCGTGAGCAGATTGCGCGCGTTGGCGTCCTCGCCTGTGATCTGCCAGCCGATCAGGTGGCAGCGGTTATACAAATTTCCGCCGTTGACGCAGGAATAGACCGCCTGCACCCAGCCTGTGGGCTTGATGCTGCTGATATTGCCTCTGTCCTTTGTGGGCATGAGATCTCTGCCGCAGCAGGCCATGACCGTCGTGCAGCGTCCAAGCGCATCCAACTCACCGTAGGTTTCATACGAATCGGTCACCTTTTCGGATGCGGTAAACCAAGGCGTGTTGCCATTGAGTGCAACGTAGGGCTTGCCGCTGTATGCCGGAATGCTCGAAAGATCGAAATCGGGCGTGGGCTGCTCGGTTTCGGATTCGGTGGGCGTTTCCGGCTCAGTCGTATCGGGTTCGGTAGAGGTTTCGGGTTCGGTCGTATCTGTAGTCGACGGCTCGGTCGGCTGCTCGGTCGTTTGCTCCGTGGGCTCTTGCGTAGGCTCTTCGGTCGGCTCTTCCGAGGTTTCTTCCGAGGGTTCTTCCGAAGGCTGCTCAGACGGTTGCTCGGACGGTTGCTCCTCGGGAGTGTCGCTCTCGCTTTCGGCAAGCGTTGTCTGCTGCGTGGATGGTGCTGTCGTATCGGCAGCGGTGGTATCAACCGTTCCCTGTCCGTCACAAGCCGAGATGCAAAGGATCAACGCCAACAAAAGCGCGGCCATCGCACGCGTCAGCATTCCATTTTTCAACAGTTTTTTGATATCAAGCATGATTTATGACTCCTTTATATAAATCTCTTCCGTAATACATTCGTGCGAATACCCCACGAATTCCTCGCTTTCTGCAAGCGTAAAGCCCAAAGCTGTCAGGTCAAGCGTAAATTGACGATCACTCGGATACAGCCTGTTCCAGCGGTACAGGTAAATTTTCTCAATGCCGTCTGTCGGGATCTCGCCGTCCTCGGCAAAGTAAAATTCCCCTTTTCCTGCATCCAACCAGGGCGTTGGGCTGACGCAAAGAGGCAATTCCTGCTCAAATTGCTTTTTCGTATACGGTGTCGCCCACAGTTTCGTGTCCTTAGCAATCTCCAGCATGCGTGCGCGCAACACTCTGTCCTGGCTCTGCCTGCGGTGATTGAACATCATGCCGCCCACGTCGTCTATGCACACCATTAAGATCATCCCCGCATCTCCTTTCCGCTTCCTTCGTAGGGACGATTCACGAATCGTCCGCGGACGTGCAATGCACGCCCCTACGACATTTCACCGATATTTTACCACAAAACCGCACTTTGCGCAAGACCTGTACCGAAAATTCTTGCCTTTTGTCCGCGCACATGCTATAATAAAAGAAAAATGACGGAGGAATCCCTATGATATACAACAAATTGGTACGCAACCGCATTCCCGAGATCATCCGCGGAAAGGGAGGAGAATGCAAAACGCGCATCCTCTCGGACGCGGAATATGCAGAAGCTTTGGACAAAAAACTGGGCGAAGAGCTTGCAGAATATCTTGCTTCGCATGATCCCGAAGAACTGGCCGACCTTTTGGAGGTCATTTATGCCTGTAGCGCCCTGCAAGACCTCTGCCCTGCCGATCTTGAGCGCATCCGCGCCGACAAGGCCGAAAAACGCGGCGGGTTCAAGGACAAGATTTTTTTGATTGAGAGTTAAGAGATATTGTGTAACAAGACGTGAAAGAGCGTCCGTGTGATGCATCTCATCCACCGCAATCGCTTCTCTCTTTTTGATACCTCGCCAAAATTCGCTCCGCTGCAGTCCCCATTCTCCAGCGGAGAAGGCTCAGAATGGCTACACCGAAACGAACACCCAAAAAAGGCGGGAGCGCAAAACAAAGCCTTCCACGCTGGGGAAGGGGGACCGCAGCGGAAGCAGAAACGAGCAGCGCGAGTTTCGATGACGCGGTTGCGGTGGATGAGGTTCATCATACCACCGCTCTGATGCATCTTAATATTTCAAAAAAAATAAAAAAATGAACAAACCCTACCTCACCTTTCGGGAAAACGCCGACTATACAGACGAAAGCATTGATCAAGAGCTTTGGAGAAGGATATGAAAAAACATGAATTGCTGAATATGATCGACGAATCTCTGCTCGACAAGCTGTACGGCTACTGCTATCCGCGCACGCGTGACAGCTACGCTGCGCAGGAGCTTTGCTCGGATATCGTATACGCGCTGATCAAAGCCGCCAACCGTAACGGGGAGATCGACGAGCCTTACGCCTTTATCTGGCGCGTGGCGCGCAACGTGTACGCGGACTACTGTCAAAAACGCAGCCAATCCGATGCGTACGGCTTTGTGGGTGATCCCGACGACGCGCTTGCAAGCGTTGCCTCGGACGAGGCGAATACGGGCGACACGCTCATGGAGCTTTTGCCCGACGTCTACCGTCGCATTGCCTACCTGACTCGCGCTTACCGCGAGGTCATGATCGCCTTTTATCTGGACGGCAAGCCGATTGCGCAAATTGCCAAGGAGCAAGGCGTGCGCGAGGATACCATCCGTCAAAGACTCTATTCGGCAAGAAAGAAACTGAAAGAAGAGGTAGAAACCATGACACAAGCAAACAAACCCGTAGCACTTAACCATATCGACTACTATATCGTTGGAACAGGCAACCCGTGGTGGGGCGATCCTCGCGAAGGCTTTTATGATCGTGACCTTTCCCAGCACGTACTGCACCTTTGCCATCGCTCCCCCAAGACCGCATCCGAAATTGCGGCCGAGCTGAACGTCCCCACGCTGTATATCGAGCAGGAGCTGGAGATCCTCACCCGCGGCAGAAACGGCCAATACGGACTTCTTCGCCGCTTGGACAATGGCAGATATGCTATCAACTTCGTGCTGTTGGAAAAGCAGACAATCGAAAAGGCCATTGCTCTTTATGAAGCACAGTTACCTATGGTAGCAGACGTGATCGCCAAGTTCATTGAGCAGCACAAGGACGAATATCTCGCATTCCCTTACTTGAACGAGAATGTTGACCTGAATCTGATCCTTTGGCAACAGATCTACTGGATGAGCAATGCACTTGAAGAGCAGGTCACGGGCATTTTGGAAACCAAGTATTTTGCCGACATCCTCACACCCGACCGCCCCTTCACCGTATATGGCTTTGAAAGCATTGGCAGACACTTTGGCTGCGGCATGGACGGTACTACTGCACAGGAGATTTGCGGCTACAGCAACGTCCATATGACCAACATTTACATCTCGCGTATTCAAAAGCATTTCCACTGCGGCCACAATATTTCCACCGATCCCATGCTGCTCATGACCATCCGTGCCGTAGAGGGCTTGGCGGTAGACAGCTTGGCCGAGGACGAGCAGGAGATCGCAGCAAAGGCAATCGAGCAGGGATATCTGCTCCGCAAGGGCGACACACTGTACACCAAGATCTTGGTCAGCGACCGCAAGGATAACAGCCACCTTTACAGCACGACCATCAAGCTGGAAAACGGCTACTTTGACAAAGTCGCCGAGTCGATTGCCAAGGAGCTGGCAGAGCTGATCAAGGGCGCACTTCCCGATTACCTGATTGGTGAATGGCGTTATGCCAACCGCCTGGCAGGCCTGCCCATGGTGGATGCATTGGTCGAGGCTTTGATCGAGCGCGGCATGCTCATCCCGCCCAAGGACGGCATTGGTGCCGAGGGCTGCTGGATGGAAGTGGAGAAGTAAGCTCAAGTACGTAATAAACGCGAAAAGCCCCGCAAGCGTGCGCTTGCGGGGCTTTGTTTGATATGCACGGGTGTCATCCTGAGTCCTCCCCGAGTGTCATCCTGAGGCGGCGTATTCTTGATGCAATGGATTATTCAAAAGCAATCCGTCCGTCGGTAGGGTGCGACGATTTACTTTACCATTACCAATCGCGTATTGAATCCTGCTCTGCCCTAATCAAAGCCCAAGCAACTCGGAAAGCTCCCTTTTTCCCGTTTCCATGTCGGCATAATAGCGATCGTAGAAGGAATCGATATCCTCGCCCGTCGGAGCGGCACGCAGCATGCACTTATGCTTTTGAACGATCGGAATGCAGCAGCCGCCGCCAAACAAAAGATGCTCCAAGAGTACCACGTCGACCAGCTTGAGCGTTGCCTCCAGCTTATCTGTAAATTCCCTGTCTTGCGCGGTAGCGATGGCAAAGCCGTCCGGATGGTTGTGCGAAATGATCACGGACGAGGCACGCTTATACATTGCACGCTGCGCAATGGCTCTCGCGATCGGAAACGCCTCGTTGACCGTTCCCTCACAAGCCACGTAGAAATCGATCAGGCGCATACCGTTGTCAAGCGCCAGAACGTACACGCGCTCAACGCCCACGCCTACGTAGTACGGCTCAAGAAATTCGCGCGCCTTCCGACAGGTACCCAGCTTGGGCGTTTCAGGTCTTTGCTCAACGGCTGCACGGCGAAGCAACGCACCCACAAGACTCAGCAGCATAGCGCTCTTTTCCCCAATGCCCTCGGTCAGGCTCATCGCATTGATGTCCGCGCTCATCACACCCATAAGGCCGCGGTTTTCTTCAAGCAATCTGTGCGCGACGTCGTTGGTATCGCTTCTCGGGATCGAATAATAAAGCAGCATTTCCAAAAGCTCATGTGTGGCAAAGCCGTCCGCTCCCTCTGAAAGATAGCGCTGACGCATCCGCTCTCGGTGGTTTTGATGTACGTTCTTATCCATTTTATTTCCCCTTACATGCTTGATTCTTCTATTATATCGGAAATTGCTCTGTTTTGCAAGCCCCTTTTCCATTTCTTCCCCATTATTGACAATTTTTCGTATTTGTTATATAATGGAAGCAACAAAACGGCAAAGGAGACGACCTATGACAAAGATCTTATTGGTAGAGGACGACAAGACCATTGTGAGTATGCTTGGCGATTTTCTTATGCGCGAGGGCTTTTTTGTCAAAAGTGCAAACGGGCAGGCTGCAGCCCTTGCAGCCCTGGACGCAGAGGCCTTTGATCTTGTGCTACTGGACGTTTCGCTTGCCGATGGTAACGGCTTTTCGGTCTGCTCGGCGGTCAAGGCGCATTGGAACATCCCGGTCATTTTCCTGACCGCCTCGGGCGACGAATACAGCACCGTGACAGGCTTTGATCTGGGCGCGGACGACTATATCTCCAAGCCCTTCCGTCCGCGTGAGCTGATCTCGCGCATCAAAAACGTGCTGCGCAGAACGGGCAACACCAGCAGTACGGTCACGCTGGGCAACGTGCAGGTGGACACGGTCAAGGGCATTGCCACAAAGAACGGGCAGGATCTTTTTCTCTCCGCGCTGGAATACCGCCTTTTGCTTGTTTTCATCAACAACCGCGGGGCTGTGCTGACGCGCACCAAGCTTTTGGAATCGATCTGGGATATTGCGGGTGAGTTTGTCAATGACAACACGCTGACCGTGTATATCAAGCGCTTGCGCGAGAAGATCGAGGACGATCCGCAGAATCCCACCATCATTCTGACCGTGCGCGGTCTTGGCTATAAGGTTGTGTGATATGAAGCTGTTCAGAAATCCCGAAATCAAAAGACTTTTGCTTTGCACAGGTCTGCTTAGCCTGTGCGCCACCGTGGGCGCGTTTATCCGGAACGTGGGCTTTGGCATTTTTACGCTTGTCCTGTGCCTTGCGCTGCTCGGCATCTTTTTGTTCTTTACCCACCGCCGCTACAAGCGCATCTCTGCGCTCTCGGACACGGTCAACCGCGTGCTGCACGGGGACAATTCCCTTTCCTTTGACGGCTATGACGAGGGCGAGCTGGGCGTTTTGCAAAGTGAGCTTTACAAAATGTCCGTGCGGATGCGCGAGCAGCAACAGGCCCTGCTGGACGACAAGATCTTTCTTGCCGATTCGATCGCGGACATCTCGCACCAGATCCGCACGCCGCTGACCTCGATCAATCTGATCGTCTCCCTTTTGGACGATCCCGATCTGTCCGAGCAGGCGCGCGAGCAATACATGCGCGAGCTTTACATGCTGCTCTCACGTATCGATTGGCTGATCACTGCCTTGCTGAAAATGTCCAAGCTGGATGCAGGCACCGCCTCTCTGCAGCCCAAGTCCATGCCGCTGCAGGCGCTGATCGACCGCTCCACCGCCCCTTTGCTGGTTCCCATTGAGCTGCACGGGCAAAGACTGATCTGCCAGGCCGAAGGCCTTGTGACCTGCGACGCTGCATGGACGGCTGAGGCGCTTGGCAACATTGTCAAAAACTGCATGGAGCATACCCCCGAGGGAGGCACGCTGCACATCATGGCAAAAGAAACCGCGCTTTATGCCGAGATCGTGGTCACGGACAGCGGCTGCGGCTTTTCTGCCGACGATCTGCCGCACCTGTTCGAGCGCTTTTATAAAGGAAAGAATTCCTCCGATGCAGGCTTTGGCATCGGCCTTGCGCTTGCACGCACCATCGTCAAAGCCCAAAACGGCACGCTCAAAGCGCAAAACGCGCCCGAGGGCGGTGCGCAGTTCATCATGCGATTTTATAAAGGTGCTATTTAAAGCAGTATCATCAGGTTAAAGAATGATGCTCCCGCTCCTGTCATCCTTGAGCAAGCATTCCCGTTTTTAAGATTCTTCGCTTCGCTCGATGAATGAATACCTCCGCTGCGCGGAGCTTAAACGGGAATGCGCCGCGAAGGATCTTGGAGTGGGAGCATTATTGCTTCTTAAACTAATAGTGTTACCTGTTAGCCACGTTTTTTTCCAAAGTGACGTTTTTGTAATAAAAAAGTCACCGCTCTGTCACTTGCCCCATGTATAATTTGCTCGTACAACAAAAAAGGAGAAAACATTATGGAAATCTTAAGAGTTGAAAATCTTCGTAAAACCTACGGCTCGGGTGAGGCGCAGGTACACGCCCTGGACGGCGTTTCCTTCTCTGTTAACAAGGGCGAATTCGTTGCCATCATCGGCCCCTCGGGCTCGGGCAAATCCACCCTTCTTCATATTCTGGGCGGTGTGGATAAGCCCACGAGCGGTAAGGTACTCATGGACGGCAAGGACGTCTACGCACAAAACGACGAGCAGCTTGCCATCTTCCGCCGCAGACAGGTCGGACTGATCTACCAATTCTACAACCTCATCCCGGTGCTGAACGTCACCGAAAACATCACGTTG
>JAZQYT010000176.1:0-3146 GCA_045633665.1 Eubacteriales bacterium | reverse complement strand
TACCGGATCAATCACATCAAAATCAGCTCAGACATATACACCTGGTACCTCAAATCAGACAATATCTTCTGGTCAATACTTAAGCGGCGCTCAGACTATTCAAGGTGATGCTGATCTAGTAGCCGGTAATATTAAAACTGGAGTAAGTATATTTGGGGTTACAGGATCTTATACTGGAAGCGGTGGTACAGATACTTCAGATGCAACAGGTGCCGCGGCTGCTGCGATCAGATCGTCGTCAACCTGCCCCAGCGTATACACGAATTTCGGTATTTTCATATCGTAACTCCCTTCTTGGTTAAATATTCCTTGAGTTTGTTTCGGGTATGATACAGCATGCTCTTGACCTTACTTTGACTAAAGCCGTATTTCTTGGCAATCGCCTCTACAGAATCAAAAAAATAATACTTACGCATAAATACAGCGCGCACGTCTTCGCTCTGCTCGCGTAAGAATGCACTGATGTGTGCCGCGATCTCGCCCTCGCGCCCGTCCACCGCCTCGTCGGACAGTATTTCTTCCAGCTCGGAAAATGATACTGTCACCTCGCGGCTGCACTTTTGCCTGGTCAGCGCGCGCAAGCGATTGAGCGACAGATTGCGCGTAATACGACAGATAAACGCACTCAGATTATCGGGCCGCGCCGGCGGAATGGCATTCCAAAGCCCCGCGTACGTGTCGTTGACGCACTCCTCGGCATCCTGCTCGTCGCCCAAAATGTTGTACGCAACACCGTGGCATACCTTGCCGTATTTGTCGGCAGTCTCTTTGATCGCCTGCTCGTCACGCGCAAAAAATAACTCTATAATGCTGCGGTCATCCATACGTCTCACCCCTTTTTCATTTGATGGCGCCTTCACTCATTAAGTACCCTTTTCGTAGCCGACGGTTGCAAAAATTTAAAAGTTTTATCTATTATAGCATAAAATTCTTCTTCGAACACAAATCCGCTGCAATTCAAACTGAAAAAAATCGAACAAAACCCTTGCCAAACGCAAAAGTTTGTGATATAATACACTTTGTTGAATATCAGAGGTTGGAATGAAACGGTCATAACAGATGAGCAAAAGCCTTAAAAACCGTTGGCACGCCTCTGTAACAACCGAATATGGAGGCAGTATTTCAACGATGTTGAAATAGTGGTCATAACGGGTGAGCAAGAAAAAAATGATTGAGTATCATTTTTTCGCAGCGATACCGCCCAAAGCAAGGAGTATGGCAAGCCGAGGCAACGAGGCGCAAACAGACGACTATGCGACGGTGGCGGGCACGAGTCTTGAAAACCGTTTGACATGCCTCTGTAACAACTGAATATGGAGGCATATCGAAGTGGTCATAACGAGGCGGTCTTGAAAACCGTTTGGGGCTTCCCCACGGGGGTTCGAATCCCTCTGCCTCCGCCATAAAAAACCAAAGGGCGTTCCTGACGGGATCGCCCTTTGGTTTTTATCGTGAAAGTAAACCGATTCGAACCCTGCATGAGCGTCGCTATGCGACGCGACATGCCGGTTTGCGCAGGGCAGGTAAACGGTTTTCAATGCTCGTTGGCGCAAATATGGGTTCAGAATCCCTCTGCCTCCGCCATAAAACATGGGAGATCCTTGCGATCTCCTGCTTTTTATGAAAGCGTACCGATCAAACCTCGCACAGGCTTGCAAACAATCGATTTTTGTGCTATAATGAACTCAATAAAGGAGGGACATGATGGAGTATGTGGTGAACGGGGCTGTTCTTGTGGTTCCCAAAGGGATGAAAAAGATAGGATTTGGCGATATTTGCAGCTACGTACAAAAGCATGCAATCCAAGAGATTCTGCTTCCCTCAACGTTGGAGATCATTGAAGCCAATACATTCTTTGATCTGACTGAAATAAAAAAGATCAACATTCCGGGAAGTGTGACCGAGATCGGTTCTCAGGCATTTTGGGGGCTTGACCGGATCAGGGAACTTGTCGTACCGGACACGATCGCGCGTGTAGACAAGCACGCGTTTTGCAATATCCCGCAATGCAAAATCGTGATTGTGGGAAAATCCTATAGCATCCCCGAGGGATGGGATGCGGAATTTGCCGCAAACGTGCAGGAGATCTGTTTTGCATCCGCTTGACAGCGCGGTACGTAACAGTTGAAAAAACACAGAGACGGCGTTGCGCCCACAGGGACGCAACTCCTTCTCTTTATGATTTCAATTTCTTTTTCTGCGTTTTGGTTGCCTCGTAGCTGACGCTGACCAGAAATTGCACCACGTCCTCAGGTGCATCCGGCAGCAACACAGAGATCCAATGCAGCTTATTCATATGATACGCGGGATAAACGCCGACATCCGCGCCAAACGAGCCAAACATTTCAGTGGGCAGCTTAAGATTGACCACATCCACCACCTCGTCACCGCTTTTGCCTGCAAAGCCGAACTTACGGCGCGGCACACGCATGACAATGGCATACCACTTGCGCGTATCACCATGACGCATCACGGCCGTTTCAAAATCCTCCTCAAAGGGATAATCCGGCTGTGTGCCATGGGCGGAGCGGCAATATGCAAAGAATTCTTGCTTGGTCATCCCCTTTTTCTCCTCGTATCGTTTTATATTTCTATTTCGGCCATAACGGCAAAGTGATCGGAATAGTAAAGCCCCTGCTTGTCCGCATCGTCGGGAATGATGTGACAATCGGTGCATGCACCGGATGCGAAGATATAGTCGATCTTGGAATACTTTTCGGGAGCAATTCTGCCAAAATTATGGAACGTGCCGCCCAAGCCTTGGGTGACGTCACGCACGCCGCGTACCTCCATGGCAGCCCTGATGATCCCGATCTCGGGTTCTTGCGGCGTTGCATTCATATCTCCCGTGAGGATGATGGGTTGGTCATATGACTCCAGTCTTGCGCACAAAAGTGCCGCTTCGATCTGTCTTGCGATATGTCCTTGGTGATCAAGGTGCGTGTTACACATGCAAATATCCTTCCCTGCCCCCGTGTGGTGCAGCACGGCCACGGTTGCCATGCGCGGGCATCCGCTCTGGTCACCGCCTAAGTTAGAGCCGGGGACACTTGGCGTGGCGGTCAGCCAGAAGTTATCCACCTTGACAACGGCAAACGCGCTCTTGCGGTACGCAATGGCCATGGATTCCCCCGTGCAGTCCTTCT
>JAZQYT010000175.1:0-3028 GCA_045633665.1 Eubacteriales bacterium | reverse complement strand
ATCAAGGATGTGACCTTGTGGCACGGCCGCAAGAATCCCTATCTGTATACCGCAACTGCCGAGCTGCTGAGTGCAGACGGTGAGGTGCTGGATAACGTCAGCACGCGCTTTGGTGTGCGCACCTTCAAGATCGATCCCGATAACGGCTTTATCCTCAACGGTGAGGAATACCCTTTGCGCGGTGTTTCCCGTCACCAGGACAGACTGGGCGTGGGTAACGCGCTGCTGCCCGAGCACCACAGAGAGGACATGGATCTGATCTGCGAGGTGGGCGCGACAACCATCCGTCTTGCGCACTATCAGCACGATCAGTATTTCTATGATCTGTGTGACGAGCGCGGTCTTGTCATCTGGGCGGAGATCCCTTACATTTCCAGACATATGCCCGGTGGCCGCGAGAACACCATCTCTCAGATGAAGGAGCTGATCACGCAGAACTATAACCACCCCTCGATCGTGGTATGGGGACTTTCCAACGAGATCTCGATCGCAGGCTCGGACGACGATTTGCTGGAGAACCACCGCATCCTAAATGACTTGGTGCATGAAATGGATAAGACGCGTTTGACCACCATCGCGGCAGTTTCCATGTGCAAGATGGACGATCCCTATATTCAGATCCCCGACGTGGTTTCCTATAACCACTATTTCGGCTGGTACGGCGGCGAGACGTACATGAACGGCCCTTGGTTTGATAAGTTCGACAAGACGCATCCCACCATTCCGATCGGCTGCTCCGAGTACGGCTGCGAGGCACTCAACTGGCACACCAGCGACCCCAAGCAGGGCGACTACACCGAGGAATATCAGGCTTACTATCACGAAGAGCTGATCAAGCAGCTGTTCACCCGTAAATACATGTGGGCAACCCACGTTTGGAACATGTTCGATTTCGGCGCAGATGCAAGAGCAGAGGGCGGTGAGAACGGCCAGAACCATAAGGGACTTGTCACCATGGACAGAAAGTATAAGAAGGACGCCTTCTATGCTTATAAGGCATGGCTGGTATCTCCCGAGGCAGATCCCTTCGTGCATCTGTGCAGCAAGAGATATATCGACCGTGTGGAGGACGTGACCAAGGTCACGGTTTACTCCAACCTGCCCGAGGTTGAGCTGATCGTCAATGGAAAGAGCATTGGCAAGAAGACCGCGGCTGATCACTTCTTCTACTTTGACGTTCCCAACGTGGGCGAAAGCACCATTGTGGCTAAGGCAGGAGATTTGACCGACGAGGGTAAGATCCGCAAGGTAGCCGAGATGAACATGGATTACGTGCTGCGCGAGGTTGGCGCGGTGCTCAACTGGTTTGACGTAGTCGAAAAGCCCGGCCGCTTCTCGCTCAACGACAAGCTTGGCGACATCATGGCAACCACGGCAGGTAAGATCTGGTTTATGCGCTTGGGGCTGAAGCTCAAGAAAAAGATGGATGCCAATAAGAAGGGTAAGAGTAAGGACGAAAAGAAGGGCGGCTTTGACGTCGATCTTTCCGCAGGCGGAGGACTGATGGAAATGATGGGCTCGTTTACCGTGCTGCGCTTGTCCTCTATGATGGGCATGGCAAATATCAACTTCACCAAGGAAGAGCTGCTCAAGCTGAACAAGCAGCTGAATCGCATCCGCAAGCCTAAGAATAAGAAGTAAGGACACAGAAAGCCCCGACTGAATCGGTCGGGGCTGCTTTTTTACCAAAATTCAACCAATGGGAGAAAAATTCTCTCAAAATGCGTTATTGCTTTTCCGCATATCTTTGCTATAATAGTATCAGGATAAGCGCTGATCCAAAATTTTTGGAGGAAAAGATATGATAAAGCTCGGAGGAAAAATCAAGACTTTAAGAAAACAGAAAAACATCTCGCAGGAGGTGTTTGCCAATTATCTTGGCGTGTCGTTTCAGGCAGTTTCCAAATGGGAGAACGGCTACACTATGCCCGATGTGACCATGATCCCCGCGATCGCGTCGTTTTTTGGTGTGTCCACTGATGAGTTGTTTGATTTCAATTTGTTTGAGACCGAAAAACAGGTAGAGCAGATCTGCCATGAAGCGTACAAGTACCGCTTTGACGATGCCGAAAGATCGGAGCACATTTTGCGCGAAGGGCTGCAGAGATTCCCGGGGAATGATATCATTTTGAACAATCTGCTTTACACCATGGATTACAAGACGCGAGCGGACGAGGTGATCAGCCTTTGCAAAACGCTGATCGAATCCACCAAGCAGGACGACGTCAAATACGACGCTTGCCGCATTTTGGCGGAATGCTACAAGGAAACAGGGCAGGACGCGCTGATTGCCCCCACACTGGAGCTGATCCCCGAAATCTATTTTTCAAAGCTGGAGCTTATGGCGTCGCTTTTGGATGGCAAGGACAGTTATGAGGCCGCGCAAAAGCACAAGAATATTTGCGCCGAGGATCTGATCAGTATGCTGATTGTTGCGGGCAAGCGCTTGCAGGAAATGGGAGAGAGCGATAAAGCCAATTCTCAGTTCCAAATAGCGCTAAAGGTCATGGACGCTTTCCAGGAAGATTTTGTGGAAGAGAAATGGTTTGACGCCACGGTTTACGACTACACAAGCGAGCAGAGAAAAGAGATCAAGCAGCTGCTTGGTAATTAATTAAAAAAGGGGCTGTGTCAAAGCAGTCCCTTAGTTTATATTGTTGAATAGTGAATTAAAAGTCGCAGGGGGGTGCCATACCGCAAACGGCAAATTTTTCGCTTGCGCTGCTACCGGATGCGCAAAGCATCCGTCTGTAGGGGCTGACGTCCTCGACAGCCCGAGCGGGAACAATGAACTTATTACATTGCGAAAAGATCGTTTTTGCAGGACGAGCTGTCGGGGACATCAGCCCCTACAAATGGACGATTTTCACGTCCACGGACCGTCGAGGACGCCGGTCCCTACAAGAATCAACCAATCTTTGATGATTGGTTATGACCGATTCTGCTTCAAAATCTCCTCGATCTCGGGATCGATCCTTCTTTTCTTGAAATAATACAGCTTATCCTGGTCGGTGATGGGACGAATGAC
>JAZQYT010000174.1:0-7308 GCA_045633665.1 Eubacteriales bacterium | reverse complement strand
TCACGGATTTCATGCACAGGGGATGTGTAACGGGGGACGGCTAACCGTTTGCAGGGGACGGCGCCCTCGACGTCCCGCAATTTGGTTTTGTCCCCCGTTACTGCATACTGCTTTTTAATCAGAAATGCGCAAGATTTTCTCTTGCATATTTGGTCAGATAGGTTTCCAAGGGCTCCATATCGTAATACGCGTCGTCAAAATCATCAAAGGGATATTTGTCGTACTGCGCGTCAAAATCCTCCCAGTCCTCGGAGTCAAAGCCCGAAAGATCGCCCAAATCAATGCCATTGTCCTCGATAAACGCATCGTAAAGCCTTTGATGCTCGTCCGCACCGATCAGCGCAAGATACTCGCTCATCAAGGGCGCAACCATGCGGCTGGAATTGACGAAAAACTGGCAAAGCCCACCGTTGTTGACCTCGGTATCCAGCCAATTTACCGAATAAAATACCTTTTGGTAAGGGTTGAGCGCAGGCACGCCCTCTGCCCAATCCTCAAAGCCGTCCACAACATGCTCGGTTCTGATCATGATGGCCCAGAAAAATTCCTCATCGGACAGCGCAGCTAATTGCTCCCCCGTCATTTGCAGATATTTGTCGTCGTTTTGAAAAATGCCCATTTTATTCTCCTTTGCTCATTTTTGTTCGCGCTTATTCGTTCGATTCCAATATTTCGATATCACCGCAGAAAAACGAGAGCTTGCCGTCCTCGTAGTCGTTGATAAAGAAACGGCAATCGCGCGAGTATCCGCGTGCGCTGTAGTTCTGTATCTCAAATCCGCAGATTTGGAAAGGGTAGGACACCTCGCCAAGCTTCAGGCAGGATACACGGTCAAACAGGATCTCGCAGGCAGCTCCGTTTTCTGCGGTGCATGTCATCGTGACCATCAGCGATGCGTCACCCTGCGCGACGGAAAAGCTGTGTACCGTGATGGATTGTCCGTTCAGGTTTTCAAGTTGCATGCTATGTCCTCCTGTCTTGCTTTGCCGTCAGAATTTTTCGCTTCTGTGTCTTTCGGAAATAAAGTGGCACTTGCCGCCTCTTTGCGGATAAAGATACTCGCTGAATGCCTGCCGTCCGATCTTTGTCAGACGGCTCAGATCGTCCTTGGTGAGCAAAACGACCTGCAAGCATGCCACGGTCTTGAAAGCCCCCGTTTGGCAGCGCAATACGTCCGCGTTGTCAATGACCTGCGGAAACTCAATAAATGCCGCGATCATCTCGTCCTCGGGATCCTCGTTTTCCCACTCAAAGCTGTGCGAGTAGGTCACGTGCGTGTTGTAGAATTTCGCGTAGGTCGCGATCATGGTCAGCTTGGCGAGATACCAGGACATGACGCTCTTGTCGTGCAAGTCCTCGTCGGCATCCACAAACATGATGTATTCGTTGCGGTTGCCGATCGTGTTGGGGATCTTGGGCATTTTGTAGTCGCTCGCACCCATGGTGACCAGCTTCCAAAAGGGGTATTTTTTGGTCGGCTCATAGATCAGAACGTCAACGTGGAATCCGTTGTCCACGATCGGGTGCAGTACGTGCTCGTTTTCCTGCTCGAAATATCTGTCAAAGTGTGCGGTAAGCTTGTCCATTTCACGTACTTTCATGTGATTTTCCCCTTTCTTATTTCATATTCTGTCCGCGTACCGCTCGGCTGTGATCATGCCGTCCTGCACGTGCAGTCTGCAAATTCTTGCAGTTCTCGCCTCGGCATATTCCCGTCGCGCGTCGTTTCCATAGTCGCGGCCATGGTAAACGGCGTAATATTGCCCCTTGTATTTGATCACGCTGTGGTGTCCCGAGCCCTCTTCAAAGTCGTTTTTGATCATGACGGGATCAAACGCGCCGTCCGCCGTGTGCTTGATAAAGTCCACGCGCGTCAAGTCCTGCTCGGCCGTGCGTGCGGCCGCATAGCCGATGTGATAAGAGTCGTTGTCAAAGCAGCCGCCGCTGTACATCAGGTATTGCCAATCGCCCTCGCAAAACCAAAAAGCGCCCTCAATGGTGTACCAGTCCTTGCCGTCGCCAAAACGATCTCTTTTGAAAATCTCCTCGTCCATGGTGGGTACGATGACCTCTTTGGGCGCGTTGGCGGGTGTCATGGGATCAAGCAACCGATCCACAAAGACGCGCGTGCCGATGCGCTCGCAGGACACGTTGTCCTCGGCATACCACAAAAACAGGCCGTCCGCGGTCTTGACCACGTGTGAATCGATCGAAAACCGCTTGTACAAGCATTTCTCCTCGGCAAAAGGGCCGAGCGGGGAAGTGGCAACCGCTGCGTGCATATACTGAAATTCCTCGTCGGTGGAGCAGGAAACGTAGAGATAATACCGCTCTTCATGCTTGATTACCGAAGGCGCCCAGTAATCGCGACGTCCTTCAAACGAGGCCACGATGCCCTCGTAATGCCAAATGCCGAACAAATCGTCCGCGCTGTAAGCCTCCACGCCGCGGGGAGCAGTTACGTACAGGTATAATTTGCCCCCATCCTCAAAGATAAAGGGATCGGGCTGGTGCTTGCCCACAATGTCAAATTTCAGTTTCATTCTGCAGTCCTCCGTTCAGCCGGCTTTCTGATATGGCCGTCCGTATCCGATAAAAATTGATTTGTATCAAAGCCGTAGCATTTTCCGATCTCCAATGCGATGCGTCTGACCTTGGCAAACGTATCCTGTCCAAACAACCCGAACAATTCGCCTGCCTTTTGCGGCAGATAACAGTTGCATAAGATCTCGCACAAGATCTCTTTTTGTGCGCACTTGGTACAGGATGAAAAAATGCGCGTTATCTCTTCAAAATTGCCCTCGCTGATCGAAAGCGTTCCCAAGGCACCCACGGCAGTATATAATTCGTTACAATATTTCCCGACCGTCGCGATCAGCAAGGACTCCGATACCTTGATGCGGTATTCGGAAACAATGATCAACCCGTTTTCTGCAAGCAAAGGATCATCGGACGCGATCGCATCCTCAAGAAAATCAACCAGCTCGGCTGCCTCCGCGCGGCGGAAGATGGTTTTCAAAACGTACAGCCTGCGGTATTTGTCCCTGTCGTTGATAAAGGATCTCATGATCCCGTATGCTTCGGGATCGCTTTTGTATGACAACGCTTCACAAGCAAGCGAAAAATCCTTCATAGAGGCAGAAGACATCATTGCGCGCAGATCTTTTATGGGCAGATCATAAGGGATGGGTGTTCCGTTTAAAAGCTCTTTTCTCATATGAGGAACTCTTGGGTGAATTTGTATTGAATACCGTTCTTTTTGCAAAACTCTTCCAATTTGAGATATTCAAAGTATTCCTCGCGTGCCGTTGTATGCACAAAGCCTTCTCGCACCATTTGTTCAAGTGATCCCTGCCACTCCTTTTGTAAAGCAGCCATGAATTTGGCTGAGTTTTCCTCGTAAAAATCATAATTGAATGCAAATTCCTTCATTTCAGCCAGGGGAAAAGAAATGGATATCCGATTCTCGTATTGGATGACGTAAAGACTGAGTATTTCACAAGCCGCCATAAGTACCTCCTGTTTGTTGTGATAATGATTCGTGTTTTGATAAATTCGCCTATTCGAAAATGATTTTGAAAAACAGCTCCGGCGGTGTGTGGAAATACGTCAATAAAAAGCCGCTGAAAACTGCACTGAACTTATAGCCGTTCTGTCCCCACGACAGCATGAAATGACCGTTCTTTCGTTCGAGCCTTACGCCCTCCACGTTCCCGACGTCCACGTCTTCCTTGAGATTCCAGACAAAAGGCTCCCATCGGGAGGGCTCGTAATTGTGAGCGTCGAACAGCTTATCCCAAATCTCGCAGCTTGGCATATCCACGTTCAAATGGTTCCCAAGGAGATGATCGCTGCTTTCTTCCTTTTCCCATCCTGTATCTTTCTGTACGTATTTGTACAGGGTACCGTCCTCCATCTCGTAGTAGACGTAATTCCGATTCCCCGTATCCTTTACGATCACGTTGCCGTTGATCTTCAGCTCGGTGCTGCCTGTGGCTCCGCCATGAGAGCCGATCTTTTGGTGCTGCACGGTGACTGTGTAGTTTTTAAACATCATCCGCAGGTTCAATTTGGACATGGGCGGAGTAACCACCGAGTAGATCATACAGGCAATTATTGCTGCGAGCAGCGCAAGGGCTGTGATCCATACGCGAGGCTTGCGCCAAAACGGCTTGCGCAGTTGATCCGGCACGGGCCGTTCGTGCGGCTTGGTCTCCCAAGGGTTTCCCACGTAAGCGGAGTCAACCCAGATATCATCATGCGGTTTTTTCATATGTCCCATAAGCTACTGCCTTTCGTGGTTGTTTTCGTATAATTGCGAGCATTTTTTCTGCGCAGATGCAGATATTTGCCGAGCAAAACCGTATGAGTTCGGCTCTCTTCGGCTATAGCTGAAGTACCATTCTGATTTCATCATAACACACTTTTTCGCAGATTGCAAGAGCTTTTTGATAGATAATTGCGCAGGGTGAGGGAGCTTGCCCATTACACAAATTTCAAAATAAAACCGAGGATATGACGCACGGGCAAATCATATCCTCGGAAGATTGTATTATTGGAACATTGCCTCGATGTCGGCTACGGTGTATCCGCTCGGAATCGTGACGGTAATGGATACCATGTATCCGTCAACGTTATACAGATAATATACCTGTGTAAAGGTCATGCCGTTGGCTGTTGTACGGCAAACGCATTTGGTAAATTCGGTCTTTCCCAGCTTTGCCTTTTCAAGCTGATCGGGGAAGGAAACGGTCATGCCGGACACGCCAGCAAGCTGCTGCTTGACCATCTCGACGTACTGCTCTTCGGTAATATTTGTCAAAAACGATTTTGCGAGGTTTTCATATATGACGCTGATATTGGTTCCGGTGATGGAATCTACCACCATCATGTCGTATATGACGGGATTGTTTTCAAGAGCCTGCTTGAAATTCTCGCCGAGGATCTGATCTACGGCAATATTCATGGCCGCTGCGATCTCCTCATCGGTGGAATACACCCAGGACGCGGGCTTTGTGAATTCAAATCCCAAAAATTCGTTTTTGTATACGTTGCCGTTGATCGTTCCCTTGGATGCTTCCGCCTTGACGGTTTCAATCTCTGTTTCGGTTTGGGTTGTTTCTTCGGATTCAATCGTTGTGTCTGTTTTTCCGGGGACGTTGGTATCGCATCCTGTAAACAGAATGGCCGTAAAGCATAATAGCGATGCGAGTAGTAAGGACAGTGCTTTTTTCATGTTTTTTTCTCCTTGATATTTTTTGGCTTTTTGAATCATGCGTCAAGTCTTCACTTATATAGACGCTTTTTATGCGAAAAAATTCGCGTGTTTTCAAAAAAAGTGAAAAAATTTTGGGGAAAGGCGGGGAGGATGCTATCTTTCAAGGCGTTTGCAACCACAAAGGGCTGCCTCAATTTCTTGAAGCAGCCCGGTCATGCCGGATCGTGTTGACAAACAGGATTCCAAACGAATACTTGAAATTTAGCAGGATTTAAAGTTGTATATGGGTTTTATAACCTCGTAATCCGATACCGCCTCGCCTATGAATTCCAATATTCGGGAAGGGGCTTTATAGGCCATGGGGCATTCGTCAAGAGAGCCTTGTGCGGCAGTCGTCGTATAAATGCCTTCCATTTCCCGCTGGAATTCTTCTACCGTAAACGCATATTTTGCATCCGTTCTGCTGCAGGCGCGACCTGCTCCGTGGGGAGCTGAGAAATTCCATTCGGGATTGCCTTTTCCCACGCCCAGCAACGCACCGTCCCGCATGTTAAGGGGAATGATCACACGCTCGCCAAGACGAGCCGAGATCGCTCCCTTGCGCAGTATCATGGATTCCGTGTCAATATAGTTATGAATACATGCAAAACGATCCGCTACAGTCAGTCCCGCATTTCCACAGATCAGCTTTGCAATCGTTTGTCTGTTCAGATCGGCAAAGCAGACCACCACGTCAAGATCGTGCAGATATTCCTCAAACAAGCTTCCTTCAAGGACTGCAGTTTCGCGTTTCACCTGAACGGAATCCCGATTTGATTTATTGCTGACAAAACCTCCCGTGTCTGCGTCATCATAATAGCTCTGACGCGCTCGTTTTCTCTGCTTTTTGCATTGGTAACGGTATGCTTGATCTTGGTAATAGTTTGCAACGTCGCTGCCGAGCTGGCGCGAGCCGGAATGGATGACAAGCACAAACCTGCCGTCCTGCGCCCGATCCACCTCGATGAAGTGGTTTCCGCCCCCAAGCGTCCCGATGCTTCGAAGAGCCCGCTCTACGTTGACATTGTCTTTGCAGCGTAAGGTGTCAAAATCAAATGAAGTTAGCGGAGTGTCGTGAATTTTTGTGCCGCAGGGAACAAGGGAATGTATGACCTCGTCCAGCTTTTGAAGATCAATTTCTTGCTCTTTCAAAAACACAACTTCCATGCCGCATCCGATATCCACGCCTACGAGAGAGGGCGCAATTCTGTTTTTGACGGTCATGGTCGTGCCAACGGCAACGTTTTTACCCGAATGTGTGTCGGGCATGATGCGTATTTTGCTGTCCGCATACGCCTGTTCGCGCAACAGCTCGCAAATCTGCGTTTTGGTAGGCTTGTCGAGCTTATCGGCAAAAACGATAGCGGAGTTTCTTTTTCCTTGTAGTTTGATCATTATATCTCCTATCAGTATTTGGTTTTGTTTGTTGTGTGATTGTAAAATATACGGTTGCAGACATAATAATCAACTCCTTTTCGTGGTTTATGATATTAGTATAGTACAGGTTCTACCGTTTGTCAAGATGTTCGGTATGACGTTCCCGGAATTTCGCGCGATGCGCGATTATTCGCACGCTCTGCGCCTGGAGAATGTCTTGCTGCGCAAGCCGCTCTCCGATCTACGAGCGGCGAATGCGAACGGGCTCCGCTGCACCCGTGGCGCGCGGAGCCCGATTCGTTTCGCGCGTAGCACGACCAACAACAAAGCCCAGTCCTTTTGGACTGGGCTTTGTTGTTGGCACGTGTTGACAAAAAGGATGTCAACTCATTTACTCGCTATACAATTCAAATCTTTCAAGAAACCGATCTTTTTTTCTGAAAACTTTTATGATCAAACCTAAATATTGATCACCAATATTGTATGTTGGAGAGATAGGGTCTATCGGAGTATTCAATCTGAACAGCAAGTCGTAAAGCTTGGTGTATTTTTTCATATCTCCTTCGAAGAACATTCCAAAAGTGCTTGCTATAGTGTTTAGTAAATTCCAATTATCAAGAACACGCTTGTAATCGATCGGATTGGAGATAGGCGTATCGAAGTCATATTCAACA
>JAZQYT010000173.1:0-8514 GCA_045633665.1 Eubacteriales bacterium | reverse complement strand
CCGCATCGGTCACCTCGCTGTGTCCCGTTGCGGACACTTGTATAGTTTCACGGCCAAGCTCGGTGCTGCAGCTTGTGCAATATACGACCTGATCGTAAGAGCCTGCCTCTGTACAGGTGGGTGCTGCGTTGTTCTCTACCACGGCATCCCCCTCGGTGTGTCCCGTCGCGGATACTTGTATAGTTTCACGGCCAAGCTCGGTGTTGCAGCTTGTGCAATATACGACCTGATCGTAAGAGCCTGCTTCTGTACAGGTGGGTGCTGCGTTGTTCTCTACCACGGCCTCGCCTTCCGTGTGTCCCGTTGCGGACACTTGTATAGTTTCACGGCCAAGCTCGGTACTGCAACTTACACAATACACGACCTGATCGTAAGATCCATCTGCCGTACAGGTGGGTGCTACGTTGTTCTCTACCACAGCCTCGCCTTCCGTGTGTCCCGTCGCGGATACTTGTATAGTTTCACGGCCAAGCTCGGTGCTGCAGCTTGTGCAGTATACGACCTGATCGTAAGTACCCTCGCCAAGACAAGTGGGAAGGACGTTGTTCTCCACAACTGCCTCACCCTCGGTATGCCCCTTGGCAGAAATCTCTTCCTGCGCTTCAAGCACCTCATTGCAAACCGAGCAGCTCTTGCCCTCGGATAAGCCGGCCTCTGTGCAGGTGGGGGCTGCGGCATCCACCACAATTTCGGTATGTCCGGTCTTTTTCAGCGTTTCGGTCTTGATGGCTTCCTCACAAACGCTGCAAAGCAACGCCTTGCTGCCGTTTCTGGTGCAGGACGGCTCACGCTTGACCACCCATTCTCCCTCGGTATGCCCAACGGCGGGAATGCTGTTGATCTTGAGCACGATATGGCATTTGGTGCAGGCCTGGAATTCCGTACCGTTTTTAGTGCAGGTAGGATCACTGCTGACGCTCCACTCGCCCGCCTCGTGACCGGACGCAAGATTGGTTCTGGATTCTATTTCACCACAAGCGCATGCGCGCTGCTGCTTGCCGTTTTCGGTGCAGGTGGTCTGTTTGATTGTGATCCATTCGCTAAAGGCATGCACGTGCGCCTGCGTCCCTGCCTCGGTGGTCGCAGTCTCTTTTTGCGGATCGTCGTTCTTATCACACGCTGTCAGCAGCAAAACGCACGCCAACAGCACAATACAGCCAAGCAGAATAAATCTTATCCTCTTGTTCATTCTCATTCCTCCCTTTCGGACGGGTTATCTTGACGCGCAGGGCTAAACCTTGCGCGGACAAATGCAAAATCGAATGCGCACCAAGCGTACAAAACACAAACGTATCTCTGCTCGGTGCTTATCTTATATATTGTAACACGCTTTTTCGTATTTTTCAAGTCATAAATCGAAAAAGAACACGAATAGCCGTTTTTGCATCACAAACAGCAGTTTTAGTACAAAATAACACGAAAAAGAACGGCCATGCGCACCTGTGCGCGTGGCCGCCCGGAAATATTATGATCAATACAGCTTATATTTCAGTCTTAAATTATCCGCAATCATCGCAATAAACTCCGAATTCGTGGGCTTTCCTCTGTTGTTCTGAATGGTGTACCCAAAATATGAATTGAGCGTATCCACGTCGCCGCGGTCCCAAGCCACCTCGATGGCGTGACGGATGGCTCGCTCGACGCGGCTTGTGGTGGTCTGGTATTTCTTGGCCACGCTGGGATACAGCACCTTGGTGACCGAATTGATGATATCCGAGTCGTTGACCGTCAGCAAAATGGCTGTGCGCAGATACTGGTAGCCCTTGATATGCGCAGGCACGCCGATCTGATGAATAATCTTGGTCACCTGCGTTTCGATATCGGGCGTGCGATCGTCGCTGATCTTGGGCTGACTCGCCTGCACGGCCGTCGCCTGCGTGCTGCGTCCCGTTCCGAGATCACGCAAATGATCGGACAGGCTGATGGGATTGATCGGCTTGATCAGACACAGCGAAGCGCCCGCACCCATGGCTTGAATGAACAGATTCTGATTAGAAACGGGCGAGGTGATGATAAACGCAGGCGCGGAATCGGGCGAGAGATCAAGAGAGCGGCAGCTGCGAATGACGCCAATGCCGTCCAGCTTGGAAAGCCAAACGTCGATCAGCGCGACGTCGGGATGGTAGCGGTTGATCTTGGAGAGTGCCTCTTCCCCGTTGGAGGCTTCCTCAATATAGCGGTATCCCAGGCGCAAAAGCCCTTCCTTGAGTGTTGCGCGCTGCGCGGAATTTTCATCGGCGATCAGTATTTTGGTGGATGTATCCATGACTTTATATGTCCTCCTGTAATTTCCTTTTATGCACATATTTTACCATATTTTGGAAATTATTGCAAGATGAAACATCACGAAAAACCCACCAAACTTTGTCGCAGCGAATTGTCAATTTTTACCAATTTGTATAATTCTTTTCCATTTCGGCAAAAAACGTTAGGAATTGCTGTCGGGAAATTGCCGTCCCGCTCCCCTGCCGATTTTGCGCACAAAATAAAAATTCGGTGATGTTTTTCGGAATTCTTGAGAAAAAGTCTGTACAGGCCTTGATTTCCCGCTAATTTTGTGGTAGAATAAATCCCCCGCAAAGAAATATTTACTTGATATATATCGAAACCATCCAAAAAAGGAGGTAAAAAGTATGAGCAAAACGACCATTGGTATTCTATACGATTTTGATAAAACGCTTTGCACCACCGACATGCAGGAATATGATTTCATCAAAAAGCTTGGCATGAGCTCGGAGGAATTCTGGGGAGAGGCAGGCCGCATCGCACGCGAGAACGAGGCTGAGAGAATTCTCTCTTACATGCTGGTCATGATCCGCGAGTGCAAAAAGCGAGGCATTCCCCTGACGCGCGACTATCTGCGCTCCTGCGGTGAGCACGTCGAACTTTACGCAGGCGTGGCGACTTGGTTTGACCGCATCAATGCATTCGGCAAATCACTTGGCGTTAATATTGAGCATTATATCATTTCCTCGGGTACGCATGAGATCATTGAGGGTACGCCGATCGCCAAGTATTTCAAAAAGGTGTTTGCCTGCAAATATCTGTATGACGAAAACGGAGAGGCAGTATGGCCTGCGCTTGCCATCAACTACACGCTCAAAACGCAGTACATTTACCGCATTTCCAAGGGCATTCTGGACGTAACCGACGACGAGAGCGTCAACCGTGAGCAAGACGAGAGCCTGCGCCGCATCGCGTATCAGAACATGATCTACGTCGGTGACGGTATGACCGATATTCCTTGTATGAAAATGGTCAAGGAGCGCGGAGGCAAATCCATCGCGGTCTACCCTGAGGGCAAGGGCGACACGGTCAAGCCCTTGGTTGACGACGACCGTATCAACTATGTCTGCGTGGCCGACTATTCCGAAAACTCCACCATGGAGCGCATCGTCAAGCTGATGATCGAAAACATGGCCATCACCGAAAAGCTCAAAACCGAGGAACGCCAGCAGCTTTCCCAGTACAAGAGAACCAGAAGCAAAAAAGAATAACCCATCTTATCGCCCGAGGCGCACGCCTCGGGCTTCTTTCTTTGTTTTTTTGTTTTTTTGAAAAAACTCGAAAAATTTTATGCAAAAATATTGAAATGTACGGAGAATAGTGTTATAATATACTGTGGTAAATTTTGTAGTGTGCCGATACCGGGGGTATCGGGTACTACCCAAAGGAGATTTTATTATGAGTCGCATGATCGGCACCATTTCACGCGGAGTTCGTGCTCCCATCATCCGTCAAGGAGACGATATCGTAGAGATCGTTACCTCTTGCATTCTTGAAGCGTCCGAGGACGCGGGCTTTGCCTTCCACGACAGAGATATCGTGGCAATGACAGAGGCCGTTGTTGCAAGAGCGCAGGGCAACTACGCCTCCGTTGACAACATTGCCAAGGACGTGCGCGCCAAGCTTGGCGGCGGCACTGTTGGCGTTATTTTCCCCATTCTGAGCCGTAACCGCTTTGCGATCTGCCTGCGCGGCATCGCCAAGGGTGCAGACAAGATCGTGCTTATGCTCTCTTACCCCTCCGACGAGGTTGGTAACCATCTGGTCAGCATTGACAAGCTGGATGAGAAGGGCGTAGACCCTTATCGCGACGTGCTTTCCCTTGCACAGTACCGCGAGCTTTTCGGCTATGAAAAGCACACCTTTACGGGCGTGGACTACGTGGAATACTACGAGCAGCTGATCCGTGAATGCGGTGCTGACTGCGAGATCATTTTTGCAAACAACCCCAAGGCGATCCTGGATTACACCAAGACCGTTCTGTGCTGCGATATTCACACCAGAGCACGCACCAAGCGCATGCTCAAGGCTGCAGGTGCTGAGATCGCGCTTGGACTTGACGACATTCTGACCGAGAGCGTGGACGGCAGCGGCTACAACGAGCATTACGGTCTGCTTGGCTCCAACAAGGCAACCGAGGATCAGGTCAAGCTGTTCCCCAGAGATTGCCAGGTCGTGGTAGACTCTATTCAGAAGAAGCTGTACGAGGCTACCGGCAAGGTCATGGAGGTCATGGTTTACGGTGACGGTGCTTTCAAGGATCCCGTAGGCAAGATCTGGGAGCTGGCCGATCCGGTCGTCGCCCCCGCATACACCAAGGGCCTGGAAGGCACTCCCAACGAGCTCAAGCTCAAGTATCTGGCAGACAACGAGTTCTCCGCTCTTTCGGGCGATGCGCTCAAGGATGCCATCAAGCAAAAGATCACCGAAAAGGACAGCAACCTTGTAGGTCAGATGGCCTCCGAGGGCACAACCCCCCGTCGCTTGACCGACCTGATCGGTTCGCTTTGCGACCTGACCTCGGGCTCGGGCGATAAGGGTACGCCTATCGTGTTCATTCAGGGTTATTTCGATAACTATACCACCGATTGATTTTTATTGCGGACCGTCGGGGACGCCGGTCCCTACAAATAAAAATGGGCTGATGCGACGCATCAGCCCATTTTTATGTTGCATTTTTTGCGTGATTATGGTAAAATGAAATAAAGTCAACCGAAGGGGGTTCAGCACATGCATACTTTACCGCAAAGACAAGTTCATCTTGATTTTCATACCTCGGAGCATATTCCGAGGATCGGCTCTAAATTTGACCGCAAGCAGTTTCAAGCCTGCCTGCAAAAGGGACATATCAATTCGATCACGGTGTTTGCCAAGTGCCATCACGGCTGGGCATACTTCCCATCCGAAGCCAACAAGATCCATCCGCATCTGCATTTCGACCTGCTTGGAGAGATGCTTTCCGCCTGCGCGGAGATTGGCGTGCAAGCACCTATCTATATCTCTGCAGGTCTTGACGAAAAGTATTTCTACGAGCATCCCGATCATTGCGTATTTCATTCCCCATCTTGGGCAACGCCCAACGTCGTCGAGGAAAACGGCATGCATTACGTCCCCGAGCATGGCCCGGGTTACCATATCCTGTGCATGAACTCCCCCTATTTTGACGTGCTGATCAGCCAGGTCGAGGAGGTCGTGCGCAAATACGATCCCATAGGCATTTTCCTTGACATTGTCGGTGAGCGCCTTTGCTTCTGTCCCCATTGCCGTGCCGAGATCGAAAAACGCGGTTGGGATCCCGAGGATCAGGCAAGCTACTACAAGATGGCTGCTGTCACCTATCAGAAATATTACGAGGGTGTCAATGCCGCGGCGCGCGCCATTAAGCCGAACGTGCGCATCTTCCACAATCAGGGACACATTCCCTGCGGCAGACGCGACTTTGCCGCTGCCAACACCCACCAGGAGATTGAAAGCCTGCCCACGGGCGGCTGGGGCTTCGATCACTTCCCCAAGTCTGCCAAGTACACTGCTATGCTTGGCGACGAATACCTGGGCATGACGGGCAAATTCCACACCACGTGGGGCGAATTCGGCGGCTTTAAGCACCCCAATGCGCTGAGATATGAGATCGCGCTCTCGCTTGCCAACGGGGCTTGCTGCTCGATCGGTGACCAGATGCACCCCGAGGGATTTTTGGACGAGGCGACCTATGAGCTGATCGGCATTGCCTATGCCGAGGCGGAACGGGTGGAGGAATACTGCTACGACGTGCAGACTGTAGCCGATATCGGCCTGCTTTCAATCGAATCCATCATCGGCACGGCACGCAATCACCCTGCCGACACAGGCTCGGGGCGCATGCTGCTGGAGGGCAAATACCTCTACGACGTGCTGGATACGTACTGCGACTTCTCCAAATACAAGCTGCTTATCCTGCCCGACGCGGCCACCATTACCGATGCTTCCCTGCTCTCTAAGCTCAAAAACTTCGTCGCAGGCGGCGGCAAGCTGCTCTGCTCGGGGACTTCGGGTACGGACGGTGCGAAAATGCTGTTTGACTTTGGTGCTGACTGGCTGGGCAAGGGACAGTATCAGCCCACCTACCTGCGCCCCGCGTTCGAGGCACTCGGACTGCCCGTGACCAGCTACGTCATGTACAGCCCCAATTACGTGCTGCAAAAGACCGCTGCCGACGCACAGGTTCTTGGATACGCGCGCTATCCCTTCTTTAACCGCGAGCGCGGCTATTTCTGCTCGCACCAGCACACGCCCTTTGTCACAGAGGATGCCGCCCCTGCGGTGGTCATCGGCAAGGACGGCGGCTATATTGCCTGGGATATCTTCTCGGAATATGCCGACAAGGGCAGCATTATCCTCAAGGAAATCGTACTGCGCACCATTGATACCATTCTGGGTGAAAGCAAGACGCTGATCACCAATCTGCCGAGCGCAGGCGTGGTCACGCTCAACGAGCAGAGCGCGCACAACCGTTACGTACTGCACGCGCTGTATGCAACGCCCATCAAGCGCGGAGGCGGCATTGAGGTCATTGAGGATCTGGTGCCGATCCATGATACCACCTTTGAGATCAAAACCGATAAGCCGATCAAGGCCGTTACCGCAGTTCCGCAGAACAAGGAAATTCCCTTCACCTGCGAGGACGGGGTTTGCAAATTTTCCATTGATAAATTCACCTGCGCGCAGATCGTGACGCTTCAATACTAATACCTGTTCGCGGGCGAGGATTTTGACAAAACCGAAATCCTCGCCCTTGTATCGTCACAGGAAACTTAAATGTCCACCTGTAGGGGCTGACGTCCTCGACAGCCCGGCTTGCATCAGCTACCTTTTTTCTATGAAATAATTTCTTTGCGCCTGCCCGGGTCGTCGAGGACGTCGCCCCCTACAGATGGACGGTTCGCTTTTCCGTTAATTACGCGTATACATTTGGCCAAAATAAAAATCCCCAAAAAGTGTTTACAATGTCGTCAAACTGTGCTATAATATACGTGCGACATAAACTGAATACCGATATCCTATTTAGCGACGGTGTACATTTTTTACTTTTTGGTAAAAAATGTATGCTCCATTTTCGTATGCTGTCGCAGTATAGGAAAAATCAGTTTATGTCGCAGTAAACGGAGCTACCATTTTTTAGTGCGTGGCTTCGGCTGCGCACTTTTTATATTTTAAGGAGGAAAAAGTATTATGGACAACACACCACGTACAATCAGAATATGTGCGACAATCTTTCTCGTCGCAGGAATAATCGGCTTCTTTGTTTTAGGTGGATTCACAATGGACATCTCTCCTGGAATAGGTATTGCAACATGGATAATTGGCATTTTCAGTACAATTGTTGCATATATGTGTATGTGTGGATTCGCAGCTTTGATTGAAACAAATCAAAAACTTGTAAAAATCAATAACGAAATGGCAAATGAATTGAAAGTATTAGCTCGCACATACCTTATACAGAATGGCCAACTTAATCTTGAGGAGTCCTATTCTGATAAGCTTACATTGTGGTTTAAAGTTGGGTTGATAACAAAAAAAGAGTTAAATACAGAACTGCAAAAATACTATGACAGTCAAGAGGGACACAAAGAATAAAAACCTCGATTTTTGAAAAATACTATAAGTAATTAGAAAAGAGCCACCAATTAGATGGCTCTTTCTCATTTAATCAAACACAACCTCGTTGACCACTCTTGCGATCTCTGCGATCAAGCCCTCATCCAGCTCCAAAAAAGGCATGGGCTCGACCTTCTTGCCCGTCAGCGTTGCCAACCAGCAAAGCGCGACGGCCAATCGGCCGTACGTCACCGACATATGGAATGAGTCGCGGCACAGGGATTCTCCCCCGTTCGCATAGTCAAACGCGGGAACGGTTTCGCGCAGCGTCTGGATCACCGTGCCGGCAGGAATCACGGTTGCACCCGTGACAAGGCAGGCCTTTTCGGATGCAGTATAAAGCGCATCGTACATCTTGCGCTGGTTGCAATCGTAGAAAGGAAAATGCCCATGTTGGGAGTCGATCTCATACGCCCAGGTGCGCTGGAAATACAGATCCGCGCCCGGTTGCTTTTTTCGCACGTAGGCTGCGAGGTCATTTAAGTAAGGCTGGTAGGTTTCGTACTGCCCCGAAAAGCCGCTGACCTGCTGCAGCGTAATGGCGTCAAAGCGCTCGGACTCCAAAATCTCCTTGATGGTCACAAGCCGCTCTGC
>JAZQYT010000172.1:0-14465 GCA_045633665.1 Eubacteriales bacterium | reverse complement strand
GAGAGAATCGCCGCCTGCTCTGCCCTTTTGATCGAGCATCCTGAGCTGCTGATGGACGATCCCTGCGCGGCTTTTCCCGAAAAGAAGCCGCTCTCTCTTGAGATCGGCTGCGGCAAGGGTGCATTTGCCTGCGGCACGGCTGCGGCAAACCCCGACGTCAATCTGATCGCGATGGAGCGCGTGGCAGATGTGGCTTGCCTTGCCCTTGAAAAGGCAACCGAGTGTGCCGACAGCCGCCCCGACAACCTGCGCTTTATCATCGGCAACGCGGAAAACCTGCCCGAATGGCTGCCTGCGCACTCGCTTGACACCATTTATCTCAATTTCAGTGATCCCTGGCCCAAGAGCGGCTACAAAAAGCGCAGACTGACGCACCGCGGTTTCCTTGAAAAGTACCGCCAGCTGCTCGTCCCCGGCGGTATGCTCAAGTTCAAAACCGACAATCACGACCTGTTTTTCTTCAGCCTTGAAGAATTTGAGGCTTGCGGCTTGGAGATCATCTGGAAGACTGAGGATCTGCACGCAAGCGAAATGGCCGCGACCAACGTCATGACCGAATACGAGGCAAACTTCTCCTCCAAGGGCATGCCCATCTACTCCGCGCACGTGCGCTTTCCCGCATGAGCACGCCCGCTTTTGAACCAAGCGGCATTCTGCTGATCAACAAGCACGCGGGCGCGACCTCGCACGACATTGTCTACAAGGTGCGTCGCGCGTTGCACACAAAACGCGTAGGTCATACCGGCACGCTGGATCCCATGGCAACGGGCGTTCTGGTCGTGCTTGTGGGCAGAGCCGCCAAGGCTTGCGAGTACGTCAGCCACGACCGCAAGGTCTACAAGGCCACGCTGCGCTTAGGACTGACCACCGACACCGAGGACGTCACGGGAACGGTGCTGACTACCACCGACGCGCTTCCCTTGCCCGCAGAGGTCAAGGACGCGTGTGCAAAGTTCGTTGGCAAGACCAAGCAGATCCCGCCCATGTACAGCGCCTTAAAAGTAGACGGCCAAAAGCTTTGCGACCTTGCGCGTAAGGGCATCGAGGTAGAAAGAGCGGCACGCGAGATCGAGATCTATTCTCTTTCCTGCGAGCCGTCCGCTACACATAGCGACTATATTCTCACCGTGGATTGCTCGGGAGGTACGTACATCCGCACGCTTTGCGCGGATATTGGCGCAGCACTTGGCTGCGGCGGTGTGATGGCGACCTTGGAGCGTGTGCAAACAGGTGGTTTCCCTTTGGATCAATGCATAACGACCGCTGAACTGGAGGAGATGGACGACGCGCAAAGAGAGGCGCGCCTGCTCCCTGTAGAGGTGCTGTTCTCTGATCTGCCCCGCGTTTGCCTTTCGGATTTTTACGCCCGCCTTTGCAGAAACGGCTGCGAGATATATCAGATCAAGATACACACCGAGTTTGCCATTGGCACGCGCGTGCGCATCTGCGACGCAAAGGGACACTTTTTTGCCCTTGGCGAGGTACGCGAATACGAGAACGGTAGCGCGATTGCCATGATCAAGCTGTTTGAGTTATAGAGAAATACAGAAATATGGTAGAAAACCGCTCAAAAGAGCGTTTTTCTGCATCTTATTTGATTATTTATGGAATAATGCAAGCGAAACAACGAAAAAAGACCAAAACATCGGTTTTGGCCTTTTTTATCTCATAAAGTCGATTATTCAGCTTTCTTTTTGGACTGACGCTTTTTGAGCGACTTGAGCTCTGCCATAAAAGAATCAATGTCATTAAATTCGCGGTACACCGAGGCAAAGCGCACGTACGCAACCTCGTCGCGCTCGCGCAAAAGATCCATCGCCATCTCGCCAAGCTCCTTGGAGGTGATCTCCTGGCGCAGGCTGTTTTGTAGCTCCTGCTCGATGGTGTTCACGATCTCCTCTGCATTGACAGGGCGCTTTTGCGTTGCTTTCAGCACACCGACAAGCAGCTTGGATTTATCGAAGAGTTGCTTTTCACCGTTCTTTTTGATCACAAAGATCTGCACCGACTCCATGATCTCAAAGGTGGTAAAGCGCTTCTGGCACTGCAGGCACTCACGTCTGCGACGGATGCTGCTGCCATCGTTGACAGGTCTAGAATCCACGACCTTACTCTCTGCATATCCACAAGCGGGACAATTCATAATGCTCCTCCGATAAAAGAAATACTCATGCCCATATTATAACACATCTTGTGATATTTGTAAAGCCCTTACACAAGATATTGTGTCAAATGTTGCAAAAAAAGCACATATTTTCAATATTTTGCGGTCATATGCCAACATTTCCCTGCTTTTCCGGCAGCTTTCTGTGGCAAATTTTCAAAAAGTATTGTATGATCAAGAACAGATGGGACAAGGAGGTATCATAATGAAGATCAAAAAAAGAGTCAAAAAACAATACGCACTTGCCCCAAAGGCCTTTTACACGGCGCTTTTCGGGCTCAATCTTCTCGCGCTTGCCATATGCGATACCGCCGTGCGCGTGGACGCTGCCATTTCACAAAACCCCAATCTGATTGGCAACGTCTACATACCCGCACTTGAATATATACTGGGCGGTGCGGTGGTGCTGCTTGGCGGTGTGCTGCTGATCGATTATATGGAAAAGCGTTGATCAATATTCGCCAAAAATATCATGCACGCGTTTTTCCACCAAGGGCGCGGTCAATCTGTCGGTGGCGTATGCCTGCCTGAGCAGCTCACCCGGCACGTAATCGTCGTATTTTTCAAATACGGGCAGCTCACCGGTTTCTACAAGGCTTTGACAGTCAATGCCTCGCTCCGCAATGGCAACAAGCTCGCGGATGAGCGCAAAATCACCGTTGCCCTCCATTTTGAAAGTGATATAGTAACAGCCCTCAAATTCTATGCCCGAAATGCCAAGCTGCCCTGCATGCTTTTTGAGCAGGCGGCGCAGCGTGCGGAATGCGCGCGTACCAAGCCAGGGGAACAGGCACCAGCTATATCCGCCCAGATGAATGAGCGAATGCTCGTGCATACCGGTATTATGCGCCACATGGCGTGCCATATCAAGCCTTGCACGGGCGTTTTCCTTTAAATAAGGATACACGGTATCCTCTGTAAGCACCTGCTTCATGCGCTCCAGTATTTTGGTATGGATCTCACCGAAATCACCCGGCCAGGAGATCTCCATTTTGCCCTCTACGCTCTTTACGTAGATCAGCTTGCGCGAAATATCCAGCTCCTCGACCTCCCAAACGCGCCCCGCCAGCGCGAAGCGGTCGCCCACGGGAGGCGGTGTGGTGATGGTACCGATCTCATCCGAGCCGCAGCGCACGGTGTAATCCTCGCTGTCCTTGAACACGGCGTAAAAGCGAAAGCTTTTCAAGAGCCGCTCGCCCGCAAGCCCCACGATCAGTCCCTTTTCCTCGGTCATTTCCAAAAAATCGTTGTTGAGCATGGAGATCATGAGCACCTTGTAATCCTCTTTTCTCACATTCAAAAAAGGTGGCAGGGCCAGCACCTTGGCAGCGAGTGCGGCAGGCGTCAGCTCACCCTGCGCGGCAAGGATGCTCAGCGTCTGATGGAACAAAAGCGAATACGGCAGCTTCTTTTTCATGGGCGGCTCGATAAAACGCTCCTCGATATACAGCTGCACAATGGCAATACCGCGCAAAAGCTCCCACGGGATCAGCTGCGGCAAGGGCGTGTTGGGCAGTGGATCCTCCTCGCGGAACACCATCATCATCTCGGGCGGCTGTCCGCGTCTACCCGAGCGGCCAAGGCGCTGCAAAAAGCCCGTGACCGTATTGGGTGCCTGATTTTGCAGCACGCGCTCAAGTCTGCCGATGTCAATGCCAAGCTCCATGGTGACAGTCGCGCAGGTGACCGCAAATTCCTCCTCGTTTTTCATTTTCAGCTCGGCCTCCTCACGCAAGGATGCGGAAAGGTTGCCATGGTGGATCAGAAATACGTCGCGATCCCCTCTTGCATGCGCGATCTGACGGAAGGTGGCGCACAAATATTCGGTTTCTTCCCTGGAATTGGAAAATACCAGAGATTTTTTGTCCTTGACGCAATCGTACATATATTCAAAGCCCGCGTCCAGCATAGCGGGCGTTTCGGCAAGCTCCTCACCATCCTTTTCGGCCTCGTCCTTGCTCTGCGTGGCCTTGGGATTTTGCACGTAAAAATGCTCCATACCCAGCCGCCAGCGGATCTTACCCTCTTCAAATTGCGGTACGTCGGTCTCTTTTCCCGTTCCCTCGCTCAGCCATGCCGCTGCACCGTGCGGATCACCAATGGTGGCCGAGAGTCCGACGCGTCGCACGTCATGGCCGATCAGATGCGTGATCCTGTCTAACTGGCAGCGGATCTGATTGCCGCGATCGGTGCCTGTGAGCGTGTGGATCTCGTCAATGACCACGTAGCGAAGGTCGCCAAACAGGCGTGGAATGTCATTGGAACGGTTGATCAGCATTGCCTCCAGCGACTCGGGCGTGATCTGCAGAACACCCTTGGGATTTTCCAGCAGCTTGCGCTTATGCGATGCGGCTACGTCCCCGTGCCAATGCGTGACCGGAATGCCGCTTTGATCCAACAGCTGCTCGATGCGAAAAAACTGGTCGTTGATCAGGCTTTTCAAGGGCGCGATATAGATCACCCCAACGCTTGCGGGCGGATTTTCCCACAGCTCGGTGAGAATGGGAAAGAAGACCGCCTCGGTCTTGCCGCTGGCCGTGGATGAGGTCAGCAGCAGATTGCGGTCGGTTTCGAACAGCGTGTGTGCCGCCGCCATCTGCACAGGCCGCAGCGAGTCCCAGGTATTGGTGTAGATAAATTCCCTGATAAAATCGGGAAACCGTTCAAATATCTCGTCGGCTCTGGTCATGCTTCCCTATCCTTTCATCAAAAATCTATATCGTCGGGGGTATACTTGCGAGAAGAATCGGAAGACGGATCACCGGGGACGCCGGACGGACCGTCGTGGACGCCGGTCCCTACAGTATGGGACGGTGCGGCCACGCTTGTGGTCTTGACGATGTCCTCAAAGCTTGCCTCGGGATTCTGCATCAGCACGTTAAGCACGGTCATATAGTCGCGCAGCATCTCACGCGGTGTGATCATGCTGTCCGCGCCCGCACGTGAAAGACAGGTCTGCAAAAAGGCCACCTGCTGCTCCTTGGTGATGCGCGGCGTGATGTTATAATACTGTGCATACAGCTGCGTAATACGCGTGATCAGCGCAAACAGCTCATCGTCGGAAAGTCTGCGCAAACGGATCACGGGGCCGATCAGATTCTTAAAGCCGTCGGGCGTAAAGCGGCTGTCGCAAAGACGGGAGCGCAACGCCTCATAGGAAAACAAGCCCCTGCGGCTGTCCTCCAAAAACTGCGGTGTGCCGCCAAATACGATCTCCAGCCCGGGAGCGCGTCCCTGCAGCGTATCGTTGAACATGGAAAGGATCTTTTCATAGTTATTCTCGCGGCTGACGCGATGCACGATCTTGTAGAGATTGACGCACTCGTCGGTAAACACCACCAGGCCGCGATAGCCCATCAGGCGCACCAAAGAGGCCCAAAGTTTGAGAAAATCATACCAGTTATCATCGTCAATGATGACAGACACCGAAAATCCGAGCGCATTTTTCGCCTCGGTCTTGGTGGAAAACTCTCCGCGCAGCCAGCGCAGGCAGGCACTCATAACCTCGCGGTCGTTCTCAGAGCCGCCAATATAGGCGCGGTAGTAGGCCGTGATCACGCGTGCAAAATCAAAACCGCCAACCAAAAATTCCACCTCAGAAAGCTTTTGCATCACACGCGCGTTGAGCGCGCTTTCAAAGGTTACGGAATCGGGTGAATAGCCCTGTGCGACAAGCTCTGCCTGCAAGGACGAGATCCAGCGTGCTATGATCTTGGGCAATGCACCGCCATCGGGTGAAGCCTTGGAGGCAAGATTTTTCATCAGCTCACGGTAGGTTGCCACACCGCTGCCGCCCGTGCCGTACAAGCGGCGCTCGGGCGAAAGATCGCAGTCAGCCGTGATAAAATCACGCTCCAGCGCGTATCCTCGGATCAGCTGCATCAAAAAGCTCTTGCCGCTGCCGTAGCGTCCCACCAGAAAGCGCATACCTGCACCGCCCTCGTTGACCTGCTCCAAGTCGGAAAGCAGCGCTGCGATCTCATCCTGTCTTCCGATTGCAATATAAGGTGCGCCCGCGCGTGGCACGACACCTGCTGAAACCGACGCGAGCAGCGCGCCCAGAATGCGTCTTGGTACTTGTTGTGATTTGTTCTCCATGTTTATTCCCTCCAAAGGAACGCAAGCTGTTCCCTGTAATCCTCGATGATGACGTAAAGCCCGTCATTCTCCTCTAAAATCACGTCACCGAATATCTCCGCTGCGATCTCGTTGATCTCATCCGCTGCCGCGTCCACCATTTTGCCCATGGTACGTGCCGCTTCTCTTTGTGCGGACGCGTTTTGTGCCGCGACAGCTGCAACAAAGGGCAGATAATCGGCCAGAGCGTCCTGTAGGGGCGATTCAAGAATCGCCCGATCGGGCATGGGTGTACTGGTGGTGACAGGCAAATCGTGATTCGCCCCTATGGGGTTGGGGTGTGCGGGCGAATCGTGATTCGCCCCTACGGATGTTGCACGTTGCGGTTCGTCGGGAACGTCGGCGCATGCGGGGTTGTGCGGGCCGCCTTCGACGTCGGCCCCTACGGGCTCGAACGCCTCGACCAGCTTTTTGGTGGTCTCCCAGGAGGCCTGCTCGATCTCGGCACTGTGCGAAAGATCCAAGGGAGCGGCCGGCAGATCATATAGCCTTTCGTACTGCTCGACCTGCTCCTGCTCGCGGCTCTTGATGCGCGGCACCTGCTGATCCAAGTAAACGTCCATCTCGCGCTTGATCGCATCCGACAAGGTAGTTACGCTCAGGCGCGACTTGACGCCCATATGGGCGCGGATGCGGTTTTCGGTATATTTGACCATATCGGTCACGGCAAAGCGCAACTCATGCGAGCGTGACACCGAGCAATAGCGCACCTCAATGCGCTTTTTGACGCGGTGCGAGCAAAGAGCAGCCACGTAGCTGTCGCGGCTGATCACGCTTTCCTGTACACCGCCCTTACCGCGCAGGATCTCTGCAGCCGCACCGTTCTGCTCCAAAAGATGGACCAGCACACCCGGGATGATCCGATCATAAAGTGCCTTGCTCTCCCCACTCGCAAATTTGCTTTTTCTGTAGTCATATTGGCAGCAAAAGCCCAGCAGCGCCTTGGCATAAGCCTGTGCGCCGTCCGCATTTTGGCCACAGTCCAGATAAAACTCCTTGAGCGATGCAGCCGCCAGTACGTCGTCGCGAATGGCCTCCAGCTGCACAACAGGCGCAGACAGACCGTGAAGCAAGCAATAATCACAGATCCATTCGGCAAAATAGCGATCTAAGCGCGGCACGTCCTTATGGTAGGCAACCCACAGGCTGCACAGCGCGTCGCGCACCTTTTCCGGGTTATCGTCGGGCAGATTGATCAGCTCGTACATATTCAGCAAAATATAGCTGTAATCCGCAGGCAGATACACACCGTTTGAGCGGATATTCTCGCGCCACCAAAGATAATAGGAGAGCTGCGCCTTGGTCATCTGTCCGTATTGCGGCATATAGGAGAAAAATCCCACGTGCGGTGCTTCCTTGCCGCGGATCTTGCGCAGATATTCTCCGTCGCGGCAGAATTTCTCATAATAAGTGTAGCCCGATCTCCAGGGGTATACGCTTACGCGATGCACAAGTCCCCCTTGCATATCGTATACCGCCTCGGGTGCGATGGGGGCATCGGGCGCAGGTGCTTTTTTGATCGGTGCAGTACGGCTGAGCTTTGCCTGACTCTGGTCGCTTGCAGGCTTTTTGGCCGTGACCTCGATCTCTACGGCATCGGTCGCTCCCGGCTTGCGCTGCACGGCAGGACGCCTGGCGGGCATGAGTCCGTCAATGTCCCAAAAGGCATCCAGCTCGTCTTTTCTCTTGTTTGAGCCCATATTTCTCCCCCTTTTCTGCTTTTCTTGTAATTATTAATTATATCATACTTATACACCTATGTCAATGGATATCAAAGTTTTTGCACGTATTTACAAGTTTGAACATTCAACAACATTCTTAACATTGAAAAATCGGGCGCATGTCGAACGAGAAAGGACTGCTTACATGAAGCAGTCCTTTCTCGTTTTATTCAACAGAGATCAATTACAGGAGATCTCTGCGTCATCCTTGGTGTTAAAGAATGCAATGTACGCAATGTCGATGTACTCTTCTCCGCCGTCCTCGGTGGGAAGCTTGCCGTCGTTGCCCGCGTAATCAAAGAAATTGTACACAACGGACGTAATGGCAGCACCGCCTGTCACGTCGGTATCCGGAATACCGTCAGAGCCGGCCTTGTTCTTTCTCATATCCATAATGAGCACGTTCCATGTACCGTCTGTGAAGTAGCAGAACCAGTTGTCGCTGTCACGGCGGTTACCGTTAAATTCATCGGTACCATTGAGCAGCAGCGTCCCCCAGAAGTTGGAGCCGTAGGTGCCGCAGTTGGTGCGGTACTTGATCACGATAATGTCGGAATAGCCCTCGCCCTGTGCGTTCAGCGTAATGGAGGGGTTGGTAAAGGTGTCCGCTGTACCGGTCAGGAAGTGGGCATAGTCCTCTTCCAAGGTTACTGTCGCGTTGACGGGCGACAATGCAGCCAGATCGGCAGCAGAATAGTATACTACGGGATCAATGGGTGCGGGAGATGCCTCGGTGGTCTCCTCGGTGGTCTCCTCGGTGGTTTCTTCGGTCGTTTCTTCGGTTGTTTCTTCGGTTGTTTCCTCGGTTGTTTCCTCGGTTGGCTGCTCGGTTTCAGCCTCGGTCGTGATGCCTTCGGTGCTGTCGGTTGCAGGATCATCCGCACCTGTGTTGCAGGCAACGGCAGTCATTAAAAACGCCAGCAAAAGCGCAATAAATGGGATCAGCTTTTTCATGATGATATTTTTCCTTTCTTGATTTGGATGTGTCTTCATTGTAGCATAAAACTTTCCATTTGTCAAATCTTTTTTGCAGGTCACGCGCCCCACTCCCGATGCGTATGTAAACTTATGTAAACTTTTCATGGCAATCCTTCAAAAGCTCTTGCTTTTTGGTCGAAAATTCGGTATAATAAGTTAAGTATAAAATTCTCTAAGGAGTACCCGTATGAACGCAAAGGAAATTCTGACCAAAGTATACAACTCTCTCAAAAAGGGGGGCTACAACCCGACCGCACAAATCTGTGGTTACCTGCTCTCGGGCGATCCCACCTACATCACCGATGTGGATGGCGCACGCGCGCTGATATGCTCGATCGATCGTGAGCAGCTGCTCTGTGAGCTGGTCAGCAGCTATCTTGGCAACTGATATGTCCGTTACCCTGATCGGTAAGGGTCTTATTCGGCTGCCCGAGGCCGTTCCGTGCGTACTGTGCCTTGGCAACTTTGACGGTGTGCATACAGCGCACGCGATGCTGGTCAAGGCCGCGGTCAAACTTGCTTCACAGCTGGACGTGACGCCCGGTGCATTTTGCTTCACCCGTCCCTCGGGGGACTATCTGGGCAAAGCTGCACCTTCGCACCTGACAAGCACCTCCCAAAAGCTCTCGCTGCTTTTCGGGGCGGGTGCCGAGATCGCGCTGGTTGCCTCGTTCCCTGCTTTGCGCGACAAGAGCGTAGAGGACTTTATTGCATTTTTACGGCAGCACGGCTGCGTGGGCGTGGTCTGCGGCTATGATTTTCGCTTTGGCAAAGGGGCTGCGGGAAATGCGGATGCGCTGCTTGCGCACTTCGGGGCAGACAATACGGTCATCGTGCCGCCGCAAACGCTCCCCGACGGACGCCGCGTAGCATCTGCTGCCATTCGAGAGCTGATCGCACGCGGAGAAGTCGAACAAGCTGCCCTCATGCTGGGGCGGCCGTGGGTGCTGAGCGCCAAGGTCTGTCACGGCAAGCACCTGGGCTCTTCCTGGGGCTTTCCCACCGCAAACCAGTATTTTTTGCCCAGCAGCGTTGTGCCGGCACACGGTGTTTACGCGGTACGCTGCACTACAGACGGGCAGACCTATTGCGGTGTTGCCAACGTGGGCGCGCGCCCGACGACGGACGGCAGCGGCGCACGCGTCAACTGTGAGACCTATTTATTCGACTTTGACGGTGACTTGTACGGCAAGGTCGTACACACCGCCTTTTATGCTTTTTTGCGTCCCGAGCAAAAATTTGAGGACGCCTGTGCGCTTCGCGCTGCCATTGCAAAGGATGCGGATGCAGCGCGCGCCTATTTTCAAAATATGACATGATCACGAAAAGAGAGGAGATGAAGTTTTGAAAAAAGCCATCCCTCTCTTTCTTTGCACACTGCTATTAATATTGGGGCTGATTCCCGTACATGCCGACAACAGCGACGTGGTTTCCCTCGTTCCTCCGCCCGATACCTCGCGGGCCTCGGCCGTGTACGTTTACCATCTCAACAGCGGCACGGTCATGCTGGACAAAAATGCCGACACGGTGCGCTTCCCCGCGTCAACTGCCAAGATCGCATCGGGGATTCTTGCCTGTAAGCTGGCGGCTGACCGACCGGATATGCAAATCACCATTACAAAAGAAATGCTGAAGAACGTTGACGGCAGAGTCCTGGGGCTTATGGAAGGAGAGATCGTCACGGTCACAGACATGCTGTACGCAGGCTTTTGCAGCGGATATAACGACGCCGTTTGCGTGCTGGCTTACGCGCTTTGCGGCAGCATGGAGGAATTTGTGCAGCAGATGAACGCGCTGGCTGCAGAGCTGGGCGCTGTGCAGACCGTATATACCAATCCCACGGGACTGCACGACGATGCCATGGTCACAACCGCTGCGGATACCGCCAAGATCGCACTTGCAGCCGGCAAGAATGCGCTTTTCATGCAGGTCTGCTCGGCAGTCAAATACAGAATGCCCGCAACCAATCTCACAAAAAACGAACGCACGCTGCACAACCGTAACAGCCTGGTTTCCACCTATTACGGGATCGGCTATTTCAACAGCGCCTGCAAGGGCATGAACGCGGGCAGCACCGACCAGGGCGGCTGGTGTACCGTTACGCTCGCAGAGCGCGAGGGCGATCAATATCTTTGCGTGGTCATGGGGGCGGACGAGGACGAAAACTACATTTATTCCTACAAATATGCAAACGACCTGGTCAACTGGGCATGCAAATCCTTTGCCACAAGGCAGGTGCTGGAGGCAGGACAGGCTACGGTCAAGATTCCCGTGGAGAACACGGGACTGTTCGGCCTTGAGCTGGACGTTTGCGCCAAGGAAGCACTGACCGTCTATCTACCGCGCGATGCCGCGCAAGAGGATCTGGAGGTGAAATGCCACCTTGGCCAAACCACTCTTGAAGCCCCCGTCAGCGCAGGCCAGGTGGTGGGCGTGATCACGGTTTATTACAAGGATACGCCGCTTGGCAGCGTGGACGGGATCATCATGGAGGATCACGCACGCAACCCCATCATGCACGGTATTTCCCTACTTTCGGATTACGTGACTAGCCGCGCCTTTGCGGCAAGTGCCGTTTGTGCGGTGCTTTTGCTCGGCGGCTATTTTTTGCACGCGTGTTTCGGTATTTCCCTGCGCCCTGCGCGCGGAAAATACACACGCAGACGGCATAAGCGCTATTGACTTGGCCAAGCTCCTATGATATAATGAAAATGATAAGACTTTGAAAGAGGTATTTCCATGCTTAAAACAGAAAGAAGCGCGGTGATGAATCTTGAGGGCGCGATCCGCGGCGCGCGCAACCCCATGAACAGCTGGAGCAGAATGGACAGCTACTACGACCCAAACGGAAACTATATACTCGGTCCCAACGACCTTGATCTTGCCAAGCGTCTGGCGCACGCAGGCAGCGACCACCGCAAATATCTGCGTCAGATCTTTGTGACGGTGGATATCACCGCTCCGCTTTACTGGTGGAAGGAATTTGACACCTACAAGGTCGGCACGACCGCAAACTCCACCTCCACCATGCACAAGATCCACGCCAAGGAATTTACGCGCGAGGATTTCTCCTGCGACAGAATGGACGAGGGCGGCCTTGCCATGCTGGACGCTGTGATTGCATATCTGGAATCCGAGCGTCAAAAATTCCTTGCCGATAAGAACGACAAGCAGTCATGGCACAACATGATCCAGACGTTACCCTCCTCCTATAACCAGATGCGCACGGTCACGCTCAACTACGAAAATCTGATCAATATGTACTACGCGCGTCGCAATCATAAGCTTGCCGAATGGCACGTTTTCTGCGACTTTATCCTCTCTTTGCCCTATGCAAACGAGCTGATTTGCGTCAAGGATGAAAAATGAAGGAATTTTTCGTCGCAACTTGCATAATTTTCAAAAATCTCTCCGAATTTTAGGAGAGATTTTAATTTTTTTGCAATTTTCTATTGACAGAACTTTCATTTAGTGGTACAATGACTTTATCTTGTTAAAGCCCTATAAAACGGAGGTATTCATTATGAACAGAGTGTACAATTTTTCTGCAGGCCCTTCCATGCTGCCCCTTCCCGTGCTTGAACGCGCGCAATCCGAGCTGCTGTGTTACGGGGAAAGCGGCATGTCCGTTATGGAAATGAGCCACCGCTCTGCCGACTATATGCAGATCATTCAAAAAGCTGAGGCGGATCTTCGCGCGCTGATGCAGATCCCCGAAAACTATAAGGTGCTGTTCTTGCAGGGCGGCGCTTCTACCCAGTTTGCTTCGGTTCCGCTCAATCTGATGGGCAAGTCCAAAAAGGCTGATTACGTAGTATCCGGCCAGTTCTCCGAAAAAGCCTACAAGGAAGCTTTGCGCATGGGCTTTGACGCCAAGTGCATCGCATCCTCCAAGCCCGATACCTTCTCCTATATTCCCGCCTTCTCCAAGGATGACGTGCGTCCCGATGCCGCATACGTGCACGTATGCTACAACAACACCATCTTCGGCACGAAGTTCCCCGAGGTACCCGATACCGGTGACGTGCCGCTGGTGGCTGACATGTCCTCCTGCATTCTTTCCGAGCCTGTGGACGTTTCCAAGTTCGGTGTGATCTATGCAGGCGCACAAAAGAACATGGCTCCCGCAGGACTTACCGTGGTCCTCGTACGCGACGACCTGCTCGATCAGGCACTTCCCGGCATTCCCACTATGCTGGAGTGGAAGATCATGGCAGAGAACGACTCCATGTACAACACGCCTCCCTGCTACGCCATCTACATGGCAGGCCTGGTCTACGAGTACCTTTTGGAAATCGGCGGTCTTGATGCCATTGCCAAGATCAACTACGAAAAAGCCGGCATGCTGTACGATTATCTCGATTCCACCGACTATTATATCACCCACGCCAAGCCCGCTTACCGCTCGATCATGAACGTGACCTTCAAAACAGGTAACGAAGATCTGGATAAGAAATTTGCTTCCGAGGCTGCCAAAGCAGGCTTTAAGAACCTCAAGGGACACCGCTCGGTTGGCGGCATGCGTGCCTCCATTTACAACGCAATGCCCACGCAGGGTATCATCGATCTGATCGCTTTTATGAAAAAGTTTGCAGCCGAAAATCCCAAGAATTAAACAGGAGTTTCCCATGAAAAATATCCAACTGCTCAATAAAATTGCCAAGGTAGGCCTTTCTAAGCTGCCTGCCGATTACAACGTAGCCGATACTATGGACGCGCCCGACGGCATCATGGTGCGCTCTGCCGTGATGCACGATATGCCCCTGCCAAAGTCCCTTTTGGCTGTTGCACGTGCAGGCGCAGGCGTCAACAACATTCCGCTGGACAAATGTGCCGATGCGGGTATCGTAGTATTCAATACCCCCGGTGCCAATGCAAACGGTGTTAAGGAGTTGACTGTTTGTGCGCTTTTGCTGGCTGCCCGCAACATTGTGGGCGGCATTAACTGGGCGCAATCGCTCGATCCCGCAACCGACGTGGCAAAGGCTGTAGAAAAGGGCAAATCCGCATTTGCAGGCACCGAGCTGCGCGGCAAAACCTTGGGTGTGGTCGGCCTCGGTGCGATCGGCGGTATGGTGGCTAACACAGCCCTTGCTCTTGGCATGAACGTTATCGGCTGCGATCCTTTCCTGTCGGTTGATGCTGCATGGCATCTTGATCCCAGAATCGTCAAGGCAGCTACCTTTGACGAGTTGTTTGCCACTGCCGATTATCTCTCCCTGCACGTCCCCGCAACCAAGGACACCAAGGGCATGGTCAATGCAGCCTCCCTTGCAACTATGAAGGACGGCGCAAAGATCATTAACCTTGCGCGTGCAGACCTTGTCGTGGCTGCCGACGTGATCGCAGCGCTGGAATCGGGCAAACTTTCCGCTTACGTAACCGACTTCCCCACCCCCGATTTTATCGGAGTTGCGGGTGCTGTCACCATTCCTCACCTGGGTGCTTCGACCGAGGAGAGCGAG
>JAZQYT010000171.1:0-6270 GCA_045633665.1 Eubacteriales bacterium | reverse complement strand
AACTCAAAGAGAACCCGTTTACGGGTAGTAAGTAACAATTGCATGGCTGGCAGGCCAATAAAAAGCGCACTTGTGCGCAGCCAGTAGTATTAGGGCTATGCCCGAAACTGAAATACCACCCGCTATGGCGGGTGGATATTTGTTTTGTGCGAATTTCTTCGCTAATTTTGCAGCCCCATTGGGCTATTTTTTGTTTTTATTCAATTTTTGCTTTGTTCGTCACGATCAAGGTCTGCAGCGCGCCTATGGTAAAGGACGCTTGCACGTGCTGGTCGTCCACTTTGACAATGGTGGCGGGCAGGATCTGCTGGGTGAAGGGATCGTACAAAACAAGATCGCTTTGATCCGCAGCTATAGCGCCAAGCGTGACGGTGACGGTCTGTTCAAATTCCTCGGCGTTGACAAACAGGAAGGAGAGCCCTCTGAACAAGACGCTCTTGCAAACCACGCCGTGTACAGGCTCGGTTGCAAAGCAGGGGAGCGTATGGGTGGGGAGCTTTTCAAACAGTTCGGCCTCGTTTTGTGTCATTGTGGCGAAATTGCGCTCCGAAATGGCGGGGAATACGTCACTTTGTGGGGAAAGAATGATTAGTCCTTGATCTGCGAGATTCTGCAGGATTGCGGCGGCGCGATCGGTCAGCTCCATGGGCGGCAGCACCAGCGCGCTGTAAATGTGTCCCGTTGGCGTGTGCAGCCATCCGCCCATCATGCGGCACTTTTCCAGAAATTCGCAATCGGTAAAGTCAAAGTCGATCTGGCGGTCAAGCAGACCGTAGAAGATGCTGCGCAGGCCTTCGGCGCAGGCGTTCTCCTCGGTGCAATATTCACCGTAAAAGACACCGGAGCCCTTGTGATGCATCTGGAAGGTCTCGATGGGGTAATAGAGCATGACGTTTGCCTTGTGTCTGCCCTTCATGATCATGTCGGCACGGCCCAACGCCTCGTTGATCTGCTTGTAGAGCGCGGGCTCGGCCTGCTGCTCGCTGTAATACGACGTAAAGATATCCACGCCCAGCGCATACTGCAGGCTCATGGAGGCGTACATTTGCATGGGGCTTACCTTGCCGCCCTGCGCGTGTGCCGAAACCTCACTCATAACGTGCGGGCGCCCGTATGCGTGCGCGATCGAGGAAACAAGCTTGGGTGTAAAGGCGTCGCGATGCACCAAAGTGGGGATGGAATGCAGCATATCGATGCCGGGGACGTGCATGTGGCGCAGAAGTGAGAAAAAATTGCCCTCAAATACCACGTGGTGGCGGATATCATCCTCCAAGAGGATGTGTCCCGAGAAGGGCAGACCGTGCAAAGCGCACCAGTTGGCAAGCTGCGCAAAATAGCTCTGCTCGTAAAGGTCGGAGAGCAGGCGGTAATAGTCGTATCTGACCTGCTTTGCCCAATCGGTTTCGCCAAAGAACAGGTAAACAAGGCTGGGCGCGAGGGGATATGCGTAACGCGCGGAGAATTCGTTTTCCACGTCGCGGCCAAAGGAAACCACGGGGTAGAGCGGCAGCGTGTCGTCGTATTGGTCGTGCACACTTGACGGATAGATGCCCGCGTTGATGTAGCAGCCCATAAAGGAGGGTTCGTCGGTAAACATTGCCTCGATTTTGCCATCGCCCTCGGCTAAGTGGTGCTTGGTGTAGGCATAGTAGGGCTCGTAGGTGTTGCGGATAAACTCGCGGATGGCGTCGGGGTTGGTCACGTCGATATAGCGGCGTGCCTCGCACACGTTGTGTTGTGCGTGTGTGCCCTCGTACAGACGTTTTTTAATGAAGAAGCAAGCAAGTGCGGGCGCATCGGAGGGATTTTCCAGCGTGATGGGCTTTGCGGTCTTGCCAAATACTGCATGAAGGCAGGAAAAATCCGTGATCTTTCCGTCGGCATAAGGGTAGGTGGCGGCATGCATAAAGCATTCGTGGCCGCGCGGCAATTCCTGCGTAACGCTCTCGCCGGGCGCAAGCTCGCGGGTGAGCATGGCAATGCCAAGTGCCTCGTAGTCGGGGTTGGCGTCCACGGTCAGTCCGCCTGCGCCGCCGCTGGGATAGCCCTTTTCGTCGTACAGCCAAACGCGCAAGCCCATCTCGCAAGCGATATCAATGGCAAGAGCCATCTTGCGCCATTCCTCGGGATCTCTTGCGTAATTGCGCCCCGATACGTTGGTGACAACGCCGCCAAAGCCCTTGTCGGCAAGGGATTGCAGGCGGTTTTTCAGAAAAGTGCGCAAGGTGTCGTCGTCCATGTTCGGATCCCACACCAGCTCGTGCGTGATCTTGAGGGGCAGGTGTTTGTTTTCAACTGTTTTCATCCTCGGCTCCTTTCTCGATGTAAGCGGCAAGATCGATCTTCGCAAGCTCTGCCTGTGAGATCCTGCCCTTGGTCTTCTCGTAATAGGCGATATTATTGCGCAGCATGAAAAGGAACTGATTGTTGGGGCTTCTGCCCTCCTTTTCGCTGATCAGGATAAACTTGCGCAGCATGTCCTCGGACATGTGCAGCGTAAATTCACGTTGATTTTTCTGTGCCATGGTAACTCCTTGTCTTTATTTCTGCGTCGGAACGACCACCGTACCGATGTTGTAGTATTTTAAAATCTTCAAGGCCTTTTCGGTTGCCTCGAAGTAAACAACGCACTTTTCGTCCCCCAGCATGAAAATGCCGTAGTAGAGGTCGGGGGCTTGCAGCGAGGACATGCACTTAAAGTCGCGGTTGCATTTCTGCGCTGTCACGTATGCTTCTGCCGCCTCGTCATAGGGCGCGATCCTTTGAAAATCGCGGATGTTGATGGAAAAGAGCTTTTTTCTCGTTTTGCCGCCCCAGATGGTGGTAAAGGTGATCTCTCCCGAGAGTGTGGAATATTCGTATTCGGGAGAAACGAAGCGCCAGGTAAAGAAGATGAGCACCCAGTCAAGTAGGGGCAGGAAGGTGACCGCCCAGGGAAAGGTGAGCAGGAACGCAAGCAGATATGCAAGGTTGAACACGACGTACAGTGTGATCATCATGATGCGTCGCCATCTCCAGACGCCCTCGTTCTTTTGCTTGACAATGTATTCGTATTGATTCATAGCAACCTCCATGCCGCCTGTGGCGGCTCAAATAGTTTTTGCGTGAATGCATACCGTACCGGCGGGTTGAGAAACTTTCACGCTATGCCTCCCATGGCTTTCTGTCTAAATTATACCATAAGGCTTGTGTGATTTCAACCGATTTGTGCGATTTTTTGCACGAATTCTTGCCCATCCCTCTTGCAACGTACACGTTTTTATAGTATAATATTTATAACTAACTAAAGTAAACACGGAGGTATGGCTATGAAAGCGGTCATCACTGTAACAGGTAAGGACAGCATGGGCATTATTGCAGGCGTTGCGGGCAAGTGCGCAGAGCTGGGCGCGAATATCGTGGATATTTCGCAAAGCGTTCTGCAGGAGTATTTCGCCATGATCATGCTGGCGGATATTGACAGTCTGCAAGTGGATTTTTCACAGTTTGTGGATGAGCTGGAGGCGTTTGGCGAGCAAAAGGGACTTTCTGTGCAGGCAATGCACGAGGAGATCTTCAACACCATGCATCACATTTGAGGAATCTTGCAATATGATTGAAACCAGAGATATTTTAGAAACCATCAACATGATACGCCAGGAAAACCTGGATATCAGAACGGTCACTATGGGCATTTCGCTCTTGGATTGCGTCAGCGACGACGTCAGCGTGCTGTGTGACCGCATTTACGATAAGATCACGACCAAGGCGGAAAATTTGGTCGAAACGGGCAATAAAATCGAGAAAAAGTACGGTATTCCGATCGTCAATAAGCGCGTGTCTGTCACGCCCGTGTCGCTGATCGGCGGCAGGGCGGATCGGGAGGGGTATCTCAAGATTGCGCATACGCTGCAAAGAGCGGCGGAGCAGACGGGTATCAACTTTATCGGCGGCTACTCCGCGCTTGTGCATAAGGGCATGACTGCGGGAGAGCGTGAGATGATCCTGTCCATTCCGCAGGCGCTGGCGGAAACGCAGATGGTTTGCTCCTCGGTCAACGTGGCCACCACCAAGGCGGGCATCAATATGGATGCGATCGCCATGATGGGCAAGGTTATCAAGCAGGCAGCGTATCTGACGCGCGACAACCAGTCGATCGGCTGCGCAAAGCTGGTCGTGTTTGCCAACGTGCCGGAGGATAACCCCTTTATGGCTGGCGCGTTCCACGGCGTGGGTGAGCGGGTTACAGTCATCAACGTGGGCGTTTCGGGTCCCGGAGTGGTGTCCAGCGCCATTGCGAGAGCGGGGGATTGCGATCTGTCCGCTTTGGCAGATGTGATCAAAAAGACCGCGTTCAAGATCACGCGCGTAGGCCAGCTGGTGGCAAGCGAAGCGTCGGCTGCTTTGCACGTGCCGTTTGGCATTGTTGACCTTTCCCTTGCTCCCACGCCTGCCGTGGGCGACTCGGTGGCGCATATTCTGGAGGAGATGGGACTGGAAAGCACGGGTGCGCACGGCACCACGGCTTGTCTTGCCATGCTCAACGACGCGGTCAAAAAGGGCGGCGTGATGGCCTCCTCGCACGTGGGCGGCCTTTCGGGCGCGTTTATTCCCGTTTCCGAGGATGCGGGCATGATCGCAGCGGTTGAGCGCGGTGCGCTTTCGATCGAAAAGTTGGAGGCGATGACTGCGGTCTGCTCGGTCGGACTTGATATGATCGCGGTACCGGGTGACGTGGATGAGGCGGTCATCTGCGGTGTGATCGCGGATGAAATTTCTATCGGAGTGGTGAATAATAAGACCACTGCAGTGCGTATTATCCCTGCATATGGTAAACAGGTGGGGGATAGCGTTGATTTTGGCGGACTTTTGGGTACTGCACCCATTATGGCACTGCGCGAGTATTCGCCTGCAAAGTTTATCGGACGCGGCGGACGCATTCCTGCACCCATTCATAGCCTGAAAAACTAAAAATACGGACAAGGAGTGTCTTATGAAATTTGAAAAAGACACGGGCGGATTCGAAAAAGTGGTGGATGTGGCCACCAAATGTGTAGATACGGCAGATAAAGTGGTGAGCTTGGTCGGCAAAGTCGGAAGCGCCGGGAGAAAAGTGGGAAAAATGAAAACATCCACCAAGGTGGGGCTGATGCTTGGCGGTGCGCTTGCATTTTGCTTGTTCCCGTTGCGCCTGGCTTACGACAGCGAAACCGGTGAGGGCGAGTATAAATCCCTTCTGGTCAGCGTTAAGCGCACGCAGCGCCCCGAGCGCTCCACAAAGGAGGTTGAGGCGCGCGGCACGCACAGCGTGTCGTGGGAAATGTTCCCCACCGTCAGGGTGCGCCCGGATAGGGTAGATCCTTGCACGCTGCCGCCTGCGCAGAAAAAAGCGCCCGTTAAGGCCGTTCCCATGCGGCCCTGCAAGGTGCAAAAGGCACAGCCTGCCGTTCCCGTCAAGCTGTGCGCGCAGGAGGATGAAGTATGAGTCCCGTGCAGATCACAGGGCAGGTGATCGGCGTCATGGCCATGGCGCTGATTATCCTCTCTTTTCAGTTTAAGCGTCGCTCTTTGTATTACGTCATGCAGATCAGCGGCAACGTGCTGTTTGCCATCAGCTTTTTGCTGTTGGGCAACGTGGCCGCCGGTCTGATGAATGCCATCGGCATTGTGCGCGGCGTGATCATGCTTACGCTGGGCGAGCGTAGAAAAATGTGGGCGCTGGTGCTGATTAACGCGCTGTTTGTTGGCGGCGCGGTCTTTGCGGGAACAGTGGGCGGCGACGGCTTTGCTTGCCTTGTTTCCTTTGCGGCGCAAACGGCGGGTACGTTCAGCATGTGGTATGGCAGTGATAACGCCATCCGTTGGGTGCAGCTGGGGGCTATCTCTCCTTTGTGGCTGGTCAACAATACGCTGATCTCGCTGTCAATCGGTGGGATCATCTGCGAGCTGTTTTGCATGGTATCCACCGTGGTGTATCTGATTCGTATGAAAAAAAGCATAAAAAGTGCGTAAAAGACTTGCAAAACACACCGATACGATGTATAATGGTATTGAAAACCACAAAGAATTGCAAGGAGAACGGATATGGATGCCCAAAAATTCAACCAACTGATCAGTCAGGCTGTGGATGATGCCGACCTGGTCAGCGCCGAGATCCCTTCGATCGATTTGTATCTGGAGCAGATCTTGTTGCTTGTGGCCGATAAAAACAAACAGGGCAGCTGTACGGCAGACCGCACGCTGACCAAAAATATGATCAACAATTATTCCAAGGACGGGCTGATCATGCCT
>JAZQYT010000170.1:0-11492 GCA_045633665.1 Eubacteriales bacterium | reverse complement strand
TCGCTCAGCTTAGTGCCGCAAACATCACAGTTGTGATCGTTGTTGTTATCTGTGTGTCCAAGGGCAGTAATTTCTTTCTGCTCAACAGTTGTTTCGCCGCAGACGGAACACTTAACGCCGGCGGTCAGGCCGGGTTCGGTGCAGGTTGCATCCTTGCCGGCAACGGTTTCTTCGGTGTGGCCTGTGTGCGTCAACGTCGTGGTTTGAGTCTCACCGCATCCGCAAGCCTTGGTCACATAACCGTCCTCGGTACAAGTTGCCGCTTTGCTGTCGGTTATATTCGCGTAAACGTGTTCGCCGGTAGCGGGAACCGTGGTAGTCACGCGAGAAATCTCCGCGTCACAAACGGAACAATATACCACGGTATCATAAGAACCGTCGTCAGCGCACGTGGGGACAACGCTGTTTTCCGTAACAGCTTCTTGGGCGGTATGTCCAAGAGCTTCGCCCTCGGTTTCTCCACAGACGGAGCAAGTCTTTGCCGTATCGCAGTCTGCAGCTACCCAAGTGTGACCAAGCGCCTCGCCCTCGGTTGCATTACATACAGAGCAAGTCTTGGGAGTATCACAGTCAGCATCTGTCCAACTGTGACCAAGCGCTTCGCCCTCGGTTGCATTACATATGGAGCAGGCCTTGGGTGTATCACAGTCTGCGTCTATCCAGTCATGCTCACCGGTTGCATCAACGGTCTCGGTCGTGCGGCTGATTTCGTCGCCGCAAACAGAACAGTAGACAACCAAATCATAAGAGCCGGCTGTTCCACAGGTTGCAGGGGTTTCGTTTTCAATCACAGCCTCCGATTCGGTGTGCCCTGCAGCGCAGGGGTCAGCACTCCAAACGTTCACTTCGTTATCATTGATAAAGCCCTTAACTGTTCCGGAAAGAGATTCGTATTGAGCCGGGTCATTCGCATTATCAGCGCCAGCCACCAAACCCATCATAGGAACAACGGAAACTTCAGCCAAATGAAGATCTCTGTCCTGGCTAAAGGTAAGGTTTTCGTAAATATACTCCAGCGCATTAGTGCGAGATCCCATTTCGATTCTACCGGTACCGGTCAGGAAGTTATAGCCATTATCATAATATTGATAATTTCTGTAAGCATATGCCGTATCCGGATCAGTATATTCGGCAATCGGCGAATTAGTGACAAATAAGCCGCCATTCGCAATCAGTGTACCGTCAACGTTCAGCTTAGCACTACCAACATTGGCCTTAGTGAAATTGCTGTATCGGCTCATATTGACAGGATAACCGCTGACGCAGAAACCGTACGCAGTCGTCGTCTCAGTACTCTTATTGGCACGATAGTCGTAATCGTTCAAGCGATAGAAAATCACACTGGCAGATTCATCAATGATCAGCGTGCCTGTGGAAGTAATATCCATCACAGCACCGGGTAAAAACTTGAAATCATGCTTGAGGGTACATTGTCCGGCAACTCGGACTTTATAACCAGAACACAGCGGAACGATGTAATCCTTAGTGTTAAGTGTAGCATTATACGGCACTCCGGAAAAACGGACAGCCAATTCAAGCGAAACTTCTCCTGATTCCGCCACTGCACCTTCATCTATTTGAAGAACGATTTGTTTGCTCGTTGCATCAAAATATTTTGTCATTGTTCCTGATTTCAGCAAAAAGAACGCAGAGGTGTCCGAAATCAATGGCAGAGAACCTAAGGTGACAGTATCATAGGAAAGCGCAAAATGTCCGTCCAGTGTAGCACCTGCACTATACACAACCTTTGCCTCGATCGAGTTAACAAAATAAGTACTAAAAGGCATAAGATGGCTATTGGAAGCATCATTGACAATGTTGAGCAGTGTCTGCGGGTGCGGCATGCCCTTTACTTCACAAAGCTCGTGAACCTTGGCTTCGGATTTAGCGTAAATCACTCCACTACCCTTGACTAAACCATATCCATACAATGTAGCACCTGAATTGACTGTGATGGTGCCCGAAACATTCATTGTAGAGTAAGCTCCCGAAGATGCTCCCGAAGATGCACTTTGATGCCCACTTACCAACAGTGTACCATTTACAGATATGTTTCCATTTACTGTCAACGTTGCATAGTTACCACTACCAGAACTGGTCAAAGGAACATATTGCCCATTATCATCCTTGGCACTCACGGTAATCATAGCACAAGGAACGATCAGCACTTTGTCTGCAGGAATAGTGAAATCCCCATTGATTGTCATACTTCCCAAAAGAACTACCTCATCAGTTGCATCAAAAGCCGCTTGCAAAGACGTATAGAATTCCGTCGCATCAGCATTTCTTGCCACATATTGACCATTGAGATCCACGGTAGCACCACTTGTATTTAGATACTGATATGTACCCACTGTTGCATCAAAGGTTACTGCATTGGGAATAAAAATCGGGTTTATGGTGGTATCCTCTGTCAATGTATATTCATACTTGGTATCACATACCAATGTGCCATTTACATCCCATCCTAACAACTTATAGTTCTTCGGAGCAGTCTTCACAGACAAGGTCATAGTCTGACCTGCAGGATATGTAAGGCCTTCAATTACACCACTCGCAGTTGCGCTAAAGGATTCTGCGCCTACAGCAAGACTACCACCTGGCAGTGCATTACCCACATTGTCCTGAAATGTTGTACTTTGTGTATATGCCATATCGTTATAGCCCACAGTGAAGTTGGATATGGTGGCTGTATGACTAAAGTTCATACTGCCATATCCACCCGCTTTGAACTCTTTGTTCGTAGAGCGACCACTTGTGAAGATATATAGATATTGTCCCTGGGCGAGGGTATACTCTATGCTTCCACTGTTATCTGTGTATTTAGTCCCGCTATTATACACTGTGCTAAAACTCACATTACTAGCCTTGGATTCATACAAGCGCAGAATAGTCGTATTAGTCTGATTTCCACCTGAAGATGTTATGTTATAATCAAAGCTGATGATGCAATCTTCTTTTGCATATATCCTGATCACATCAGAAATCATGTTAGCATAACTCCAACTGTTACTCGCTTTTGACCACTCTCCCTGTGCTGTTCCGCTCTTAGAAACAGTAACACCAGATCCACTTTGAGTCCATTGAAGGGTAGGCACATATTGAGTATCAAAGTCTCCTTCTACTCCTGTTACTACACCAACAGAATAAAAGCAGATACTTTCGCCACTCGATTGTGTGGTCGCTAATGCACTGTTCGAATCATGATGATAACGAGAATTAATCGAAATCAGCTCATCCTTCGATTTATCACCGGTAGCAGTAACAATATCATACAAAGGATCCACCGCAAATGCCGGAGCAACGGTACACTGCTTCGCAAAAGCAATCGCAGAAAGTGATTTTTCTGTAGATTGAAGCACGCCATCCACGTACCAACCAACAAAAATATAGTTTGTTGTCGGAGTAGCGCTCAAAGCATATGTTTTAGTGGACAGATTGCTAATTTTTGTTTCAGATGTAATGCTTACACCGTCCACTGTGTATGCACCCAGAGCAGCATCCGGAGCAACAAAAGTAACCTCTACTTCTTCTATAGCCAGTTTCAAGTTTGTTAACGACACCGTTGTCGTATTCTTGGCACTGTTTGAGGTTTGTGTAGTGATGGTTATCGATTCGTTATTATCAAGAAATACAGAATACTCTCCGCTACCGCTGTAAGCTGTTGAACCTATCTTAACAGCTCCATCATTAAGCGTTACAGAATAGTTAAAGCTTAGAGTTTTCGCTGTTCCAGAGTTGTTTGTCAGAGTCAAAGTAGTTGCTTTATAGTAATACTTCGTACCTCCAAACAACGACCATTTAGAACTTGTTGTATCAGACCAGCTTAGGGCATTAGTAGAAGATGACCATGCCTTGGCAGCATAATTACTTGTATCGGCAGAGGTGTCTACATAACTAACCGTCAAACCTTCGACACCATGTCCCGAAACATCTACCGCCATTACAGGTATTGATAGCATTCCTACAAGGAGCATCCCAATGCACAGAAGAGCCACCAATAACCGGGGACAGTGTTGGATAATATTACGCATAAATCTGTTCATCTAAATCCTCCATTTGATATGTCTTCTCTCTGTACACAATATGACAGAGAACGATTGAATGAGTAGTAGGCGTTTACTCCGCTTTCCCTGTAGAATATACAACAAAGGTGCCATCTTCTTGAACTTCAGCAATAATTATGACTCCTCCAGCACTATAGGCATTATACAACTTTTTCAACTCATCAGAACTAAAGCAATCATCTGTGCCAAGATTGTCCACTATCTGATTCTTCGAATTACTTACAGTGCCCATAACATCAACAAACGCAGCAGCATCTTTACCGGCCTGCTCTTCACAATACTTCTTCCAATCCGCCATAGGGTCTTCAGCATCTTCGGGGAAAAGGTCTGCAAAAGGACCGTATACCGCATTAAAGACTTCTTCAGGTTTAGTGGGATCAACATTTTGCATATTTAAATCCTGCACCTGATCGCCCTTGCCAAGATACTCCGCATAACCAGTCAGCATTGCATATGTGGCAGCAGCGGTCATAACGGTACTACCACCATAAAGCGGCTGCAAATCATTAACCAAATCCATAGGGCTATCTGCATTAGCAGAATTTGAAACAACATTAACAAAGTCTGCTTTATTTACATTCTGTGTGCCATTTGCGACATACAAAACTGCTGCGTCTGCAACCTTATTGGGTTTCTCAGTAATATCCTCTTCGGAAAAACCAAGTTCAGAAGACATAAAACTCTCAAAATTTTCGCCAACCAAAGTAGGATAATTCTGGATAGTGTCACTAAGCACATCAGTCAAACCTTCAACCTTGCCCATCAAGGCAGCCTCATTACCACTAAAAGAGGAATCAGTGTACTCACTATTCCATTCCTCATACTGCAAGAACACTTTATTCTTCCAATCATCGCCGAAAGCTGCTTTCATTGCTTCTTCACCAAAAGCAGTGTCAGCAGTGGTCTTATCAGAACCCTTCAGACCCAGAACAACGTAACCACCGGTGAACTCGTTGGGGTTACTGTAGTAATACAGTGTCATTGCATCCATTACATCGTTGATGGTCTGTTCATCACCAGCCTGCTGTGCCTTAGGAATATACATGCTGATACCCAGAACAGCGACAGCCGCCAGGATTGCCATGATCGCGATAACGACGATCAATTCAACCAGCGAAAAGCCTTTATTGTTTTTCATAATAATCGTTTCTCCTTAAAAAAATGTATATATTTTCGGAACTTGTCCGTAAATATTTCGATTTTTGTGTTTCTTTTTTACGCAAAACACAGCGAAAACCGCAACGGTCTTCCCCGTTGGGCCTTCGCTGTATCCGTGGGAATCCGTCGATCTACGAATCAGATTGGATTCTCGGGGTATGTAATTTTAATTAGTTGCTAGTAGCCTCAACGAGAGTCTTACCATCATCAGACAGCTTCCAAGCACTCTTGGAATTATCATATTCCTTAAACTTGTAAGTCCAGTCAACAGCCTTAACAGTATCAGCAGCAGCATTTGCTACATCATCATTAGCGTCTACGCTATCGGTTGCATCATATTTACCAGTTTGAGCATTCTTAGTAATGGTTACGGTAACATCACCGACCTTGTAAGAAGCACTAATCGTACCATCAGCAGCAATAGAAACCTGAACATCGGTTACATCCTTGCCAGAAGCAGCGTGAGCAAGCTCAGCAGCATAAGTAAGGTCGTTAACAAAGCTTACATCAGAAGAAATGTTAGCCTTATCGATAAAGGTTGCGAAAGTGGGGATAGCCACAGCGGCCAGGATTGCCATAATGGCAATTACAACGATCAGCTCTACGAGAGAGAAGCCCTTGTTGTTTCTCATTGTTTTAATTCTCCTTAAAATCAAAAATTTTTGGGAACATTATCCCTGTGCTTACATTATATTCGCGCTTGAAAAATTTTGCAATACCCTTTGCACCATCTGCATTTTTTATTGCACGAACTGAAAAGATTTTTGCTTCTTGTTTAAAAAAATCGATATTTGTCGGGGGGCGTTGAGCAAACCCTTTCGAGATCCCGCTGCGTGCTATCGCACTTGCGCCCTCCGGGTTCGACTCGGTCGCTCCGCTCCCTCGCTCAGGATGACACGGATGGTGTTCTTTGCTCAGGATGACGCAGGACGGCAGATCCCCTCCCGTGTCATCTTGAGCGCAGCTATCGCTTGTCGATAGCGCAGTCGAAACCCAAGCGTAGCGCAGGGCGACCGCAAAGCGGTCGGATCTCGGGAGGGGCGGTTTGAGGATCTCCGAACGGTTTTTACAACCTCTTCACTTTTGTTTTGCGTTGAGCAAACCCTTTCGAGATCCCGCTGCGTGCTATCGCACTTGCGCCCTCCGGGTTCGACTCGGTCGCTCCGCTCCCTCGCTCAGGATGACACAAGACGGCAGGTGCGTCCTCCTTTGGTCAGGTTCGATTGCGCTATCGACAAGCGATAGCTCAGGATGATACTTTGAGGTGACGATTATAAAAAGCCGTCGTACCAATCGTCCAAGTCCGGATTTTGCGTTGCTATAAGTGTGTTCTTTTTTTCGCGCGACCAGCCCTTCAATTGCTTCTCCCGCGCGATTGCATCATTCACTTCGTGAAACTCTTCGTAATATACAAGCTTGTGAACGTGATACCTTTTGGTAAAGCCCTCGATTTGCTCTTCTTTATGCTCGCGTATTCGACGTTGAAGGTCATTCGTTACACCCACGTACATGACCGTACTTTTTTTGTTTGTCAATATGTAAACGTAGTACACAATCATGTTCCTTCCTCATTACTACTCGCTAAAGATGAAATACAACCGCGCACCCGCCATGCGGCAGGTGCGCGGTGATCTGTCGCGCATCACGCCCAGCTCATGGTGGTGGGCTTTTCCTCGTAGATGCAGATATCCTTTAAGAATGCAACAGCCTTTGCAAGGCCTTCGTCAATGGTCATCAGGCTATCCTCATGCTCGATGGACAGCACGCGGTCATAGCCGACAAGGCGCAGGTTGGATACCATATCTCTCCAATAGGTCTCACCGTTGCCGTAGCCGACCGTGCGGAAGATCCATGCACGGTGGATCTCGTCACCGTAATGCTTGGTGTCAAGCACACCGTTCTTGGCCACGTTGATGGCATCGATCTTCGTATCCTTTGCGTGGAAATGGTAGATCGCGCCCTGCAGCTCACGAATGGCTGCAACGGGATCCATGCCCTGCCAGATCAGGTGCGAGGGATCGAAGTTTGCTCCGATCACGTCGCCAACCGCCGCACGCAGCTTGAGCAGCGTTTCGGGATTATATACGCAGAAGCCGGGGTGCATCTCAAACGCGATATGCGTCACGCCATGCGCCAGGGCAAACGCGCCTGCTTCCTTCCAGTAAGGGATCAGCACCTCGTTCCACTGCCATTCCAGAATTTTGAGGAAATCGTCCGGCCAGGGGCAGGTCACCCAGTTGGGATAGGTTGCGCCGGGTGCGTCACCGGGGCAGCCCGCGAGGGTGATGACGGAATCAATGCCCATCTTCTCTGCCAACAGCACGGCCTCACGGAAGTCCTTATCAAAGGATGCTGCAATTTCGGGATCGGGATGCACGGCATTGCCGTGGCATGCCAGCGCGCATACGCTGACGTCGTATTTTTTCAGCGTTGCGATAAACGCATCGTATTTTGCGGGATCTGCCAAAAGCTCTGCGGGATTGCAATGTGCCTTGCCGGGATAACCGCCCGCCCCAAGCTCAACCGTATGCACGCCAAGGCTTGTGATGATCGCAAGCGCCTCGTCCAAGGACTTATCTCCGTACAAATTTGCAAGTACGCTGATTTTCATGTTCAATTCCTCGCTTAGTCAAAGTAGTAAGGCTTGCCGGTCTTTGCGGACTCGTAAATGCCCTCGAGAATTCTGGTGACCGTGTATGCCTGCTCGGGAAGCACGCAGGGATCGGTGTCGTTGACAACGGCATTGATCCACTGTGCAGCCTCCATGGCAGCGGGATCACCGGTGTTGACGCCCTCATAGAAGGCAGCGCCCTTGGGATTGAGCGTGGGACGCAGGATATACTGGCTGTTATTACGGATGCCGTTGATGCGCACACCGTCGTACAAGTCACCGCCTGCCTTGGTGCCGCAGATCAGCGTGGTAGCCTCGCGCACGTCGATCATGTTGAGCGCCCATGCGGACTCCAGGTTGATGGTTGCACCGTTTTCCATGACGATAAAGCCGAATGCGCTGTCCTCAACCGTGAACTTTTCGGGATCCCAGTCGCCCCATGCGTTGCCCTGGTTGGTGTCCTTGTTGAGCTTGTGATAGGACGTACCTACGCAATACTTGGGCTTGTAGTTGTCCATGAGCCACAGCGTCAGGTCGAGCGAGTGCGTACCGATATCGATCAGGGGGCCGCCGCCCTGCTCGTATTCGTTCAGGAATACGCCCCAGGTGGGAACGGCTCTGCGACGCAGCGCAGTTGCCTTTGCGTAGTAAATGTCACCGAACGTGCCATCCTCGGCTTCCTTTTTGAGGTACTGCGCGCCCGCGGACTGACGGCTCTGATAGCCGATGGTCAGCTTCTTGCCCGTGCGCTCTGCAGCGTCCAGCATCTTCTTTGCCTCTGCAGAGTTGATGGCCATGGGCTTTTCGCACATGACGTGCTTGCCGCTCTCCAGCGCATCCACCGTGATAAAGGAGTGGGAGCGGTTGGGGGTGCAGACGTGTACGACGTCGATGGTCGCATCCGCCAGCAGCTCCTTGTAGTCGGTGCAGACCAGCGCGTCGGGCGTGCCGTACTTCGCCTTTGCATCGATGGCTCTCTGCTCGATGATGTCACAGAAAGCAACCATTTCCACATTCGGCAGCTTAGAGAGCGAGGGCATGTGCTTGCCGTTCGCAATACCGCCGCAACCGATAATACCAATTCTGACCTTTTTCATTTTTCAGTCCTCCGTATAGGAAAATTTTTTCGTGGCATAGCCGCATTTTTACAATTATATAATACCCAAAAAATCCCGATTTTGCAAGCGCAAAACCGGGATTTTTTCATGTTTGGAGATTTGCATAAATTTACCAAGATGAATTTGTGCAAGAGTGCTGTTGCAACCAGATATGCTTATTCCATTACGTAGTAATGAGCCGCCCGAGGGCGGCTCTTTGTATTTGGGAATGGACCGTCGGGGACGCCGGTCCCTACAAGTCAAAATTTACTCTTCCAGCCCGATAGCGGCCAGGTAGAACACGTCGCCTGCGGCGCATTTATCGAAGTAGTCGATACGGATCATATTGATGGTACCCGACCAGAAGGCAAGGCCGGAAAGGTCGATCTCCATGGTATGCTTCTCACCGTCCGCAACAAAGCCGCTCACGCGCACGCGTGCGTCGCCCGAGGCTGAGGTCAGGCTGCCTGCGCACAGAAAAATATCCGCCTCGTAGGTATTTCTGCTGCTGTTTGCGGGGATGACGTAATCGATCACCAGCGTTTTATAGGTATCGGCCGAGATCTCTACGCCAAAGGAGGCGAAGGGGATCGAAATAAACACGTCCGCAGGATCGGCAACCTTCAGCTCGGCAGCCTGCATCTCTGCGCTGTAATCAACCAGCGTGCCGTTCGGATTATGCAAAAATACCAGATATTCGGGTGCGATAAACTCCAGTCTGGGCTCGCCGTTCAGATCAATGGGCGGCAGACCGCTGCCGTTGCCCTCGATCAGCTTGAAGGATTTGAGATAGATCGCATCACCTTTTGCAGCTGCATTGAAGAAATCCAATCTGAGCTGGTGGATCTTGCCCTGCCAGAAGGCGCAGCCGGTCAGATCCAGCGTCAGCGTATGATACTGTCCGTCCACGATCAGCGTACCGTTGAGCACCATGGTGCCTGTTGCCGAGGTCTGCTCGCCCGTGCAGGTGAACAGCTGCATGCCGTAAGAGCTGCTTGAATTGGTGGTGGGGATCATATACTCGATCTCGATTGCGCTGTAGTCCTCGGTAAAGCACTCTTTTTCGGACAGGATATAATTCAGATACATATAAGGATCGCTGTCCATCGTCGTCAGCTTGGCTGCTTTTTGCTCCTTATCGTATTCCACGGCAGCGTTATGCTCATCCATGAACGCGATCTCGTTGCCCTCGATTGAAAAATCAATATTGGCCATATCCATCGAAGCGTCGGGCAATCTTGAGGAAATATAATGCTCATGCAGGGATGCATTGTCGGAAAAATCCTTTTGTGCCGTAAAGGTAGCGCGGATCTGCTCGGCCGTTCCCGTAGTCAGCAGATAGCTGTACTCCAGCGGCTCGTATGCGACAAGCTGCATAGTATTATAAGGTGCTACGTAGCTGGTTGCAAGGTCATCCGGATCCTTGGATGCGTTATATTGGTATCTGCCCGCCTTGAGGCGATCCACGCCCGGCACGTAAAGGCCAAGGCCAAAATCATCGTCGGTATTGACCCATGCGCACCAGGTCTCGGTATTATTCTCGCGCAGATAATAGATGCAGTCGCCCACGTACTTGGGATCTCCCCAGAACGGCAGGTCGTCACGTACCGAAACACTATCCCCCGTCCAGGGCTTTGTGCCGTTATACCAGATAAAGGTATCGAGGTAGCTGACCGTGTAGAGCGCGGGCAGCTCCTGGCCGGTAAAGGGATGCTCCCAGCCCGAATAATCCACGAAGCGGTTGTCCACGCGGATATAGTCCTTCTCCAGGATGTAGGTGTTTTCCATATAGCTGGGCGTCATATACCCGACCTTACCCCAGTCCATGGGCTGTGCCTTGATGTATACGTAGTTCTCGCCCACCTGTACGTCGATCAGGCGGCTGGCCACAAGCCCCTTATCGCCGCCCTGTACGGGGTTATAGGGCCATTGTTCCGAATCGTTGAAGCTGCCCCACTCAAACACGCCCTCGATCGCACCCGTTCCGTAGTAGGATTGCTGGATCAGACGTCCCGTATCGAATTTATTGACTAGATTGACAAGATCCGGCTCCTTATGCGTCATATCCTCGATATAGTTGATGGTACCGCCCCATCCCATATCCACGCCCAGCTTAAAGCGGCCGTTGTCAATAAAGTAGGTGGTATCTTCTTCAGACTTGATATATACGGGAAGGACCTCGGTACTCACGCCATACAAGGCAAACTCCGCAGGCTGCTTCTTGCACGGCTCGACGCGGATGGCAATCACGCTATGGCCGTCCCGTTTTTCAAGATACCCCTTGATCAGCCCCGAAAATTCGCCCTCGCCCTGCTCCAGATAATAATCCTCGGTCAGCTCCCTGTCACTTGTGTTGAGATAGGTCACAAACACGTGCATGGGGGCGGACGCGCTGTAGATCAGAGAAAAGCGATTGAACGCATCCGCAAGCATATCCTTTGCAAATGCGATCTCCAAGGCCTCGGTTACGGCAAAGCTGTCACCGTTGACTGCCGTAAAACCGGTGGCGGTGTACGTAAGTCCTTGATTTGAGGTAACTGTTGCGCGATCCCCTTCCAC